>NZ_CP156079.1:4401556-4707563 GCF_040892545.1 Paracidovorax avenae
CAGGGCCTCATGGCCCCGCGCGGCACTCCACCCGAGGTCATCGCGAAGCTGGCGTCCGCACTGCAGGCCACGCTCGCGGACCAGGACCTGCGCAGGAAGCTGGCGGAGCAAGGCTCCACGGTGCTCGGCGGAACCGCGAAGCAGTATGCCGACTACATGAAGCAGGAAGGCGCCCGCTGGAGCAAGGTGGTCCAGGACACCGGCACCCGGCTGGACTGAGCCAGGCAGTGATCGACCAAACCACAGGAGACACCATGGACACAGTACGTCGCTGGATCATCGCGGCCGCAGCGGCCGGGGCCTGCGGGCTCGCCGCCGCGCAGGAATTCAAACAGCCCATCAGGATCGTCGTGCCCTTCGCCGCCGGCGGCGCGACGGATGCCGTGGCGCGCATCCTGGGGCCGGGCCTGTCCAGGGAACTGGGGCAGCCGGTGATCATCGACAACCGGCCCGGCGCCAGCGGCCTCATCGGCTCCAACGTGGTGAAGAATGCCGCGCCCGACGGCGCGACCCTGCTGTTCGCGCTGGACCACTCGCTGGTGGTCGCTCCGCTCATCACCCCCGGGGCGAACTACGACGCCGTCCGCGACTTCCAGGCCCTGGGCACGGTGACCCGCTTCCAGTGGGTGTTCCAGGTGCCGCTCGCGAGCCCCGCCAGGAACCTGGCCGACTTCATGCAGCTCGCCAGGAGCCGGCCCGAGTTGCGCAGCTTCGGCGTGCCGGTCCTGGGCGGCATGCCCGAGCTGATGGGGACGGCCATCGGCGCGAAGGCAGGGGCCCCGTTCGAGCAGGTGCCTTTCCCGGGCTCCGCCCAGTTGATGCCGCTGCTCATCGGTGGCCAGCTCCCTGCCGGCGTGACCGGATCGCCCGAAGCCGTGCAACTGGCCAAGGGCCGGAAAGTACGTGCGCTGGCCATCACCGGGGACAAAAGGTCCCCGCTGTTCCCCGACGTGCCCACGTTCGAGGAGCAGGGCATTCCGCACATGACCATCTCCAGCTTCAACGCCTTCTTCGGGCCCAAGGCCCTGCCTGCGGCCCTCGCGGCCAGATTCAACGCAGCGCTCCTGAAAACGCTGCAAGACCCGGAAGTCCGCAGCAAGATCGCCGACATGTCGCTGGACCTGGAAGCCCATTCCACACTGGAGGCCGCGGCCGCCGAACTCCGGCAGGATTACGACTTCTGGCATGCACGCAGCGGCAGGCCGGCCGCGCCGCGTCCGTGAGCATCGCCCGCGCCCGCGATCCGTCCCCGGAACTTCACGCCATGCTGCCTTCCGAACCGCCGCTGCCCTGTCCATTCAGTGCCGGCACAGGCCGCCCGGGCTTCGCGGTTCCCCCCGGAACCTGCGATTGCCACATGCACTTTTTCAGCGATGCGGCCCAGCCCGTCCCGGGAGCCGTGGTGACGCCCCCGGAAGCGACGCTTGCGCACTACCGCCGGCTCCAGGCGCGGCTGGGCATGTCGAGGTATGTCCTCGTCCAGCCCTCCACCTACGGCCTGGACAACCGGCTGATGCTGGCGGCCCTGGCCGGCAGCGGCGGGAACGCCCGTGGCGTCGCCGTGGTCGATGACCGCGTGGCGCCCGGCACGCTCGCCCGCATGCACGAGGCCGGCGTCCGCGGCGTGCGCTTCAACCTGGTGCAGCACGGGGCGACGACGGCCGCGATGCTGGAACCCGTCGCGCAAGCCATCGCACCGCTGGGGTGGCATGTGCAGATCCATGTGCCGCAGGGTGACCTCATCGCCCTGGCGCCCCGGCTGCAGGGGCTCGGCGTGCCCGTGGTCATCGACCACTTCGGCCGGTTGATGGAGCACCCGGAACTCGCCCTGCAGACCTTCGACTGCATCCACCGGCTGCTGGGCAGCGGCACCGGATGGCTGAAGCTATCGGGCGCCTACATCGCGACCCGGCACGGCCGGTACGACGGGCTGGACCCGTATGTGCGGCGCCTCGCGGCGGAACACCCGGACCGGTTGCTGTGGGGTTCCGACTGGCCGCACGCCACGGAGACGGCGAAGCCCGACGACGCCGAACTCATGGACCTGCTGCCGCGCTGGCTGCCCGACGCCTCCGCGCGGCACACCGTCCTCGTCCGGAATCCGGAAGCCCTGTACGGATTCGAACGCGCGGCGGCCGGGCCCTGAACCGCGCGGGAGCGGCGTGGACGATCGATCTACTCGCTGGCCGTGACGAGCGGCTTGTAATGGTGCGGCAGGCGCATCAGCACCAGGTCCTTGCGGCGCACCACGCTGGTCGGGTAGCGGCTGCCCTCGGCGGAGCGGGTGTCGATGGACAGGCTGGCGACGCCTTCCGGCTCCCACACCAGCTTTTCCTGCCGCGGGAACTCGAAACTGTCGGGGCCGAAGACGCCGCTGCGCCCGCCATCGGGCGTGTTGGCGAACGCCAGATAGACGTTGTTCTCGCCGGCGCGTGCACGGTAGAGGTGCCAGTGGAGCGGATCGCTGCCGGTGGGGATCGGGTAGTTCTGCCGCACCGCGGAGCCCGCATGCGCGCCGGTGAATCGCCCGCCCTGCGCCGCGGGGCAGGCGATGATGTCGCACCCCTCGAGCGCCAGCACGCGGCCCGCCTCCGGAAAGCTCGCGTCGTGGCCGATGAGCAGGCCCAGGCGGCCGAGCGGCGTGTCGTGCACCGCCCAGCGCTCGCCGGGCGTGGCCCAGGAACGGTCCTGCTGCGTCAGGTGCAGCTGGCGATAGATGCCGATGCGCCCTTCGGGCCCGGCCAGCACCGCGCTGTTGTAGAGCCTGTCGCCATCGCGTTCGGCAAAACCCACCACCAGGTAGAGGCCGAGCCGCATCGCGATGTGCACGACCGCATCCACGGTCTCGCCGTCGGCCGGCACGGCGCTCCGGGCGGGGTCGTGCAGCCCCGTCAGGGCCCGTTCGGGGAACACCACCAGTTCCGCCCCGTCGCGCTGCCGGGCTTCTTCGGCCCAGTGGGCGATGGCGGCCAGGTTGTCGCCGGCCTCCGGCTGCGGCGCGCACTGGGCCACCGAAACCACCGATTGCCGGCCCGGCGGCAGCGGGCGGTGCCCATAGAGGCGGAAGAAATCCGACGGGTTCCACAGGAAGGTGTTGGTCATCAGCGCGGGATAGTGCGCCGGCTGGCGCTGCGCGATCACCGGCTCGCCCAGGAACTCGCGGGCACGGCTGCGGGCCGGGTCGATCTGCGCGTAGCAGATGCCGTCGCCGTCATCGACCGCGGCCAGGATTTCGCCATCGGGCGCGATCACGCAACTGCCGCCGCTGAACTGCACGGTGCGCTCCAGGCCCCAGCGATTGCTCTCGACCAGGTAGCAGCCGTTCTCGGCCGCGCGAGTGATCCAGTACGGGGCCGGCGTGCGCTCGGCCAGCCAGTTGCTGATGTGGCAGATCACGTCGGCGCCGCCCAGCGCGCCCAGCCGCGCCGTCTCGATGAAGTGGATGTCCATGCAGACCAGCAGGGCGATGCGGCCCAGCGGCGTATCGAACACCGCGTGGCCCAGGTCGCCGGGGGCGGCCCATTTCGGCTCGGAGATGTACGAATGGCTCTTGCGGTGCACGCCGACGACGCCGCCGGGGCCGATCAGCACCGCGCTGTTGTAGTAGAGGTGGGTGGACGGGTCCACCTCCGGCATGCCGACGACGATGTGGCAATCGCGCGCGCGGGCCAGCGCGGCGAAGCGTTCGGTGGTGGGGCCCGGGATCGGCTCGACCACCGGTGCCACCTCGTCGCGGTCGTGCCAGCAGTAGCCGGTGGTGCCCATCTCGGGCGTGACGACCAGGCGCGCCCCGGCCGCGGCGGCCTCTTCCACCAGGGCGAGCAGGGCCTGCACATTGCGTTCCTTGGCATTCAGGACCGGTTCGAACTGGACGGCGGCGGCGGTAAAGGGTGAAGGGACCATGAAAGGGCTCCTGTGGATGGAAAACGGAGGAAAAGCGGGAGGGGGTGCGGAGCCGGCTCAGATGGTCATGTAGCGATCGACCACCGCATCGGTCAGGTCGGCGACCGGGCCGGCGACCGCGATCGCGCCCTTCTCCAGCATGGCGAAGCTGCTGGCCACGCGGCGGGCGAAACCGATGTTCTGCTCCACCAGCACCATGGTCATGCCCAGCTCGGCATTCAGGCGCACGATGGCGGCCTCGATCTCCTGCACGACCGAGGGCTGGATGCCTTCGTTCGGCTCATCGAGCAGCATCACCTTGGGTGCGGCGGCGAGCGCCCGGGCGATGGCCAGCTGCTGCTGCTGGCCGCCGGAGAGCACGCCGCCGGGGCGGTCGAGGTTCGCGGCCAGGTAGGGAAACAGCTCCAGCGCCAGCGGCGGCACCTCGCGCGGCCCCTGGCGCGCGAAGGCGCCCATCAGGATGTTCTGACGCACGGTGAAATCGGGAATGATCTCGCGACCCTGCGGCACGTAGGCGATGCCGGCGCGCGCACGCAGGTGGGTGGGCTGCGCGGCGATGTCGGCGCCGTCCAGCAGGATGGATCCCGTGCTGTGCACCAGGCTGCCGACCAGGGTGCGCAGCAGCGTGGTCTTGCCCATGCCGTTGCGCCCGAGCACGGCCGTGACCTGGCCGGCCGGTACCCGCAGGTCGATGCCGTGCAGCGCATGGCTGCGCCCGTAATAGCTGTGGACGTTCTTCAGTTCTAGCATGGCGTGCTGATCCCGTGTGAACCCAGGTACGCCTCGCGCACCCGGGGATCGCGTTCGATGGCCTCCACGTCGCCCTCGGCCAGCACCTTGCCCAGGTGCAGCACGGTGATGCGCTCGGCGATCTCGCGCACGAAAGCCATGTCGTGCTCCACCACCAGGATGGTGTGGCGGCCGCGCAGGGCCTTGAGGATTTGCGAGGTGCGCAGCGTCTCGGCCTGCGTCATGCCCGCCGTGGGCTCGTCGAGCAGCAGCACCTGCGGCTTCTGGGCGATCAAGAGGCCCAGCTCCAGCCACTGCGTCTGCCCGTGGCTCAGGAATGCGGCCTGCAGGTGCTGCTCGGCCTCCAGGCCGGTCAGTGCCAGGATCTCGTCGATCTGCGCCTCGGCCGCGCCGCCGAAGCGAAAGCGCAGGTTGCGCAGGATCGAGCGCTCGCGGCAGCTGGCCACGCGCAGGTTGTCGCGCACGCTCAGCTCCCGGAACACGCTGGGAATCTGGAACTTGCGGCCGATGCCGGCGCGCGCCACCCGGTACTCGGGCCAGTGCGTGATGTCGCGGCCGTACAGCCGGATGCGGCCCTGGGTGCTGGCCGTCTTGCCGGAGACGAGGTCCATCAGCGTGGTCTTGCCGGCACCGTTGGCGCCCAGCAGGACCCGCAGCTCGCCTTCGTGCACGGTGAGCGATACGCCGTCCACGGCCTTGAAGCCGCCGAAGCGCACGCCGATGTCGTCCAATTGCAGTGCGACCTGTGTCATGCGGCCTCCCGGGCGGGAAGAACGGGCGCGGGCTCCGCGGCCTGCGGGGCTTTCGCGGCGCGCGCGGCAGGGCCGCGGCGGCGTGCCAGCAGGTCGTGCCCCCAGCCCGCGATGCCCTTGGGCAGATACAGCACCACCAGCACGAAGACCAGTCCCACGACCACCTTCCATGCCTCCACCAGGGCCGGCGTCTCGCTGGCCGTGGCCTCCAGCAGGTTGATCAGGATGGCGCCCAGGCAGGCCCCCAGCAGGGACGACCGGCCGCCCACCGCGGCCCACACCACCATGCTGATGGAGAACGCCAGGTCCATGAAGCTGGGCGAGGCGAACTCGGCCACCACCACGTAGAGCATGCCGGCCACGGCGGCGATGCCGGCCGACAGCGTGAAGAAGAAGGTCTGGTAGTGCGCCACGTCGAAGCCCAGGTAGCGGGCGCGCTGCGGGTCTTCGCCCGCGGCCTTCAGGATCAGGCCCGCGCGGGTGGCCACCAGCAGCCGGGTGCCCACCAGGACCACCGCCAGGGTGCCCGCGACGAGGTAGTAGGCCGGCAGGCCGAACGGATCGAACTCCAGTCCGCCGATGCGCAGCCAGGCCAGGTCGGTCAGGCCGTTGAAGCCATTGGTGAGCGGCTGTGCATCGACCAGCAGCAGGCGCACCAGCAGCACCACCGCGAGCGTGATGATCGAGACGAAGACGCCGGCGATCCGCTTGCGGAACGCCACCACGCCCAGCAGGAAGGCGACCGCCATCGGCAGCAGCAGCCCCATCGCCAGGCCGAAGCCCTGGTGCTGGAACGGCTGCCACAGGAACGCGCCGCGGTTGATGCAGCACAGATCGACGACGGCGCCGGGCTCGGCGTTGGACAGCATGAAATCGGGCACCGGGCCGTGCGCCCCCGGCTGCTGGCTGGCGGGGCTCGCGAGCTTCAGGGCCATGGCGAGCATGTACGCGCCCAGCCCGAAGAACAGGCCCTGCCCCAGGTTGAGGATGCCGGCATAGCCCCAGCCCAGGGCGATGGCCACGCCCAGCATGCCGTATACCAGGTACTTGGCGATGCGGTTGAGCCAGAAGGCATCGAGCACCAGCGGGGCCAGGGCCACGAGCAGGAGGAAGGCACCGTAGGCGGCGAGGGTCGCGCGCCGGTCGAAGGAGGCAGTCATGGATTCAGCGCCCTTTGAAAGAGAAAAGCCCCTGCGGCCGCACGACGATGAGCAGGATCACCAGGCCGAAGACCACGGCCCGTCCCACGATGTCGTTGGACAGCGTGGCGATCACGCCGTTGACCTCGCCCAGCACGCCGGCGGTCACCACCGCGCCCAGCAGGCTGCCCAGGCCGCCCGCCACCACGACGAGGAAGCCGTCCACCACCAGGGTGGTGCCCATGTCGGGCGAGACGGTCTTGAAGCCCGCCACCAGCACCCCGGCGACACCCGCCAGGCCCGCGCCGAAGGCGAAGGTCCAGGCGTTGACGCGCTGCACATCGATGCCGCACGCAGCGGCCATGCGCGGGTTGCGGATGATCGCGCGCACCTGCATGCCGATGGTGGTGCGGTAGAGGAGGAACCAGGTGCCGAGCGTGAGCACGGCGGTGCTCGCCACGATGAATGCGCGGTAGGCGTTGATGGCCACCCCGCCCACCTGCACGACACCCTGCAGCATCTCCGGCACCGGCAGGTTCTGCAGCCCGGGCCCCAGGCCCTGCACGTGAATGCCGAAAAAGCTCAGCCCCCCTTCGAGCCGCACCGCCTGCTGCACCAGGATCGCCACGCCCCAGGTCGCCAGCAGCGTGTCGGGCAGGCGTCCGTAGAGCCTGCGCACCACGCAGCGCTCGATCAGCAGGCCCAGCAGCGCGGCGCTGGCGAAGGCCAGCGGGATCGAGGCGACCAGCCCCCAGCCGAGCCAGATCTGCGCGAGAACGGCGGTGTAGGCGCCCACCATGATCATTTCCCCGTGGGCCATGTTGATCACGCCCATGGCGCCGTAGGTGATGACCAGCCCCAGCGCCACCAGCAGCAATATCGCGCCCACGCTCAGGCCGATGAAGAAGACATCCAGCATATGGTTCCCATGGAAGGATGGCGGGCGCCGCCGCGCCGGGTGGCGCGGCCGCAGGGCGCCCGGGAGCTCAGGACTTGACGTTCACCGCACCCTTGGTGGTGCACATCAGGTTGGTATCGGTCTCGCCGTAGGCGAAATACGGCAGCGGCCGCACGGGCTTCGGCGCGGCATCCACCACCTTGCTCTGCCCGTCGGCCTGCCACTGGCCGATGCGCGGCGTGACCCAGGCATGCAGGCTCTCCGGGTCGATCAGCACCTTGCCGCCGGGCGCGTCGTACGACTGGCCGCCGATGTGGGCGCGGATCGCATCGGCCGTCGCGGACTTGCCGGCCTCGACCGCCTGCTTCCACAGGAACACCTGGAAGTACGCCGCCTCCAGCGAGTGGTAGGTCACGGCCTTCGGATCGTTGACGAACTTGCGGTAGCGCTCCACGAACGACTTGTTGGCCGGCGTGTCGATCGACATGAAATACGGCACGGACGTGTAGCTGCCGGCGGCGTATTCGGCCCCCATCGCGGCGATCTCGATCTCGCCGGTCACGGTGGCGCAGATCGGCACGGCGGCCTGCGACATCCCCTGGTTCTTGTATTCGCGGTAGAAGGCGATGATCGAGTCGCCCACCACGTTGGACAGCACGGCATCGGCCCCCGACTCCTTGATCTTGCGCACCATGCTGGCCCACTCGGAGTGGCCGAGCTCGAGGTATTCGTCGCCCACCCATTGCGCGCCCGCCTGCTCGATCAGCTTCTTGCTGACCTTGGCCATCTCGCGGGGATAGACATAGTTGGAGCCGACGATGAAGATCTTCTTCTTGCCCAGCTTGTTGACCATCCACGGGATGTAGTTGCCCAGCTGCTGGTTGGCCACGGCGCCGCTGTACACCACGTTCTTGGAGCACTCGAAGCCTTCGTAGTGCGTCTGGTAGAACAGCATCGCATTGCGGCGTTCGAACACCGGCAGCACCGCCTTGCGGCTCGCGGAGGTGTGGCAGCCGAACACCGTGGAGATGCGGTCGCGCACCACCAGCTTGGAGGCCTTCTCGTTGAAGATCTTCGGGTCGGATGCACCGTCTTCCACCACCACTTCGACCTTGCGGCCCATCACGCCGCCGGCGGCGTTGATTTCGGCCACGGCCATCAGCACGCCGTTGGCGAGCATCTTCTCCACGATGGAGAGGCCTCCGGTCTGGGAATACAGGGCACCGACCTTGATGGTCTCGGCGGCCTGGGCGGAGCGCATCCAGGCGGGCGTTGCGAGCGCGGCCGCGGTGGCGGCGGAAGAGGCGAGGAGACGACGGCGTGTCGTGTTCGGCATGGCGGATCCTTGTTGACAGGGCGGCGCAGGCATGGAGCGCACCGCCGGATTGATGAACCGGGACGAAGCAGAACCAGCCGACAGCACTGTCGGGCGCAGGCAAAAAAAAACCTCCAGGCGCGGGATGAACCGCTCCGGGAGGCTTCATTGCCTGGGCCTGGCAAGCGTTGACCGCTTGCCGGACCAACCGCGTCATGGCCTGTGAACAGGGGATGCCGCAGTCACCACACCGTCAATTCAAATTGCGATGCGGTGCCGTATTTATATCGGCTCATGCGGAAGATTTCAATAGCGATTCCATGTGGATGATCGAATTCGCGATGTCGTCCATCGGCACCCGCTTGGCCATGGCCTGCTCCCGGATCGTCTGGTAGGCCGCCGCCTCGTCCAGTTGCCGGGTCACCATCAGGATGGTCTTGGCGCGGCTGATGGTCTGGTCGCTCAGGATCTTGCGGCGCAGCTTGCGGTTTTCCTTGGCCAGCGCCTGGCGCTCGGTCCAGAGGCTGCGCGCGGTCACCAGCGTGGCCAGCAGGCCCAGCGGCTTGATCGGCTTCTGCACCACCGCCAGGGCCCCGCTCTCCAGCACCATCTGCAGCGTGCCGGGATCCTCGTAGTTGACGATCGCGATCACCGTCGGCCGCGGCTGCGGCAGGGCCTTGAGGAATGCCGTCGTGGCCGCCCTCTCCTCGCCGTCGATCAGCAGGAACAGCACGTCGGTGTTGTTGGCCGGGGCCGTAGGCATGGGCCACACCGAACTGACCAGGCAGCCGATGCGCCGCATGTGCCCGATCAGGGCCGCGCCCTCCTCGTCGGGCGGATGCACGACCACCACCTTCAGCTCGAGCAGTTCGCGCAACTTGGCAACAGACATCCTGCCTCCTGCTGTCAGGCCAGTCTCCGCTCAAGCGGATCGAGCCGGTTGTCAATCATGTAGGGGTCGGGCCTGACCTGCAAGCCGGGGTCGTCCACCACCTGGAACTGGCCCTGCGCATCGACGCGCGCCACGCGCGGCCAGAGGTAGGTATGGTGGTTGTCGCCATCGATGCGGACCACGCCCTGGGGCGCATCGAATGCGTGCTGGTGCAGGTGCGGCAGCAGCTGGTTCATGCGGTCGCCTCCCGAACGGGCCAGCGTCTGCGCATACAAATACACCTGGAAATACGCCGCCTCGGTGCATGCCGTGATCGGCATGTCCGCCCCGTAGCGCGTCCGGTAGGCCTCCACGAAGCGCAGGTTGGCCTCCGACTGCAGGGTCGAGAAGTACGGTGCCGCGGTGATGCAGCCTTCGGCCACGCCGGGCGCCATCTGCGCCACCTCGGCCTCCTGGGTCGACTGGCTGGCGATCGGGTGGGTGCGGGTGTCGAAGCCGGCCTCCCGGTACGCCTCGTAGAAACGGGCGATGCCGTCGCCCACCACGGTGGAATAGACCACGTCGGGCCGGGCGGCCTGGATGCGCCGCAGCACCTTTCCCATGTCGATGTCCGCCACCCGCAGCGGAACGTACATCTCGTCGAGCACCTTGCCACCCGACTGCCTGAACAGGTCCGCGATGATGCGGTTGGATTCATAGGGATAGACGTAGTCGGAACCCACCAGGAACACCCGCTTGCCATAGTGGCGCGCGAGGTACCGCACCAGCTGCACCGAGTTCTGGTTGGGCGCGGCGCCGGTATAGACGCAGTGGGGCGAGTATTCGAAGCCTTCGTAGAGCGTCGGGTAGAACAGCAGTGCGCGGTGCGCCTCCACCACCGGCAGCATCGCCTTGCGCGTGCTGGACATGTACCCGCCGAAGATCACGGTTACGCCATCCACGTCGCACAGGCGCTCGGCCAGTTCGCGGTAGCGCCGCGGCTGGGAGCCCGGGTCGTGGACGATGGGCTCGATGCTGCGCCCCAGCACCCCGCCCGCCGCATTGATCTGGTCGATCGCCAGCAGCGTGGCCGCCCGCTGCGTCCGCTCGACCGCGGCGGTGACGCCCGTGGTGGAGAAAAGCACCCCCACCCGCCAGTGGGCCGATTGTCCTTTTGGCATACGCCCTGCCCTCCAAAAAAAAAGCTCCCACCGACCTGGACGATCGGTGGGAGCTTCACTGCTCCATTGTTCGGGCGCGCCGGACAAAGGCCGGCGCGTTGCATGCACTCTACCAGCATGGCGCCGCCGAGTGAACTCCGCCTCGGCGTCCTACATGCCCTCGGGATGTTCGGTGACATATTTTCCAAAAGACAACAAACAAAAATTGCAAAAATATCTTTTTCAATGGCAAAAATGCGTCAAGAAGTACAATTTGTTTGTAATTGATCCATGCGCTTTTGCTGAAAATCAAACAAATAATGATAAATATAATTATTCGTGCCATTCTCGGAGGATTCGGGATTTCCTGGCTCGCAAACCATCTTGATCACTAGAACAACCACTTTCCCTCCGACGGGTCGGTCGAAGACAGCTCCGCATCCCGGAGCCCGTTCTGTGCGCAGAATCTCCTGGGTCGCCCTGGCGCTCACGCTGGGCTCGGCCATGCCCCTCCTGGCCCAGGAGACCACGGAAAACAGTCTCTCCCTCAGCGGCTTCGGCACCGTGGGCGTGGTCAACAAGACCGGTGCTCCGCATTGGGGGCTGATCCGCAGCACCGCGCAGAAAGGCGCCGAGGCAGACCTCAGCGCCACGACGGATTCCAGGCTGGGCGCGCAAATCGACTGGAACCACAGCAGCGGCTGGGAGGCCGCAGCCCAGGGCGTCCTGCTGCACAGGGCCAAGGGTGCGTTCTCCGGCGAGGCGATCGAGCAGGCCTACGTCGGCTACCGGCCGTGGGCGAATACCCGCCTGCGCATGGGCCGGGTCAGCCCGGACCTGTTCCTGTATTCCGAGAGCCGCAACGTCGGCTATGCGTTCACCTGGGCGCGACCGCCGACCGACTTCTATGCCTTCGCGCCGGTCGTGGCCATCGATGGCCTGGACGTGGAGCAGCGCTGGGATACGGGCAGTTCGTCGTGGCGCCTGCGCGCCACCGCCGGCACGATGAGAACCAGCACCACCGACGGTGGCCGATCCCACCGGCCGGCGAAAGCGGACGACATCCTGGCCATCGGGCTGTCGCGGGAAGCGGGCGGGCTGCTGCTGAAACTCAGCTACCTGCAGTCCCGGGTGAACCTGGATATGGGCCCGGACTATGCGGCGTTGCGCCAGGGCGTGGACAGCCTACAGCAGTCTCCCCTGCCCGGGGTGCGGGAGGCGGTCACACCGCTGCGCGACAGGCTCTGGACCGGCGGCGCGACCAGCTACCTGGCGCTCGCCACCCAGTACGACAGCGGCCCCTGGACCTTCGTGGCGGAAGGCAGCCGGCTGAGCATTCCCGGGAGCATGCTGGATGCCTACCGGGCCTATGCCAGCGCCGCGTGGCGCAAGGACACGGTCACCTATTACGCCCTCGCCAGCCGGGTGAAGCCGCGAGAGGCGGCCTTGGCCACTCCCGACGTGGCCTCCTCGCTGGCGCCCGTGGCGGGACCCGCCGCGGCCCGGCAGGCCCAGATGCTGGCAGGTTACGCCACCTACGCGGCCAACCAGTACCGCTTCGATCAGAGCACGTTCGGCGTGGGTCTTCGATGGGATTTCGCATCGAATGCCGCGCTCAAGTTCCAGGTCGATCGATTCCACGTCCGGCCGAACGGCGGAGCAGGCTGGCGCAACCACGACGGGCAGGCCGCCAAAGGCAACCTGGTGTCCCTGCTGGTCGATTTCGTGTGGGGCCAGTGATGCCACGCGCACGCCCGAAACTCCCGCGCATGCTGGCCGCCATCGCGCTGGCGGTCCATGCGCTGCATTTCACCGTGGCTTCTGCCCCCCTCTACGTGGTGGTGTCCGCGCAGAGTCCATTGCTCTCCGTGAACCAGAACGAACTGGTGGCCATCTACACCGGCAGGACCCGCGCCTTCCCCGATGGCAGCGCGGCCACCCCTCTGGACCAGAAACGCGACGGCCCGGCGCGTGCCGAGTTCTACCAGTTGCTGACCGGCATGGACATCGCGCGCATCAACAGCTACTGGGCTCGCCTGCATTTCACCGGCCAGGTCCGGCCGCCGCAGACGGCCGAGGACGACGCGGCCATGCTGCAGCGCCTGCGCAATGATCCCTCGGCCATCGGCTACGTCACCCGCCCCCCACAGGACAACTCGGTGCGGGTGGTCATGCACCTTCCGTGATCCTGCACGTGTCTTCCCACCACCGCCCAGTCCCCCATGCGCAGTAAAAGCCTCCATCGCCGCTTCCAGTGGGCGGTCGTGAGCGTGGCAGGCGTGATGGCGGCCCTCGTGGCCATCGCCCTGTACCTCAGCGCCAAGTCGCACTACCTGGAAAACTCCCAAGCCTCCGCGCGTGCCATCGCCGCGGCCGTACAGCAGACGATGGCGGTCGGGGTGTATGCGCGGGACGAGGTATTGCTCAAGGAACTGCTGGACGGCCTGGCCCACCATCCTTCGGTCGCCCGCGTGGGCGTCCGCGATGCCGCCGGCGTCACGATGGCGGCGAAGGCCAACCCCGATGCCGGCCCGGGCGCCACCGACGGAAATGCACCGGAGAAGCCGACTTTTCAGTCGCCCCTGATGTCGCCCTTCAGGCGCGAAGGGCAAATCGGCGACCTGCAGGTCTGGCTGAACTACCAGCGGATGAATGCCGAGGCGGGCTGGCAGGCGGTCCAGCTGGTCGCGGCGATCACCGTGCTGCTGGCCGGCGTGCTGGGCGTGTTCAGCATGCTGGCCCGGCGCATGCTGTCCCAGCCCATGCACCGGCTGGCGGCAGAGCTGGCCATGATCATGCCCGGCACGGCCCGCCGCATATCGATCAACCCGCGCCATGCCGTCGATGAAGTGGGCATCGTCACCACCGCGGTCAACCGCCTGCTGGAACTGCAGCAGGACGCACTCGAACGCGAACGCGGCATGCGAGAGGAAATCTCCACGCTGGAAGCACGCTACCGGGGCATATTCGACTCGACCAGCGCCGGCATCTTCATCCTCTCGCCGGCCGGACAGCTGCTGCACGCGAACCCGGCCTTCGAGCGGTTGCTCGACCTGCAGGCCGGACAGGGGACCGGTGCCCATGCCGGGGACTTCATCTCCGCCTTCTTCGTCAGCTCGGCCCAGTTGCTGCAATTGATCGAAAGGGCCCGCACCTCCCGGGAGCCGGAAGCCGAAGATCTCGAACTGATCCGCCCGGACGGCACCAAGGTATGGGTCCACTGCATGGTGTCGTGCATGGAAACCGCCGATGCCGCGGAACAGTACGTCGAGGGCGTGCTCTACGACATCACCCGGCGCAAGAACCAGGAGAGCGCCGCGCGGTACCGAGCGGAGCACGATGCGCTGACGGGACTCAAGAGCCGCTCCTATATCGAAACCCTGCTCGGACAGCACATCCATGCCGTCCACCCGGGCCATGACCCGGGCGACGTCACGCTGATGTTCATCGATCTCGACGGGTTCAAGTCCGTCAACGACCGCTGGGGCCACGCCGCCGGGGATGCGGTGCTGGTCGAAGCCGCCCAGCGGCTGCGCATGCTCTTCCAGCGCACCTGCGACGTCATCGGCCGGCTGGGCGGCGACGAACTGGTGGTGATCATCGCGGGCGTGGACGCGCTCCACCCCAGCGTGTCGGACCTGGCGCGGCAACTGATCGACAGCTTCAGGATGCCGTTCGTGCTGCCCAACGGGGAATCGGCCCGGGTCGGTGCGAGCGTCGGCGTGGCCAGCTACCCGGCACACGCCACCAGCGTCAAGACGCTGATCCATGCCGCCGATGCGGCGATGTATGCCGTCAAGCAGGCTGGCAAGGGCGGGATCGCCATCGCCGAAACCGGCATCACCAGCCCGGACGAAGACACCCCGGAATCCCGGGAAAATGCCGGCCTTCCGGCCGTCGTGGCAACACAGCAGCGGGATGCCCTGACGGGCCTGATGGATCGCCGGCACCTGCTCGGACAATTGGCATCGGAGCAGAGCCTGGTGGCAGGCGGCGCAGGGCCGACGGGCGTCATCTGCCTGGACATCGACCAGTTCAAGCTGCTCAACGTGGCCCGTGGCACCCAGATCGGCGACGAAGTGCTCTGCGAAACCGCGCGGCGGCTGAAGCGCGTCCTGCGGCGTGGGGACACCCTGGCACGCACCGGAGGCGACGAATTCGTCGTGGTGCTGCGCACGGAAGGCCGTATCGACCACGATGCCCGCCACCTGGTGGAAGGTGTCGCCGCCAAGCTGCTCCACAGCCTGGCCGCGCCGTTCAACGTGGGCCAGGGCTCCCTGAGCATCCGCGCCAGTGCGGGCATCAGCCTCATCCACGCCGATACGGCCAGCGGACTCGATGCGCTGCGCGAAGCGCAACTCGCCCTGCGCCGGTCCAAGACGCAGGGCGGCAACCATCCCGTGTTCTTCGAGGAGAACATGCTGGCGGGTTTCCACGAACGCCTGGCGCTGGAGCAGGACCTGCATGCGGCCATCGGCTCGGAGCAGCTGTTCCTGCAGGTACAGCCCCAGCGCGATGCCCGCAGCCAGCTGACAGGGGGCGAGGCGCTGCTGCGGTGGCGGCATCCCGAGCGCGGCATGGTGCCGCCGGACCAGTTCATCGCCCTGGCGGAAGCCTCCGGCCTCATCATCGAGCTGGGCGCCTGGGTGCTGAAGACCGGCTGCAGGATCCTCGCCGACCTCCACCGCGAAGATCCCTCGCTGACCCTGGCCATCAACATCAGCCCGGCGCAATTCAAGCATCCGGGCTTCGTCGATGAAGTCCGCCACGCATTGGCGACGACCGGTGCCCGCGCGTCCGGGCTGATCCTCGAGATCACGGAAGGCCTGCTGATCACCGACGTGAACCATGCGGCGGAACGCCTCGCGGAACTGGTCGAACTGGGCGTGCGGTTCTCGATCGACGATTTCGGCACGGGCTTCTCGAGCCTCGCCTATTTGCGGCAGCTGCCGCTCTACGAGATCAAGATCGATCGCAGCTTCATCAACGGCCTGCCCGGCGACACGGCCAGCGTCGGCATCGTCTGCTCGATCCTGTCGATGGGCTCCCACCTCGGGCTGCACGTGGTGGCCGAAGGCGTCGAGACGCAGGAACAATCCGATTTCCTGCAGGCCAACCGCTGCCCGTCCCAGCAGGGCTGGCTGCATGGCCGGCCCATGCCGGCGGAAACGTTCCTGGAGAACGTGCGGGCCCGGAAGATGGCGGGGCGCCCGCCGGAGGCAGGCCCCTGCCGCTGATGAGCACCGCGCCACAGCTCGCAGGATAGACATCGGCTGGCCCGAAGCTGCGCAGCGCCCAAGAAAAAAGCCCTTGAAATCATTCAAGGGCTTTGTTCATTGGCGGAGAGGGTGGGATTCGAACCCACGGTAGTGTTGCCACTACGCCTGATTTCGAGTCAGGTACATTCGACCACTCTGCCACCTCTCCTGCATTCGTGTCGAAGCCTGCGATTGTAGCAGGAAGTTTGCAAGGCACAACGCCCAACGCACGCAGCTCGCCCCATCTTCCCAGCACGGGACGGCTCAGGCGGTCTTGTACAGATCGTCGAGACTGCGGAAGCCCTTCATCTCGATGGGATTGCCGAAGGGGTCCATGAAGAACATCGTCCATTGCTCGCCAGGCTGGCCTTCGAAGCGAACCTGGGGCTCCAGCACGAATGCCGTGCCTGCGGCCTGGAGGCGCTCCGCCATGGCCTGCCAGTCAGGCAGCTCCAGCACCAGGCCCAGGTGGGGCATCGGCACCAGGACATCGCCCACATGGCCCGTGCGCGCCGTGGCGAATGGCTCGCCCAGGTGCAGGGACAGCTGGTGGCCGAAAAAGTCGAAATCGACCCAGGTGTCGGTGCTGCGCCCTTCGGAGCAGCCGAGGACCTGTCCGTAGAAGCGTCGGGCTTCGTCCAGATCGCGAACGTTGTAGGCCAGGTGGAAGATGCTGCGCATGAGTGTGTTGCCGGGAGCGGGGCCAGGATCAGCACCGCATTAGACCATTGCCTTCGCGCCCGCCGGGCGACGCGGTTTACCGCAGCACGCTGTCCCCGCCCAGGTACGGCCGCAGGGCTTCCGGCACCGCCACGCTGCCGTCGGCCTGCTGGTAGTTCTCCAGCACGGCCACCAGCGTGCGGCCCACGGCGAGGCCCGAGCCGTTCAGGGTGTGCACGAGCTCGTTCTTGCCCTGGGCGTTCTTGAAGCGCGCCTGCAGGCGGCGTGCCTGGAAGGCCTCGCAGTTGCTCACGGAGCTGATCTCGCGGTAGGTGTTCTGCGCGGGCAGCCAGACTTCCAGGTCGTAGGTCTTGGCGGCGCCGAAACCCATGTCGCCCGTGCAGAGCGACACGACGCGGTACGGCAGGCCGAGCTTCTGCAGCACGGCTTCGGCATGGCCGGTCATCTCTTCCAGGGCCTCGTAGCTGCGGTCCGGGTGGGTGATCTGCACCATCTCGACCTTGTCGAACTGGTGCTGGCGGATCATGCCGCGCGTGTCGCGGCCGTAGCTGCCGGCCTCGGAGCGAAAGCACGGCGTGTGGGCCGTGAGGCGGATGGGCAGTTCGGCTTCGGGCACGACCTGGTCGCGCACGAAGTTCGTGAGCGGCACCTCGCTGGTCGGGATCAGGTAGAGCGCCGCGTTGTCGGGCACGGGCTCGCCGTCCTGGCCGCCCTTCTTCGCGGCGAACAGGTCGCCCTCGAACTTGGGCAGCTGGCCCGTGCCGCGCAGCGAATCGGCGTTCACCACGTAGGGCACGTAGCACTCGGTGTAGCCGTGCTCGCGCGTCTGCACGTCCAGCATGAACTGGGCGAGCGCGCGGTGCAGGCGGGCGATCGGCCCCTTCATCACGGTGAAGCGCGAGCCCGAGAGCTTCACGCCCATGTCGAAATCCAGGCCCAGGGGCTCGCCCAGGTCCACATGGTCTTTCGCGGGGAAGCCGAGCGGTTTCGGATCCTGGCCGTCCGGGCTCCAGCGGCGCACTTCCACGTTGCCGGATTCGTCGCTGCCCACGGGCACGCTCTCGTGCGGCAGGTTGGGCACGGCCACCAGCAGCGTGTGCAGTTCGGCCTGGATCTGCTCCAGGCGGGCGGCGGAGCTCTCCAGCTCGGCCTTCAGGCCGCCCACTTCGGCCATCACGGCGTCGGCGTTCTCGCCCCTGGCCTTGAGCTGGCCGACCTGCCTGGAGAGCTGGTTGCGGCGCGACTGCAGCTCCTCGGTGCGCGTCTGCAGCGTCTTGCGCTCGGACTCGAGGGACTGGAAGGCCTCCACCTGGAGGAAAGCCTGGGGCTTCTTGCGGGTTTCCAGCCGCGCGATGGCGGAATCGAGGTCTTTGCGAAGGAGGAGGATGTCGAGCATAGCCGGCGATTTTACGGCCCCTCCCCCGCCCGGCGGGCCCGGGCTCTCAGGCCACGGTGGCCGGGTCGCAGTTGGCGCCGCAGAGCACCAGGCCCACGGTCTCGTCGGGCCGGGGGCGGTACACGCCGCTCTGCAGGGCCGCGATGCCCAGCGCCGCCGCCGGCTCCACCGCCAGCTTGAGTTCGTGCCACAGCCACTGCTGCGCCGCGCGGATGGCGTCGTCGGACACCAGCAGCGACTCCTGCACATGGCGCTGCGACACCTGCCAGGCGATGTCGCCGATGCGCTTGGCGCCGAGCGAATCGGCCGCGATGCCGCCCACCGCCACATCCACGGGCATGCCCGCGGCGCGCGCACTGTGCAGCGTGGGGGCCCCCTCGGGCTCCAGGGCGACCACGCGGGCGCGACCCTCGCACCAGGCGGCGATGCCGCCGATCAGGCCGCCGCCGCCCACGCTCACGAGCACGCTGTCGGGCAGGCGCCGGGCCTGCTCTTCCATCTCCAGCGCCAGGGTGCCGGCACCGGCCACCACTTCGGGCTGGTCGTAGGCATGGGTGAGCAGCGCGCCCGTCTCGCGCTGGCGCTCCAGGCAGGCCTGCAGCGCCTCGGCGTAGGTCGGGCCGGCCACGACGACCTGCGCCCCCAGGGCGCGCAGTCGGGCGCGCTTGGCTTCGGGCGACACCTCGGGCACGAATACCTCGCAGCGCGTGCCCAGCGAGCGCGCAGCGGCGGCGGTGGCGATGCCGGCATTGCCTCCCGAGGCCACGATCACGCCGCTGTCTGGCAGCGGCTGGGCCAGCAGGCGGTTGAGCATGCCGCGGGCCTTGAAGCTGCCGCCCACCTGCAGGTGCTCCAGCTTGAGCCAGACCTCCGCGCAGCCCAGGCCCGCCGAGCGTCCGGAAAGGCGCATGAGCGGCGTGGTGCGGAGGAAATCGGTATGGGCGGCCAGGCGCTGCCGCGCGGAGGCAATGGCGGAACGGTCGATCATGAAGCGGACACCAGGAGAAATGCGGTGGAACGGCGCCCCGGGTTTCGGAGGCGAAACCTGACAGTGTATGCACACTCGCCCGCCATGCCCGCCCTGTGCCTTCGGCGCCGGGTGCCGATAACATGGCACGGGCCGCGCGATGCGGCCGGCCTTCGGCAGGAGATGCGTCCCATGTTCTTCGTGTTCGGCCCCTCGGGCCAGATGTACCGCGGCGGCCCCGAGCAGCTGGACCAGGTATCGCCCGTGCGCCGCGTGCAGCGCCCGCAGGCGTTGCGCACCCGCGGGCCCGACGTGTCCGACCGCGAACCGGAACCGCCCGCCCAGGACGCCGCGCCGGCGGCCCCGGTCAACCTGCGGGCGCAGGTGGCCGTGAGCGCCTATGCGCAGACGGAGCAGGGGCCGCAGCAGGCGCGCCAGCCGCTGACCCGCGTGCGGGACGTGATGACCTCCGGATCCCTTTCCGTGCCGCCCGGCGTGCGCGTGAACGACGCCTGGCAGACCCTGGCCGAGTACCACGTCGCGCAGGCGCCCGTGGTGGATGCGCAGGGACACGTGGTGGGGTTGCTGCTGCGCGCCGACATGGCGCCGCTCGACCTGCTGCCGGAGCCCGGCAGCGTGAAGGCCGCGATCGACCTCGCGCGCCGGCCGGTGTCGGAGGTCATGGTGAGCCCCGTGCCCACGGTGGCTCCGGACACGGAACTGCGCCGCGTGGCGGGGGTGCTGCTGGACACGGGCCTGCCCGGGCTGCCGGTGACGGACGAGCACGGCACGCTCGCCGGCTTCATCTCGCGCACCGACATCCTGCGTGCGGTGGCGGCGGACCCGCCGCTCGACCTCTGGAGCTGAGGGATCAGTCGGCCATCGCCGCGCCCTGGGGCTGCGCGATCTCGACCGAGGGCAGCGGGCTGGCGAGCACCTTGTCGATGGTCTTGCCGTCCATGTCCACCACCTCGAACTGCCAGTCTTCCCACTGCACGGTGTCGGTCACCTTGGGCAGCTTGCCGGTCAGCAGCATCACCATGCCGCTGAGCGTGTGGTAGCGGCCACGCTCTTCCTCGGGCACGGTGTCCAGGCCCAGGCGGTCCTTGAGTTCAGGCACGGGAATGTGGCCGTCGAGCAGCCAGCTGCCGTCCTCGCGCTGCACGGCCCAGGAGGTTTCCGGGTCGCGCGCGTGGAATTCACCCGTGATCGCCTCGATCAGGTCGCGCAGCGTGACGATGCCCTGCACCTCGCCGTACTCGTCGATCACGAAGGCCATCTGCAGGTCGGACTGGCGGAAGTTGTCGAGCAGCTCCATGCCGGTGATGGTCTCGGGCACGTAGAGGGCCGACTGCAGCGGCTGGGCCGCGAGGTCGCGCACGTCCTCGCGCAGCGAGCGCGAGAGCCACTGGCGGGCGTTGAGCACGCCCAGCACGTTCTCCATGCCGCCGCGCACCACGGGAAAGCGGCCATGGTCGGAGGCCTCGATGCGCTGCAGGTTCTCCTCGAAGGAGTCTTCCACGTCGAGCACCACCACGTCGGCGCGCGGCACCATGAGCGAGCCGATCTGGCGGTCGTCCAGTCGGAACACGTTGCGCACCATCTGGTGCTCGTGGGATTCGATCACGCCCGCACTCGTGCCCTCGGCCAGCACGGCATGGATCTCGGCCTCGGTCACGGCGCTGGCGGTGTTCTCCTTCACGCCCAGCAGCCGCAGCAGGGCCTGGGTGGACACCGACAGCAGCCGCACGAACGGCTTGGTGGCGAGCGCCAGCCAGTTGATGGGGCGGGCCACCAGGCGCGCCAGCGTTTCGGGGTAGCTCTGGCCCAGGCGCTTGGGCACCAGTTCGCCCACGACGATGGAGAAGTAGGTGATGAAGACCACCACCAGGCCCGTCGCCGTGTAGCCGGCGGCCTTCTCGGGCATGCCCACCGACAGCAGCCATTCGCCCAGCGGCGCCGCGAGGGCGGCCTCGCCGACGATGCCGTTGAGCACGCCGATCGAGGTGATGCCGATCTGGATGGTGGAGAGGAAGCGCGTCGGGTCTTCGCCGAGCTTCATGGCGGCGATGGCGCCGGTATCGCCCTCATCGATCAGCTTCTGCAACCGGGTCTTGCGCGCGGAAACCAGCGCCAGCTCGGACATGGCGAACAAGCCATTGAGAAGGATGAGGGCGAAAAGTATTGCTATTTCCATAGACAGGGAGTGAAGGCTCCCTCGGAGTGAATCGGACTCAAATTGTAAGAAGTCCTACCCGCGATGGGGGATTCAATGCCCGGCGGCGTAGGGATTTGGCCCGGCTGTGGCGTGCGCACGCCACGGAACGGGCCGTGCGGGACGCGGCTCAGGACCGCCCCGCCCCCGTCTCGGGCGTGCGCTGGGAGATCTCCAGGCCGGTGGCCGCGTCGATCTTCAGGCCCTTGGGCAGCGGGAATTTCACGGTCTCCTCGATGCCGTCCATCCGGCGCAGCGACACCGCGCCCAGCGCCCGGATGCGGTCGATCACCTGCTGCACCAGCACCTCGGGGGCCGACGCGCCCGCCGTGAGGCCGACGCGGGCCACGCCATCGAACCACTCCGGCCGCAGTTCCTCGGCGCTGTCCACCATGTAGGAGGGCGTGCCCAGCCGCACGGCCAGTTCGCGCAGCCGGTTGCTGTTGGAGCTGGTGGGGCTGCCCACCACGATGACGAGATCGACCTGGCCGGACAGCACCTTCACCGCGTCCTGGCGGTTCTGCGTGGCATAGCAGATGTCCTGCTGCTTGGGTTCGCGCACCTGCGGGAAGCGCGCGCGCACGGCGGCGGTGATCTCGGCCGCGTCGTCCACCGACAGCGTGGTCTGCGTGACCACGGCCAGCTTCGCGGTCTGCGCCGGCTGCACGCGGGCCACGTCCTCCACGTCCTCCACGAGGTGGATGCCATGGTCCAGCTGGCCCATGGTGCCCTCGACCTCGGGGTGGCCCTTGTGGCCGATCATGATGAATTCGTAGCCTTCCTTCGCGAGCTTGGCCACTTCCACGTGCACCTTGGTGACCAGGGGGCAGGTGGCATCGAAGATGCTGAAGCCCCGCGCCTCGGCCTCGGCCTGCACCGCCTTGCTGACGCCGTGCGCGCTGAACACCAGGGTGGCGCCGGGCGGCACCTCGGCCAGGTCCTCGATGAAGATCGCGCCCTTGGCCTTCAGGTCGTTGACCACGTAGGTGTTGTGCACGATCTCGTGGCGCACGTAGATCGGCGCGCCGAACTTCTGCAGCGCCCTCTCGACGATCTCGATCGCGCGGTCCACGCCCGCGCAGAAGCCGCGGGGCTCGGCCAGAACGATTTCCTGGGGTTGGATGGCCATGGCGTCAGAGCACTCCGATGAGCTGCACCTCGAAGGTGACGGGCTGGCCGGCGAGCGGGTGGTTGAAGTCGAAGCGCACGGCGCCGTCGTCACGCACCTCCAGCACCACGCCGGCATAGCTGCCGGTGCCGTCGGGCGTGGGAAACTGCACGACATCGCCGAGGGTGTACTGCTCGTCGGGATCGCCCAGCTCGGCCAGCAGCCTGCGTGCCACCCACTGCTGCATCTCGGGGTTGCGCTCGCCGAAGGCCTCGCCGGCCGGCAGCTCGAAGGTGGTGCGGGTGCCTTCCGCGAGCCCGATCAGGCGCTGCTCCATCGCGGGCGAGAGTTCGCCGGCCCCCAGGGACAGCGTGGCCGGCTTGTCGCCGAACGTGTTGATGACATCGCCCGAAGGGCCCGCCAGGCGGTAGTGCAGGGTCAGGAAAGACCCGGGCTGCACGATGGGCACGGAAGGGAAAGCGTTGGAAATCATGGACAAAAGCGCCTGTCAGCTTGCGGATGGTGTATAAAAACCCAGTATCCATGCCGCCCATCCGCGGTCACGGTGTCTGCCCCGATTGTCCTTCCTTCTGTGCAACCCCATGGCTCTCAAGACTCTGCCCATCGAAGCCCGCCCCCGCGAACGACTGCTGGCGCGCGGCCCCTCCTCCCTCTCCGATACCGAACTCCTCGCCATCCTCCTGCGCACGGGCATCGTGGGCAAGGGCGTGATGCAGATGGCGCAGGAACTGCTCTCGCCCGCGCTGCCCGACCCGGCCACCGGCGCGCTGCGCGGCGGGTTCGGCGGCATCGGCGGCCTGCTGCAGGCCGATGCCGACGACCTCAAGCGCATCAAGGGCCTGGGCCCGGCCAAGCGCACGTCGCTCGTGGCGGTGCTGGAGCTGGCGCGCCGCGTGCTGGTGCAGACGCTGCCCAAGCGCGACCTGTTCCACTCGCCGCGCGCCGTGCGCGACTACCTGCAGCTGCACCTGGGCGGCAAGCCGCACGAGGTGTTCTCCGTGCTCTTCCTGGACAGCCAGAACGGCCTCATCGCCATGGAAGAGATGTTCCGCGGCACCCTGTCCCAGGCCAGCGTCTATCCGCGCGAGGTGGTGGTGCGCGCGCTGCACCACCATGCCGCCGCCGTGGTGCTGGTGCACAACCACCCCAGCGGCCAGGTGCAGCCGAGCCGCGCGGACGAAACCCTCACCCGGTCGCTGACCGACGCCCTGCGGCTCGTGGACATCCGGGTGCTGGACCACATCATCGTCGCGCCGGGGGCTTCGCTGTCCATGGCGGAAGAAGGCCTGATCTGACACCCGCGGCCCCATCCCCGCCTCCGGGCCCTGGCCTCGCGGCCCGCGGCGCCCGCCTGGCCGCCGCCCTGGCGCTGGGTGCCGTGCTCGCGGCCTGCGCGCCCGCGCCGCTCGCGCCGCCCGGGTCCCCCAGCGCCCCGGGCGCTGCGCGCCTGCGCTGGATCGGCACCGCGAGCCTCCCGCCCGGCACGGAATTCCTCGGCAGCACGGTGGGGGGTATTTCCGGCATCGATTACGACCCCGTGCACGACCAGTGGGTGCTGCTGAGCGACGACCGCTCCGCGCACCAGCCGGCGCGCTTCTACACCGCCCGCCTGCACTACCGCGCCGACACGCTGGAAACGCCCCGGCTCACCGGCGCCGTCACGCTGCGCCAGCCGGGCGGCACGCCCTTCCCTTCCGCCCTGCAGGCCCGCCGCGGCGGCCCGGCCGCCGGAGAGATCGTCGATCCCGAGGCCGTGCGCTGGCTGCCCGGCGGCCGGACCCTGCTCTGGACCAGCGAGGGCGACTTCGCGCGGGGCTTCGGGCCGTCGCTGCGAGAAAGCCGCGCCGACGGGGCGGCCGTGCGGGATGTCCCGCTGCCGCCGGGCTTCCAGCCGCAGCCCGGTGGCGGGCGCGGCCCCCGTCCCAACCGCACGCTCGAAGGCCTGGCCCTGTCCCCCGACGGCCGCACGGCATGGCTGGCCATGGAAGGCGCCTGGCGCCAGGATGGCCCGCTGCCCACGCGGCAGGCGCCCGGCGGGCCGCTGCGCATCACCGCCCTCGACCTCGCCAGCGGGCGCGCGCTGCGGCAGATCGCCTACCTGCCGGACGCCGTGCCCCGCGAACGGCGCATTCCCTGGGGCCCCCGGCTCAATGGCGTGAGCGAGATCCTGGCGGACGGCCCCGGCCACCTGCTGGTGCTGGAGCGTGCCTACAGTGCCGGGGCCGGCTTCTCCGCACGCCTCTACCGCATCGACACCCGCAGCGCCACCGACACGCTGTCGCTCGAGCGGCTGGAGCCCGGCAACCACGTCCCGGCCGCCAAGACCCTCGTGGCCGACATGCCGGGACCGGGACTGGATGCCGTGGACAACCTCGAGGGCATGGCCTGGGGTCCGCCCCTGCCCGGCGGCGGCCGCGTGATCGTGTTCGTGAGCGACGACAACTTCAACCCGGCCCAGGCCACGCAGTTCATCGCGGCGGAGTACCTGGAGCCGGACGCTTCGCGATGACGCAACACCCATCCCCCCGCGACTGGGTCCGGCAGGCAGGCGACATCGAGCGCATCCCCTGCATCGAAGCGTATTTCCAGGGCCACGGCTACGCCCCGCACCGACACGATACCTATGCCATCGGGCGCACGCTGTCGGGCGTCCAGAGCTTCCGCTACCGCAGCGAATACCGCCACAGCCTGCCGGGCCAGACGCTCGTGCTGCACCCGGACGAGCTGCACGACGGCCACGCCGGCACCGGCGACGGCTTCCACTACCGCATGGTGTACGTTCCCCCGGCACTGCTGCAGTCCATGCTCGGCGGCCGGCCGCTGCCGTTCGTGCCCGGCGGCATCACCTCCGACCCGCGGCTGGCGGCCCCCGTCGAGGCGCTGCTGCGCCGCATGGACGCTCCGCTCGCCCCCCTGGAGGAAGACGACGCACTCTTCGACCTGGCGCAGGCGCTGTGCGCGGTGTCCGGGCCGGCCGGCGGGCGCCGGACCTGCGACTGGCAGGCCGCGGAGCGGGCCCGCCATTTCCTGCACGCCCAGTTGCCGTCACCGCGCCCCCTGACGCTGGCGGACCTGGAGCAGGCGAGCGGGCAGGACCGCTGGCGCCTGTCGCGCGATTTCCGGGCACTCTACGGCACCAGCCCGTACCGCTACCTCGTGCTGCGGCGCCTCGACCTGGCGCGGCGCCTGATCGCCGCGGGCACCCCGCTCGCCGAGGCGGCCGCAGCGGCAGGCTTCCACGACCAGAGCCACATGACGCGGCACTTCGTACAGGCCTTCGGCGTGCCGCCCGCGCGCTGGGCCCGCATGCAGGGCAGGCGCTGAGAACCTGATCCGGAAGCGGCCGGCGGGTTGCACGATCGTGCAAGACGGCGGATGGAGCGCTACCTAAGCTGTGGCGTCGTATCCATCACCTGTCTGAATCCCATGACCTTCTCCTCCACACACGGCACCGCCACCGCCCCGCAGCCGGCCCCTGCCGCCATCGATCTCGCGCACAAGTTCTCCCTCATCGACGCCCTGTGGCAGCCCCGGGTCGTGGCGGAGATGAACGATTACCAGTTCAAGCTCGCCAGGATCGACGGCGATTTCATCTGGCACCAGCACGACGCTACCGACGAAGCCTTCATCGTGGTGCGGGGGCACCTGCGCATCGACCTGCCGGACACGGCCGTGCACCTGCGGGCCGGAGACATGTTCGTCGTGCCGCGGGGCACGCCCCACCGCCCCAGCGCACAGGGCGAGGTGTGGCTGATGCTGGTGGAGCCGCGCGGCGTGGCCAACACCGGCGACGCCGGCGGCGAACGCACGGCGCCCAACGACATCTGGGTCTGAGGGCCTGCCGGTCCGCGCGGCTTTTCCGGTTACTCGGCCCGCCGCCGCAGGCGAGCGGGCAGATCGGATACAACCGGCATTCCATGACCGTGAAAGCCCGCTCCCTCCAGGACCTGCAACCGCTGCGCAAGGCGCTGGCCGAAGCCGCCGAGCGCGAGGCCCGGCTGCTGCGCGAGCGGCAGGAGGCCGCGCGGCGCGCGCGGGCGGAGCGCATGCTCTTCCAGGACACGGTCGGCCCGGTGCAGGCCCTGCGCGGTACGCAGGAGCGCCGCTGGCACCTGCCCGAGCCTCCCGAACCGCAGCCCGTGCAGCGCGAACTCGACGAAGAGCGCGTGCTGCTGGAATCGATCAGCGACGAGTTCGACGTGAGCACGCTGCTGGACGTGGACGACCAGCTCAGCTTCCGCCGCCCCGGCATCGGCACCGACGTGACGCACCGCCTGCGCGCCGGGCACTGGAGCATCCAGCGCCAGCTGGACCTGCACGGCCTGCGCACCGACGAGGCGCGCGAGGCCCTGGGAGAATTCATCCGGCTGGCCCACCGCACGGGCCTGCGCTGCGTGCGCGTGGTGCACGGCAAGGGACTGGGCTCGCCCGGCAAGACGCCCGTGCTCAAGGGCCGCGTGCAGCGCTGGCTCGTCCAGAAGAAGGAAGTCCTGGCGTTCGTGCAGGCGCGCCCTGCCGAAGGCGGTGCCGGCGCGCTGGTCGTGCTGCTGCAGCCGGGCCGGCGCCGCACAGCGCCGGCCAGCTAGCCGGCCGGCGTGCCTGCAGGCAGGACCAGGCCGCGCATCTCCAGCCGCACGCCCAGGCCCCGCAGGTCGGCGCTGCGATAGAGCTCCAGCCGGCCGCCGTAGGCCTGCGCGATCTGGCCCGTGATCGCCAGTCCCAGGCCGCTGCCCTGCACCGACTCGTCGAACCGCACGCCGCGCCGGCCTGCCGCCTGCCATTGCTCCGGCGTCATGCCGGGGCCGTCGTCCTCGATGTCCAGGCCCAGGCGGCCGTGGCCGGCGGCGGGGTCGGCCGACAGCGTGACCCGCACACGGGAGGCAGCCCATTTGCCGGCGTTGTCCAGCAGGTTGCCCAGCACTTCTTCCAGGTCCGCCCGCTCACCGCGCCACCGCACCGGGCCCGCGGTGCGGTCCTCCAGTACCCAGTCCAATTCCTGCGCGGCATGCAGGCGCTGCATCATGCGCAGCACCTGGCCCACGCATTCGCGCACATCGACCGCCGGCGCGCCGGCACCGGGATGGGCGTGCAGGGCATCGCTCAGCGTGCGCCCCTGGTAGCGGTCCACCAGCTGCGCCATGGCCTCGACCTGCCGGCGCACTTCGCTGCTGGCCACCTGGGGCTGCGCGCTGGCCTGCGCGCTCAGCAGCGCCAGGGGCTTCTTGAGGGCGTGGTTCAGATCCACTGCATGGGCCCGCGCACGGGCCACCACGTGCGCGTTGTGCGCCAGCAGGCCGGCCAGCTCGCTCTGCAGGGGCTGCAGGTCCCTGCCCGTGGGCGCCGCGAGGTGCTCCGCCACATCGGAGCCCGCACCCTGCGGCTCGCGCAGCGTCGCGATCAGCGCCTCCAGCCGGCGCAGCGGCGCCAGCCCCAGGCGCACCTGCAGCCAGGCCAGCACGCCGGCCAGGGCCAGGAGCACGCATCCGGCCACCAGCAGGTTGCGGTCGATCTGCCGCACGCTGCGCTGCAGCTGGTCCGCGGGGCCGTACACGGTGAGCGCCACCGCGACGGGAGGCTGGCCCAGCGCGATGGGGACGGTGAGCGCCAGCAGGGGCTCCTGCATCGGGCCCGTGGCCGGGTGCAGCACCGCCGATCCCGGCACCGGGCTGGCCGCGGCCGGCAGGCTGCCCATGTCCCAGAGCGAACGCGAACGCAGCACCTCGCTGCCGGCCTCGGCCCGCCAGTACCAGCCGGCATAGATGGCACTGAATTCGTCCGCCCCGCCCGCAGCCTCCCGGAGTTGCCCCTCCGGGCCCAGCTGCAGACGCGCGCCCACGCGCTGGGCCTTGTCGCGCAGCACCTGTTCGAAGCCCTCCATCAGGCTGCGGTGCATCTGCCCGCGCATCCACAGCCCACCCGCGGACACCAGCAGCAGCATGGGGATCAGCACGAGCAGGGCGATGCGCGTGGCCATGGGCCACTGGGCCACCTGGAGCGCCCATGCGGACATGCCCCGCGCCGGCGGCACCGGAGCGGCCGGCAGCGCGGCTTCCGGCGCATGGCCGGGCCCTTCACCGCCCTTCATGGCCCGCCCCGCCATGCGTCAGCCCGGCGCATCGGAGGCCACGAGCCGGAAACCCTGGCCGCGCTCGGTCACCAATTGCGGCGCTGCGCCGAGCTTGCGGCGGATGCGGCCGATCAGCACGTCCAGCGTGTTGGAATCCGGGTCGAGGTCGCGCGCATACACGTGCTCGGTGATGTCGGTGCGCGTGAGCAGCCTGCCCGGATGGTGGATGAAATACGCCAGGATCTTGTGCTCCTGCGCGGTGAGCTGCAGCGCCTGCCCGTGCAGCGAGAACCGGCCCTGCACCACGTCGTACTCCAGCGGGCCCGCGCGCAGCACCGCGGCGGCGCTCCCGGCCGCACGGCGCAGCATGGCCCGCAGCCGCAGCACCACCTCGTCAATCAGGAACGGCTTGGTCAGGTAGTCGTCGGCCCCGGCATTGAAACCGGCGAGCTTGTCGCTCCAGCGGTTGCGGGCGGTGAGCACCAGCACGGGCCAGCCACAGCCGGCCTCGCGCCAGTCGTGCAGCACGCTCAGCCCGTCCTTGAGCGGCAGGCCCAGGTCCAGCACCGCGGCGCTGTAGGCCTCCACGCTGCCGGCGAAGGACGCGGCCTCGCCGTCGTGCTCCACGTCCACCGCGAAGCCCGCGGCTTCCAGCGCCTCGCGCAGCTGCCGCGCCAGCGCCTCATCGTCTTCCACCACCAGTACACGCATCAGTCGTCGTCCACCTTCTGCCGCGTCACCTCCAGGGTGGCGGCATCCACTTCCAGTTCCAGCTTGAAACCGTTGGGCTGCTGCAGTTCGACACTGTAGTAGGGGCGCCGGCGATGGTCGGTCTCCAGTTCCACCTCCAGCACCAGTCCGGAGAATTTCGGCTGCAGCGATTCGAGCATGACCGCCATGGACCTGGGCGGAGGCTGCACGGCGCCGGCTTCGGGCGGGTGCAGCACCTCGCCCGTGCGCACGTCCAGCAGCAGCTTCATTTCGCCGGCGGGCCGCTCCGAAAGCTTGACCTCGTACACCGCCTGTCCCTGGCCGTCGCGCTCGAATTCCGCGTTCACCACGCGGGCGCCGTACTTTTGCTCCAGCTGCCGGATGTAGCGGGCCATCTGCGCCAGCGGAACGGGCTGCGTCGGCCACTCGCGCTCCCGCGCGACCACGGCGCCGGAGGCCGCGTCCACCAGCACCTCGTGTTTCTCGCCCCGGGCGTCGATGACCTTGATCTCGTAGCGGAGCTCGCCCTGGCGTCCCCTCTTGGTCTCCACCTCGATGACGCGCCCCCCGTACTTGCGCCCGATGTCCGCAATGATGCTGTTGAGGGGCTTGAGCTGGCCGGCGAGCACGCCGCGCCGCGCGGCGTCCTGCTCGGCGGCGGGAACCTGCGCGCACGCGAGCGCCGCCGCGGCAAGAGCAGCGGCCCGCAGGAAAGCGCCGGGTGTCGGTCGTGTCATCGCCCGATTATTGCGGCCCGCGTTAAACGGTCCATGAACGGGCGCTTCACGGTGGATTTAGGGACCGCGGCACACACTGCCGCCATCACCTGCCAACCATCGCAACATCGAAAGGAAACACCGTGAACAAGAAAACCCTCGTGACGATCGCCCTCTCCGCCGCAGCCGCCACCGCCCTGCCCTCCATGGCCTGGGCCCTGAGCGCTGCCGAGGCCGTCGATGTGATGGCCCGCAACCAGTACGTCGCGCCGCACGACCTGCAGAAGCAATACGGCTACTGGACGGCCAGCGCCGTCTCCAGCGACGGCGCCCGCGCCACCGTGCTGGTGAAGGATGCCGACGGCAGCTTCACCGCCGTGCGCAAGAGCGACATCGGCGGTGCCCTGCCCGGGGTGGAGCAAGTGACGCAGCGGCTGCGCGCCGCCGGCTACGCCGTCGTCTATGACGTGGAGCTGGACGACGGCTTCTGGGAAGCGAAGGCGCGCCAGCTCCCCCAGCAGGGAGAGAAGGTGGAATTCGTGCTGCACCCCGCTACGCTGGAAGTGCTGAGCCAGGTGGGCCGCAATGGCGGCACGCTCAACGGCCAGCCGGTGCTGAGCGCGGACCAGGTCCGCCAGGCCCTGCAGGTGGCGGGATACACCCGCATCCGCGACATCGACTACGACGACGGCTTCTGGGAGGCCGAGGCCACCAACGCCGCCAACCAGCCGGTGGAACTGCGCATCGAGCCCACCACCGGCAAGGTGCTGCGCGAGAAGCTGGACGACTGACGGATGCAGGGAGGCGGCGCCCTCGTCGTCTACTTCGACAGGTCGAGCGCGTACTTCGACGTGCCCTTGCCCGAGCCGTCGTCGGCCACCAGCACGGAGATGTTGGCCAGGCCTGCGGCCTGTGCCACGGACAGGGCATTGGCGCCGGAGCTGAACACCACCGGGCCGGCGGTCTTCACCTTCGTGAAGCGCCAGCTCCTGGCGCTGCCGCTGGCCGTGCGCGTCACGGACGGATTCTTCCGGATGTAGTCGATCACCACGTCGCGGTTCGCGTCGGGCGACGCCCAGATCGTGCCGGAGCCGTCCAGCTTGTCGATGAAGCTCTTGCCGCTGGTCGCGCGGTAGTTGTTCGTGGCGATCACGAACTCCTGCGCCGGGTCGATCGCCTGGCCCTTGTAGGTCAGGTTTTTGATGCGGCTGCCGACGGCCTGGGTGACGTCGATCTCGTACTGCACATCGGCCGTGGTGAACATGTCGAAGTTGTAGCCCGGGAAGGTGCTGATCAGCGCCTGCTCGGAGGTCCTGGCCGGGTCGATCTGGTTGAAGCGCCTGGCGGCGGCCTCCAGCCAGTTCCTGATGTCCGCGCCATTCACCTTCACCGCATACACGGTGTTCGGGTAGAGGTACAGGTCGGCCGCGTTGAAGATCGCGAGCGGGCCCACGGCCACGTCGGTGTAGTCGGCGCCGCCCTGGAAGCCGGACTTGAAGGGGGCACTCACCGACAGCACCGGCAGGCTCTTGTACTGCGGCAGGCTGGCCTGGATGTAGGCCGACACATAGGCCTGCTGCGCCTGGTTCACGATCTGGATCGCGCCCGGATCGCCCACGTCGGCGAACAGCGTGCTCATGCGGAAGTCCGTGCTGCCGATGGGCGTCTTCACATAGCCGACGGTGGCCTGGTGCTGCGTTTCGACCAGCGGCGCGATGCTGCTGTCGGCATCCACGAACGTGGCCTTGCCTGCGGCGTCCTTGCCGGTCTGGATGTTGCGCAGCTCGCTCTTCGACGCGCTCTTGTCCACCGTCCAGGCCTTGCCGTCCCACTTCAGCGCGAGGCGGACCACGCCCAGGGCCTTGCCCCACGAACTGGCCATCACCGCGGGCACGCCGTTGATGGTGCCGGCCTTGTTGTCCACGCCCGCCTGGGTGAAGGCCGGCGTGGCCGCCGTGTCGGGGAACACGCTGTGCTGGTGGCCCATCACCATCGCGTCGATGCCCGACACCTTGGACAGGTACAGGCCCGGGTTCTCCATGGTGGAGGTGTAGGCGCTGGCGTCCAGGCCGCCGTGCAGCAGCGCCACGACCACGTCGGCACCCTTGGCGCGCAATTCCGGCACGTATCGGGTGGCGGCCTCGACGGCGCCTTCCGTGTAGACCTTGCCGTCCAGGTAGCGCTTGTCCCAGTTCATGATGCCCGGCGTGGTGAAGCCGATCACGCCGACCTTGATCGGCAGCTTCACTTCCTTGCCGTCGGCGTCGGTGGCCACCACGGTCTTCTCGATCAGCGTGTAGGGCTGGATCAGCGGCTGGCGGGTCTTGCTGCTGTACACGTTGGCGAGCACCGTGGGGTAGCCCGCGCCCGCGCACTTCACGCTGGAATCCACGCCATCGACCTGCATCCCGCCGCCCAGCACCTGGTTCAGGAACGGCAGGCCATAGTTGAATTCGTGGTTGCCCAGCGTGCCCACGTCGAAGCCCAGGGCGCCCATCGCCTTGTACATCGACAGCTGCTGGTTGCACGGAATGGTCTTCACCACGGCCTCGTAGTCCGCCAGGGCCGTGCCCTGGATGGTGTCGCCGTTGTCCACCAGCAGCGTGTTCGGGAATTCCTTGCGGGCCTGGCGCACGAGGGTGGCCGTGCGCTCGAAGCCGTACGACTTGTCTTCGGCCAGCTTGAAGTAGTCATAGCTGCGCACGTTGAAGTGCAGGTCGGTGGTTTCCAGCACGGCCAGCGTGGCGGTGGCCTGCTTGCTGCTGGTGAAGCTGCCGTCGCCGCCGCCACCACCGCAGGCGGCCAGGAACAGCGAGGGGATCGCGCACAGGGCGATCAGCGGAAACCGGGGCAGGCGCAGCGCAGCGGAAGAGGAATATGGAGACATGGAGTGGGATGGGTAACGAAAGAAAGCCGCCAGTGTTGGCCGGCCGTGTGACATCGCCATGACTCCATGCCGATGCGGCATGAACCGCCGGCAACTGCAGCCTTCCTCGGCACTACGTCGAACAATTGGATGCAATTGGCTCGACGGTGGAATGCGTTCGCGAAGCGAACCACACCATAATTCGCGCCACAAAAATAACGGCTGGAAACAGTTGACCGCATGACGCAACGCCGCGTAACCATTCAGACACCCCTGGGAGAGGCCCTGCAGTTCCGCCAGCTGCAGGGAGAGGAAGCGCTGTCGGCGCTGTATGGATTCGAGATCGACCTGCTCTCGAAGGACAAGGGCATCGACCCGAAGGCCCTGCTCGGCCTGGGCGCCACCGTCTCCATCGAAACCGAAGGCCTGGGCCGCCGCTACCTGGACGGCATCGTCACCCGCTTCGGCCTGCGCGGGCAGGACACCTCCGCGCAGATCGCCTACCGGCTCACCCTGCAGCCGTGGCTGTGGCTCGCCACGCGCCGCACGGATTTCCGCATCTTCCAGGAAATGGACGTGCCGGCCATCGTCTCGCAGGTGCTCTCGCGCTACGGCCGGCCCTTCGTGCTGCGCCTCACGCGCGGCTACCGCAGCCGGCCCTACACGGTGCAGTACCACGAGAGCGACTACCAGTTCGTCTCGCGGCTGTGCGAATCCGAGGGCATCTACTGGTTCGTGGAACATGCCAGCGGCAGCCATACGGTGGTCTTCGCCGACGACGTGGTGGCATCGCACGCGCCGCTGCCGGGTGGGCACGTGATTCCCTTCTACCCGCCAGGCAAGACGGCGATCGCCGACCGCGAGCACATCTTCGCCTGGCGCATGGGCCAGGGCGTCGCGCCCGGCCGCGCCTACCTGGACGACTACGACTTCACCAAGCCGCGCGCCGATCTTTCCGAGATGCGCCAGTCGCCCCCGGGCCATGCGCACGACGCCTACGAGCGCTACGAATGGCCGGGCGGCTACACCGAGTACGCCGACGGAGAGACTTACACGCGGCTGCACATGGAAGAAGGAATGGCGGCCCGCGAGCGCGCCCACGCCGAACTGAACAAGCGCAGCATCGCCCCAGGCTACACCATCGTGCTGGAGAACTACCCGCGCGGCGACCAGAACCGGCAGTACCTCGTCACCCGCGTGCACTACCACCTGGAAGAGAACGTGCAGGCCACCCAGGGCACGGGCGGCGCCGGGCAGACGCAGGCCGGCTCCGTGCAGAAATTCAGCATGGAGGTGCACCCCACCTCCGTGCCCTACCGCCCCGAAGTGACCACTCCGCGCCCGCGCACCACCGGTCCCCAGACCGCCGTGGTAGTGGGCCCGCCCGGCGAGGAAATATGGACCGACCAGTACGGCCGCGTGAAGGTGCAGTTCCACTGGGACCGCATCGGCGCGATGAACGAGAACTCCAGCTGCTGGGTGCGCGTCTCCACCAGCTGGGCCGGCCCCGGCTTCGGCGCCGTGTTCACGCCGCGCATCGGCATGGAAGTCATCGTGGACTTCCTCAATGGCGACCCGGACTACCCGATCATCCTGGGCTGCGTCTACAACGCCGCCAACATGCCGCCCTGGGGCCTGCCGGGCAATGCCACGCAGTCGGGCATCAAGACCAAGTCCAGCAAGGGCGGTGCATTCGGCGACGGGATGAAGAACGGCGCGGGCGATGCGAATGCGATCCGCTTCGAGGACAGGAAAGGTGCGGAGCAGCTGTGGCTGCATGCGCAGAAGGACCAGCTCACCGAAGTCGAGAACGATGAGGACCACTGGGTGGGCCAGGACCGGCGCAAGACGATCGACCGGGATGAGACGAACACCATCCACCGGGACCGGACCGAGACGGTCGATCGCAACGAGAAGATCACGGTGCACGGCTGGCGCACCGAGGAAGTGGATGGCGACGAGACCATCACCATCCACTCCAACCGCAAGGAGCGGGTGGACCACGACGAAACGATATCCATCGGAGACAACCGCAGGGAAGACGTCGGCATCGATGAGACCGTCTCCATCGGCAAGAACCGCAGCAAAAGCATCGGCCGCAACGAGAAAGACAAGATCGGCAACAACTGGTCGATCAAGGTCGGCAAGATGAAGACGGAGACCATCGGCATCGCCTACATGCAGAACGTGGGCGTGGGCCGCATGGAGAACGTGGGCGTGGCGTACAACATCAACGTCGGGGCCGTCATGGCCACCGTGGTCGGGAGCACGCAGACCACCATGGTCGGCAGCGACCAGTCCACGACGGTCGGAACGAAGTACACGCTGACCGTGGGAGGCGGCGGAGGCGGAGGCGGCGGCGGTGCAGCCTCAGCAGCCGGACCGAAGAACATCGTGGCGTCCTCCAAGGACTCATCCGGTTCGGGAGGCGGTGGCTCCAACATCACCATGGACGCACAGAGCGTCTCGATCACCGTCGGCAGCAGCAGCCTCGTGCTCAAAGCGGACGGAACCATCACGCTCAACGGCAAAGACATCACCTTCGTCGGCGAGAACAAGATCCTGTCCGTCAGCCCGCAGGTCCGGGACAACGACTGACACCGGCTTCGTTTCAGGCGGCCATTCCTGCCGCTTCGCTTCAGATTGCATCCACCATGGCCATCCCACAACGAAACACCCCTGTTGCCGCGCCCGTTCAAGGGCCCATGCGCGTCGGGAAAATCCTCCGCATCGACTCGAGCGGCGCAGCGATCGTCGATATCGATGGTCAGGCTGTTCCCGCGGAAATTGCGACGCATCTGCCGGTGCCCGTCCCCGGGCAGCGGGTGGCCGTCATGCAGGATGGCGAAGAGCCGGCCCTGATCCTGGCCGCCTACCCGCTGCGTGACGAGGCAGCTACCTCCCACGGTGAAACCGGCGGCATCCAGGCCGCGGGAGTGGGATTCGACCCCACGACCGGCACCCTCCGCATCCATGCCCAGCGCCTGGACCTGACGGCGCTCGGATCCGTCGAAATCCGCTGCGGCGACTCCGTGCTCCGTTTCAACGCACAGGGAAACGTCGTACTGGAAGCCCAGGCCATCACGCAGTCCTCCATCGGCCCCTACCGGATCGAAGGCGCGTCCATCGACCTGAACTGAACGCAACGTCCTCATGCCCAGCCGTGATCAGCTCATCGCAGAGCTCCTTGAGGAAACAGTACGCGCTCGCCGCCGCCGGCTCCACATCACCGGAACGATAGATTTCCGTCTCCTGGCACTGCAGACCGTGGACCGCAAGATCGACCGCAACGTGCGGGCGCTGTCGGTATTCGGGCAGTACACCCTGGAAGCCTTGGACAAGGAGTTGTCGGCCTGCACGCCTGGCCCGGTCCTCGATGCCCTCGTCCACGTCGCCGCGGCCTGCAGCATGGAGATGCATGGCCACGCGCGAGCAGACGACATGGCGGCGCATTGGTTCAGCCGATACGGCGAGCACCATCGCACCGCTTTCAGGGATGCATGGTGGTTCCATCCCCAGTCCAGGCAAGGGGATGCTGCCCGCATCGCGCGGACCGCTGCACTGCTGGCTTCGGATTCCGAAGCCATGCAGACACTGGGCGCGGAACTGGCCGGCCGGTGCGGGATGGCAGCCAGTGTCCCGCGCATCACCGCTCTGGCGGCAGAACTGCCCGATGGCCCCCTGCTGCGGGCCTGCGAGCTCGCGCTGTGCCGCCTGAACCATCCTCCCGCAGACTTGCCGGCGCGCATCCACCGACGCGGCACCGGGGACACGAACGCACTGCTGCACGCCCTGCGCATGGTCGCCGCCAGCGGCCGCCTGGAACTCATCCCGACGTCGGGCTACCTGCAATGCACCCGGATGCAGCACCCTGCCCTGCAGCGGCTGGCATGGTGTCTCGCAACGCTGAGCGACCCTGTACTGACCCACCGGCTGGCCCTGGAAGACGCCTCCCTGGACGATGGAATGCGCTGGCGCGTACTGGCACTGGCGGGGTTTCCCGAGGGGCTGGTCCACCTGGGCCGGAGCGTCCTCCAACAGACATCGGAACCCACTTCCGCGCAACTGGACGCCCTGTGGATGTTCCTCGGCGAGGTGCCTGCCGAAGTGCGGGACAGGGCAGCGCCACCGGATATACGCGAGCAAGCCTTGCGCCTGTCCGTACTGCAGGCATTGCGGAACGCACACGTCGGCGTCACGAACCAGGCGAAGCACGCCGAGTGGACGCCCGAGGCGATGCTGGCGGCAGCCGACCCGGGGCAAAGCCGCCGCCTGCGCTTCGGCCGCGCACTTCGCCGGCAAGAAGACGGGGGCGCCGCGTTGGGGTCGACCGTTCTTCAGCTCGCAACACTGATGCGGCAGGCGCTGTACATCGAGCAATCGGTGCAGTGCAGAAGTTCAGTAGGGGCCGGACTGTCCGCATATGCTCCGAGCCGGCACCAGGTGCAGGTGATCGGCCTGTCGGCCTGGATCGCAGAGGCGCAGAGTGCGGAGCCTGCTGCATGAGCCAGGTTCTGAACCTGACACCCTTTGCAGCGGCAGTCCGCCCCCACGCGAATGCCGAGGGACACCTCGGGCGCCTGCTGGTCGTGAAAGGTGTCTGGAAGCTGGACCGGCCGGACACGCTGTCCTCCGGGACGGGAAGTCTCGGCTTCCGCGATGTTCCCCTCATGACCAGGATGGCAGACCTGGCATTGGAGCCCGCCCAGCGCACGGCTCTCGGGCCCCGGCTGGAAGAAGAGATCGAATGGCTCCCGTCCGACATCGTCCCGCCCAAGCCGAGATTCGACTTCATCGTCAGCGGCTACGGGTATGCGCAAACCGGCAAGGCCGAGCACCGGTTCATTGCAGCGGTCGTGCGCAACCGGCAGGTCGCAGCGCTCACCCTGTGCGCTCCAAGGTTCTGGCGCAGAACCCTGCTGGCAGGTGGTGGCGGTGTCGCGGGAGAACCCGTGAGCGGCGTGCATCGCGTGCCGGTCCACCCCTGCTTTTCCTTCGGGGGGGATGCGCCGGCTTCCGAGACACCCTACAACCCCCAGGGCATGGGGCACGCCGGGGGCCGTACCGGTGAAGAGCTGCACCGCATCGCCCTGCCCTGGGTGGAACATCCGGACCATCCGGCCACCGACATCACCCGCAGCCCGCTGCCTGCCGGGTTCGGCCCCTGGCCGGAAAACTCCGGGCACCGCCTGCCTCATATGGGGACCCGCGATCTGCAATGGCAGCGCGAACGCGCTCCGCGCCCGCCCCGGGATGTCAACCCGCTTTTCCACAACCAGGCCGACCCGCGCCTGCAATGGCCGGAGGCCCCCTCCCCCGGCGAAACCATCGCCCTGCAGGGGCTCACACCGAATGGCAGCGCACGGCTCATGTGGCCTTCCGCCAAGCCCGTCGCCATGCTGGATACGCAATCCATCGTTCCGCTGAGAGCGGACACCTGCATCGTGGTACCGGACGAGGGGCGCTACGCCATCGTCTGGCGCTGCCTGCTGCCCTCCGAAGGTGCCGTCACGCTGCGTGCGTGCGATGCCTGACCCTCATCCGGCCGAGTGTCTTCATGGTTCCATCGTCACATCCTGCGCAAGCACTGCGCATCGAGCACGCCACCCTGTCCACCAGCCTGGGGGACGACTGGCTGACCAGCGTCGTGGCATTCTCCGCACGGCGCAAGCAATTCCGCTACCGGGAGGTGGATGGCGCCAAGCTGTTGACGGCGCCTGCCGACGATGTGGCTGGCCAGGCCCGGGGGCGCGAGCGCCTGAACGCGCTCATCCGGGCGGCATGGCGCCCCATGATGGAGTATCTGCATACGCTGCCGCAGGTCCCGACCCTCTACCTGCTGGCGCTGCCCGCCTGGGCGTCGGGTCCCTCCGTGACATCCCCGCGCGAGGCCTCCGCAGACAACCCGGCGCTGCAGGAATTCAGCCGGGACCTGGGCGACGCATGCCGCCAGGCAGGGCTGCCGGTGCACGGCGCCCGGGCATTTGCGGGCGGCGCCGAAACCTGCCATCGCGCGCTGGCCCATGGTTTCCTGGCACTCCGGCATGACAGCCCTCCGGCGCAGATCGTCCTTCTGGCAGCGGACTCCCTGTGCGACCACGATGTCCTGCTGCGCGACTGGCGTGCAGAACGCATCTACGCCAGGGACAACAGCAGCGGATGGGTGCCCGGGGAGGCCTCGGCAGCGCTCTTGCTGCAACCTGTCGCCGCAACCGAGCGGAAGCGCGCCGGCGGCACCGTATTGCACGCACCGGCGGTCACCGATGCGCCGGAGGCCTCTCCACGCTGGCCCAGCCAGCAGGCGGGCGATGGGCGCGCCCTGGAGCAGGCCATACAAGCAGCGCTCCATGCCGCAGGCCTGCCCCTGCATGACGTCCGGCAGCACATCAGCGACAGCGACGGCAGCTCGTGGCGGCAGGAAGACATGGCCGCGGCGCTGGGCCGCCTGTCCGCATCCGACAGCGGGCACGGCTGGCGTGCCGGCCCCATCCAGCCCGCCGAATTGCTGGGGCAACTGGGCGCCGCGTGGGTCGCCGTGCAATGGGCCCTGGCCACAGGCCTGCACCGCCACGGGCTGGCGGATATCGGACAGGCGCTGTGCAGCACCCAGGACATCCAGGGGCAATGCAGCGCAGGCGTCATCGAGTGCATGGCGGCATAAGCCATAGGAAAAACGACAGACAAGGCAGAGAGGAAAGTTGACGTGGGGAAGACATACATAGACGGCAAGGAGGTCGTGTCGCAGGCCGCTGCGGGGAAAGTGTTCAAGCCGGACGACTTCGTCTTCCTCCGCACCAACAACACCCCTGGCGTGGCGCCCTACCGCAATGACAGCGGGTCCATCGACAACCCCGCGGGCTCCACCTTCCATTCGGGCACCGATGTGGCCACGGCCGAGAGCGCGCTGATGAACGGCTGGCACGCGCCCCAGGTGTCCAAGGGCGGCGTGATCACCCTGGTGCGCGACGGGCCGGCCACCTTCACAGGCAACTGGGGCAAGCAGGTCTGGATCGAAGACCACAAGACAGTGCGGCACGAAACGGACGTCGGCACCACGTCGATCTGGTCCAGCTTCGGCGCGGTGAAAACCGCGATGTCCAACACCTGGGACATCGCCAAGGAACTGGATGGCGACCTGGCGTCTGAAATCGCCGGGGAATTCGGCGACGAGGTGCTGGCCAGCCTCAAGGACCTGTTCACCTGGGAAACACTCGGCGGGCTGGTGGTCGATGGCGGCATGGCGCTCGCCACCGCAGCCTTGACCGCAGCCACCCCGGTGACGGCAGGCGGTTCCGGCGCGGGGGCGGTCATGGCCGGGGCGGCCACCGGCGTCCGTGTCGGCCAGCGCGTGGAAGCCGGAGTGCAGACCGCCGCCGCGCTCAAGGAAGAACTGGGTGGCCTCGTGGCCGAACTCACGCGCCCCGACCTGTCCCGGGAAGAAAAACGCGCACTGGCCAAACGCGCCGCAGGCATCCTCGCACGCAGCACCGTGGGCGTGGGCATCTCCATCATCACCAAGAAATCCCGGCCGGCGAAGAAGCGGGAAAACGACAAGACCGACGTCAAGACATCAAAGAAGGAAGCAGGCAATCCAACGCAGTGCCCTTGCGCGAGCAAGCGGCCCGTGGTCATCGCCACGGGCGAGAAAACCCTGACGCAGACAGATTTCTCGCTCGCCGGGCCGACGCCGGTGGTCTGGCTGCGCCACTATCGCAGCGGGGATGCGCGCACCGACGGCTGGTTCGGCCAGGGCTGGAGCCATCCCCTTGCCACCGAACTGTGGCTGCAGGCGGACCAGTTGCTCTACCACGATGGCCAGGGCCGCGCCGTCCGCCTGCCCGGCCTGGAGGAAGGCGAGGAGCATTTCGAGGCCTACGAACGCTTCACGGTGCGCCGCACTGCGCCCAATGCGTGGGAACTCGTCCATACCGACGGGCAGATCCACCATTTCACGCGGCAGGCGGCGGGCCAGTGGCGCCTTCCCCTGGGGGCACTCAGCGACCGCAACGGCAACCGCATCCAGCTGCACTTCGACCAGAGCGCCTTCGGCCCAGGCTTCCGCCCCTTCGGCACGCCGCCGCGCCCCGGCCGCCTCGCCGACAGCGCGGGCCGCTGGTTTCGCCTGGACTGGAGCCCGCAGGGCCAGCTGGAGGCCGTCCACGCATTGCATGCCGGCGGCGACGCAACGCTGCTGGCGCGCTACCACTACGCCCCCGACGCACAGGATCCGCGCGGCGAACTGGCTCCACCCAACCTCGTGGCCCACACCAATGCCGCTGGCGGCGTGCGGCGCTTCGAATGGAGCAGGCACCTGCTCGTCGGCTACACCCTGGCGGACGGTGCGCGCCACCACAACGAATACGACACGCTGAGCCCGCAGGGCCGCGTCACCGTGTCGCGCAACCTCGACAGCGGCGCGGCCCACCAGTTCACCTACGAGCGGCACCGCACCTGGATGCACGATGCGCTGGGCCGCACCATGGGCTTCGCCTTCGACGAACGCCGAGACATCGTGGCCGTGCGCGATGCGCTGGGCCACGTGAGCCGGACGCCCTTCGACGCCAACGGTCACCCCGAGGCAGCGGTGGATGCCCTGGGCCGCGAGACGCGCACCGTGTTCGACCGCCGCGGCAACCTGACGCTGTACCTGGATGCCGCCGGCCACGCGACCCGCATCGACTACGGCACCGAGGGCGGCGCAAAGGACCGCCCCGTGCGCGTCACCGATGCCCTGGGCCACACGTGGACCCACGAGTACGATGCGCGCGGCAACCGCATCCGCTCCACCGATCCCCTGGGCCGCAGCACCGCCACGCAGTATGACGCCCGGGGCTTGCCGGTCGCCCTCACCGATGCGGCCGGCCGCACCCGCCGGCTGCAGTGGGACGCCTCCGCCCAGCTCGTCGCCTATACCGACTGCTCGGGCCGCACCAGCCGCTATGCCTACGACGCCTTGGGCCACCTGGCCGCGAGCGTCGATGCCCTGGGCCACACCACCCGCTACCGCCACGACGCGCAGGGCCGCCTGCGCGAAGTGACCGAACCCACGGGCGCCACCCACCGCTACGACTGGGACGGCGAAGGCCAGTTGCTCGCCTACACCGACCCACTCGGCGGCACCACGCGCTACCGCTACCATGGCTCGGGCCAGCCGGCTGAGCGCACCGACGCGCGCGGAGGCGTGCTGCGCTACCACTACGACCTGGGCGAACGGCTCGTCGCCCTCACCAACGAGAACGGCGCGCACACGCGGTTCTTCTACGACGCGGCCGACCACCTCACCGACGAGATCGGCTTCGACGGGCGCTGGCAGCGCTACGTGTACAACGCCGCGGGTGAACTCATCCACGTTATCGAGGCCGGAGGCAGCGATGCCGGCCCGGGCAAGGTCACGCATCTGGAGCGCGATGCGCTGGGCCGCTTGGTAGGCAAGCGCGCGCACGGCGACGCTTCGTCCGAAGACAGCCGAGCCACCTACACCTACGACCCGCTCGGCCGCCTGACGGCGGCGACCAACCCGGCCGCCGCGATCGCGTGGAACTACGACCCGGTCGGGCAGATCCTGCGGGAGGTGCAGACACTGCAGCCCCTGCCGGGGCAGAAGGGTCAGCCCGAGGAACGCGTCCTATCGCACGAGTACGACGAACTGGGCCACCGCACCCGCACCACCCTGCCCGATGGCCGGGCGCTGGACTGGCTGCACTATGGATCGGGCCACCTGCACCAGATCGGGCTCACGGAAGCGGGTTCAGGCGCACGCACCGTCATCACCGACATCGAGCGCGATGCCCTGCACCGCGAGACCCAGCGCAGCCAGGGCGCGCTGCGCAGCCGCTACGACTACGACCCGGCCGGGCGGCTGGTGCGCCACCGGGCGGCAGTGGGCTCGTCGTCCGCCTCCTCTTCCGCAACCACGGTGCGGCTCGAACGCGCCTATGCCTACGATGCCCTGGGCCAGTTGATCGCCCGGGCCGACACCCTGCGCGGCAGCCAGGAGTTCCGCTACGACCCCGTGGGCCGCATCCTCGCTGCGCTGCCCGGCCAGGGCAGCCATGCCCCGCGGGAGCTGTTCGCCTTCGATCCTGCGGGCAACCTGCTGGATGCCACCGATGCGCAGATGCAGCGCGCGCAGCAACCACAAGCACACGGCTCTTCTTCGTCCGGCCTGGGCGTGGTCGGCGACAACCGCCTGCGCTTCTACCAGGACCTGCATTTCGAATACGACGTGCATGGCAACGTGACGAAGCGCACGCGTGGTAACCGCACGGCTGGTCACCACGAAACCACCGAGCTGCGCTGGAATGCCGACCACCAACTGGTGGAATCCACCGTCCACCGCAACGGCGTCACCCAGGCCACGCGCTACGCCTACGATGCGCTCGGCCGGCGGGTGGCCAAGGCCGATGCCTTCGGCACCACGCGCTACCTGTGGGACGGCGACCTCATGGTGCACAGCCAGCGCGGGGGCAAAGCCAGCCTGTTCATCTACGAGCCGGGCAGCTTCGTGCCCCTGGCCACCGTGCAGGGCACGCAGCAGCCAGGCGACAGCCGCATCTACTGGTACCAGTGCGACCAGATCGGTGCTCCGCTGGAACTGACCGATGCCCAGGGGCATATCGCCTGGGCATCGGATTACAAAGTGTGGGGCGAGGCCACCCTGCGGGCGTTGCCGAGCCAGGCGACGGGCACCGACGGAATGGCAGGACCGCGACGGCAAGGGCATGGACCGGATGCCATGCCTCCGATGCGCTCGGCTGCGCCTCCGCTGATCGAGCAGCCATTCCGGTTTCAGGGGCAACAGTTCGACGAAGAGACGGGGCTGCACTACAACCGGTTTCGGTACTACGATCCGGCGGTGGGGCGGTTTGCCAGTCAAGACCCAATAGGTTTGCTGGGCGGAGCAAATTTATTTGAATATGCGACTCCTTCCGTGTGGACCGATCCACTAGGTCTTAGCCCTTGTCCAACTCGGGCCCAAGTTATCGCAGCAACAACAGCGCTGCTTAAAGCAGCTGAACCTGCCATTAAAAAAATTGACCCTACCGCAAGAGCTGGAATTAGAGGTAGTACTGCATCAGGATTTAGCGGACAAACAGGAGCACCTTGGACATATGCCTCCGATGTAGATGCGTATATTGCAAGCGATACTCTTTACAATAACCCGGCCGGCCGTTTTGGAAGCAGAATACCAGGCATAAATGCGATAGAAAAATCAATTAACTCCGCCTTGAGAAAATTGTGGCCCTGCTTAGGTGGCAACAATAAAACAGCATTCTCCTTTAAAGCCCAAAGACAGAATTTTCCTGATGTAGCCCCCAGATTCGAAACAATTGTGCCAATATTTTGATTATGACTGAAACAAAAATCACTCTCCCTTATTTGCCTGAAGAAATAAAACAATTCTTTACTTACGATTACGAGTGGATTGATGAATTGAGTTATACAAAAAGACTTGACAAGGTTTTGCCAGATTATGAAAAATATGAACGAGAAATAATAGAAAAATTTTTAAACATAGGCTGGTCTGGGGAGGGAGAAATCAACACCATTTGGATACCACCTTTTTTGATCGCTAAAATTGCCAAATATGGAGAAGAAGCATTTCTACAAAGATTCAACAATGAAAATACATTTAACAGATTAGCTAAATCATCCAATTCCTGGACAAGAGGATTAATCCTTTGGCATGTAAAACAGAAAGAAGATGGTATTTCCTTCATATGTTCCCCCATAGAACTGAGCATACCAAGCTATGCTCTATCCTAGTGGCTTTAATCAGAATCTGCAGCAATCATGTTATGTGCACGTGACGGGCCAGCACAGCCAAAGAGCACATCATGGCCCGGCCTCATGCAATTGCCATCGAGTTGAGCAAGGCTGATCGCCCAACGTTGCAAAGCTGGATGTGTCGGTACAAGACCGCTCAGGCCCTGGCACTGCGAGCGCGCATCGTGCTGGCCTACGCCGAACCCGCAGCGGCCAACAGAGCAATAGCCAAAGCGTTGAGCGTGAGTGCGCTGAGGCCACAAAGATGCATTCATAGAAAACCACAAGTCCATGGCCAGACCTGCCATTGAAAAATTTCAAATAAATCATCGATATCAAAAATCACCAACAGAATTCAACTGTAGCCACTTCAAATGAAGGAATCTATGACAAGAAACATCTGGATATTTAATGGAGAAAACTCAAATTTCCCCTCCGCAGTATTCTCAGATCGTGATTTAGCAGAGGAATGGATAACCAAACATAAATTGAGTGGAGTACTTACCAAATACCCCATTGACACGCCTGTTTATGAGTGGTCAATAGAAAACGGGCATTTCAACCCCAAGAGCGAAAGAGAAAAATCCTCCCAATTCATTGGCAAATTCTCCAGCGCCATCCAAGAGCATATACATTACGAGAATGGAGTAAGCTGAGATCATAGACGTGTACTCTATGCCTCGCCATTGTGACCAAGACTTCAAGATCCTGAAGATCATCGGCCAGCAACCTCTTAAGCCGGACATTATGAATCTTCAAAATCTTAAAGCGCTGCGCTTCCTCGGCATTCATGTTGCCAAGCCTAGGGAAGAGGTCTTAATGCTCGCGAAAGACTAGCAAGTGCCTGAATTTCTCATTGAACTTATCACCCTCCTTAGTCTGGACTGTGCTTCGACCTCTATTCTTCCAAATATTGAAACGCAAGAAAGAGAGAAGATAATCAATTTTTCGAGAAGCCTGCTAGCTACGGCCCCGGGAAGTCAAAATACCTCCTTCACACCAGCATCAAAAAAACGCAAAAATTTTCCAAAACAATTCAATGCAGAACTTCTTATACACCTGAAACCATCCACTCAAGCAACGTTAAAACGCTATGCAAGAAGGCTAGAAATAGGGTTCAATCGAAGCAAAAATCAAGATCTCGGACTGGTTGAAGATATATCAATTTACGTCAAATCCTTAGAAGCAGGAGCGTTCATCCAGAGGGATGAAATCACTAGCATCCTCGAAGAGATTAAAATAAAAAATGAATATGATTTCCAAAGGAAAATATCGCTTACCGACGCCATCATTGGAAGCACTTCGGAGCCAACAGACGCATGGGATGAACAACTTGCAGACCTATGGGACTCCGAATATGACATACCATACATAACATCAATAGCCCTACGGCTCAAACCGGCTGAAGAAAGCCTGAATTTCCTCTATAGCTGGAAAACGGCCATAAAACCTGAGGACTATGAAGATCTCAGGCCTCTTGTCATCCGCGCGATTTCCCGAATGAGCGAAGAAGACATCTTGCTACCCTATTGAATTCCGCTTGGGTTTGGCGCATAGCATTCCATATTAAATTCGTCGCCAGGTAGACCTCGGCTTTATTTAAAGGGTGCAGAACGAAAGTTCAAAAACTGGTTCAGGTTTGCACTCACCCACCCCGATTCCTCATCCAATCCGCCGTCCCCATGAAACTCTCCCGCAGCCTCATCCGCAGCGCCTCGGGCACGCCGGTCTCCCCCATCGCCTGGTCCATGCACGCCACCCACTGGTCGCGCTCCTTGATGCCGATGGAAAACGGCATGTGCCGCATGCGCAGGCGCGGGTGGCCGAAGCGTTCGATGTAGTGGTCGGGCCCGCCGAGCCAGCCGCAGAGGAACCAGAACAGCTTGTCGCGCGCATCGGCCAGGGTGGTGCCGTGGGCGGCGCGCAGTTCCTTGTATTCCGGCTCCAGGTCCATGAGGTCGTAGAAGCGGTCCACGAGGGTGCGCACGGCGGGTTCGCCGCCGATCCAGTGGAAGGGCGTGGCGGCAGGAGATGGCTGCTCTGCTGCCTCGACAGAGGCTGCCGGGGACGGGGCCGGAGTAGGAGCGGGGGTGGAAACGGAGGCCGGGTCTTGGGAAGAAGAAGGGTCGATCGTCGTCATCCGCGGACTATGGCACGCCTCGCCGAAGCCTCCGCAGGTCCCGGGCCCCCATCCGGTCGATCCGTGCCCTGCCCTCCTTCTTCTGACTCACTCACTTGTTGATTCAATCACTCCGCTGCCCGCCGCAGCGTATCCACCACCGGCCGCCGCAGCACTTCGCGCAGGCCCCACCACCCCGCAGCCAGGGCGAGTAGCGCACCCGCGAGGGCACCGGCCAGGGGCACCCAGGGGGAAGCGGTCCACTGGAAGTCGAACACATAGCGCGCCAGGGCCCAACCCACGGCCACAGCGACGGTGCTGGCCAGGAAGCCCGCAAGCAGGCCGATGCCGGCGAGTTCGGCGCGCTGCACCTGGCGCAGCAGGCTGGCGCGGGCGCCGACGGCGCGCATGATGGCGAATTCGCGGGCGCGCTCCTCACGCGTGGCGGTGACGGCCGCGAAAAGCACGACAAGGCCGGCGGCGAGCGTGAAGCCGAACAGGAATTCGACGGCCCGCACCACCTGCCCGAGCACGCGCTGCACCTGGGCCAGGGTGGCGCCCATGTCCACGTTGGTGATGTTGGGGAAGGCCTGCACCAGGTGGTTGTCGAAGCCGGGCGTGGTGGGCGCGCGGTAGGCCGCCAGGTAGGTGACGGGCAGCTCGGGCGGCATGCGGTCGGTGGTGTACATCACGAAGAAATTGGCGCGCAGGGAGCTCCAGTCCACCTTGCGCAGGCTGGTGATGCGCGCCTCGCTGGGCACGCCGGCGATGTCGAAGCGCAGGGTGTCGCCCAGCTTCAGGCCCAGGGTTTCGGCGATGCCGTCCTCCACGCTGATCTCGCCGGCCGCGCCCTCCGTCCAGCGGCCGGCCACCACGGTGTTGTGCTCCGGCGCCTTCGCGGCGTTGGAGAGGTTGAATTCGCGGTCCACGAGGCGCTGGGCGCGGTCGTCGGTGTAGTCCTGCGGGCCCACCTCGCGGCCGTTGATGGCCACGAGGCGGCCGCGGATCATGGGGAACCAGTCGTAGCGGCGCACGCCCGCGTCGCGCAGCGCGGCCTGGAAGGCGTCGGCCTGGTCGGGCATGACGTTGATGACGAAGCGGTCGGGCGCGTCGGCGGGGGTGGCGCGCTGCCAGCTGTCGATGAGGTCGGTGCGCAGCAGCACGAGCAGCACCAGGGCCAAAAGGCCCACGGCCAGGCTGCTGACCTGCACGACGGCATAGACGGGGCGGGCGGCGATCTGGCGCGTGGCCAGCACCAGCCAGCGCGGGGCGGTGGCCTCGTTGACGCTGGCGCGCAGCACCTTGACGGCCACCCAGCCCAGCAGCGCGAACAGCACCACCGCGCCCGCGAAGCCGCCCACGGCGATCAGTCCGAGCTTGCGGTCGCTGCTCACGGCCAGCAGCAGCGCGGCGAAGCCGGCCACGCCCACGCCGAGCACGGCGAGCGATGCGGGCTTGAGGGCGCCCAGGTCGCGCCGGATGACGCGCAGCGGCGGCACGCGGGCCAGTTGCAGCACGGGCGGGAGGCCGAAGGCCATCATCAGGGTGAGCCCCATGCCGAAGCCGAAGGCCACGGGCCAGAGGCTGGGTGCGGGCAAGGTGGCCTCGACGAGGCCGGCGAGCAGCAGCACGAAGACGTGGTGCACCGCATAGCCCAGGGCCACGCCCACGGCGCTCGCGAAAACGCCCACCAGCGCGAACTCCACCACGTAGCCACCCGCGATGCCGCGCTGGCTCTGCCCGAGCACGCGCAGCAGCGCGGCGGCGTCGAGGTGATCGCTCGCGAAGCCGCGTGCGGCCAGGGCGACGGCCACGGCGGAGAGCAGCGCGGCCAGCAGGGCCACGAGGCTGAGGAACTTGCGGGCGCGGTCGAGCGTCTGGCGCATTTCCGGGCGGCCGCTGTCGAGCGATTCGACCCGCACGCCATGGACGCCCGGTGCCTGCACGGCCTGGGCGGCCCAGGCGGTGTATTCCTTCACCGCCGCGGGCGCGTCCCCGGCCACGGCGAAGCGGTAGGTGAGCCGGCTGGCCGGTTGCACGAGGCCGCTGGCGGGCAGGTCGGCAGCGTTCACCATGGCGCGCGGCGCGAAGCTCATGAAGCCGGCTCCGCGGTCGGGCTCGATGGCGATGGTGCGCGCGATGCGCAGGCGGGCGTCGCCCAGCAGCAGCGGATCGCCCAGCTTCAGGCCCAGGGACTCCAGCAGCGCGGGATCGACCCAGACCTCGCCGCGCGCCGGGATGTCACGCGTGGCCGCCGCGGGCGCACCCGGCGCATCGGCGGTCTGCAGGCTGCCGCGCAGCGGGTAGCCGGGCTCCACGCTCTTGAGGGCCACGAGCCGGCTGGCGCCGCCCTGGGCATCGTCCGCACGCCCCATCGTGGGAAAGCCGATGGTGGTCACGCCGCGCAGCCCCAGGGCGCGCGCCTTGTCGATGAAGGCCTCGGGCGTGGGCTGGTCGCTGGCGATGACCACGTCCCCGCCCAGCAGCTGCAGTGCGTCCCGCTCCAGTCCGCCCTGCAGGCGGTCGGAGAAGAACCCCACGGAGGTGAGGGCCGCGACGGCCAGGGCCACGGCGACGGTGAGCAGGCGCAGGCCGCCCGCGCGCAGGTCGCGCCGGAGCATGCGCCAGCCCAGCTGGATGAAGGGCGGCAGGGAGGTCATGGGCGGCTACCTTAGCGCAAACGCGGCAGCCCTCCGCCGCGCCGGGGCACCCGGTCGCGCAGGGACGCGCTGCAAGGCCCGCAAGGGCACAGGGGCCACGGCCGCCGATGCGCCGCTCAGGCGCCGCCGATGCCGACGGTCACCCGTCCGGTGCCGGCGCATTCGGTGCAGGGCGCGCCTTCGCGCCGGCCCGTGCCGCCGCAGGCGGGGCAGAGGTTCTCGCCCGTACCGGGCGTGCCGGGGGCGGCTTCGTCGCCCGGCGCCAGCGGGGGCGTGGCCGGGCGCGGATCGCGTCCTCCCTGCCCCGCGGGCTGGTCGGATGCGCCCGGCCGCGGCACCGGGCCTGCCGGGGCGCCGGCTTGGGGCGTCTCGTTGTCGAACGCCGCGCCCGGGTCTTCCTCGCCCGCGACGGAATGGCCGAAGGAGAGCGGATCGCGGCCGGGCTGGCCGCCCGGCGGCTGCGGGTTGGAAGGGGACGGCGTGGGGGCGCCGGAAGATGGGGATGCCATAAGGGATGTGCCTCCTGAAGGAAAGGCGGACCGGGGCGCCAGCGCGGCGCCAAAGCCCGTCCCCGGTTCGGGCAATCCGCATGCCCGGGCCCGGCGCCGGCGGTGCGACCGGCCGGTGCCGCGCCGTTCAGGAATCGGGGCTGGCGGTGTAGCGCACAGCACGCGGCGGGCGGCACAGGCCCCAGAGCGCGATACCGGCCTGCGCCGCCAGGTCCACGGCCAGGGAGGTGGGTGCGGAGACGGTGGCGAGCAGGGGGATGTCGAGCCGGGCGCATTTGCGCACCAGTTCGTAGCTGGCGCGGCTGGACATTACGACGAAGCCGTCTTCGCCGGAGCGCCCCTGCAGCGCGAGGCGGCCGATCAGCTTGTCGAGCGCGTTGTGGCGCCCCACGTCTTCCAGCAGGTCGGTGAGTTCGCCCTCCGGCGTGGCCCAGGCCGCGGCATGCAGGGCGCCCGCGGCGGCGTTCAGCACCTGCAGGGCCGGCATGGTGGCCACCGCGCGCAGCACCACGCCGGCCGGCAGCGCCGCGGCCCAGGAGCGCGCGCGGACGCGCTCGGGCACGAGGTCCAGCGCCTGCAGGCTGTCGATGCCGCACAGGCCGCAGCCCGTGCGTCCGGCCAGCGCCCGGCGGCGCTCCTTGAGGCGCGCGAAGCAGCGCGTGGCGATCTCCAGGTGTACCTCGCAGGCCACGCCCCCGCCGCCGGCCTGCGGGCCGTTGCGCGAGAACACGTCGATGCCGCGGCAGTCCGCGGGCGAGTCGATCAGCCCCTCGCTGAGCGCGAAACCCAGCGCGAAGGCCTGCAGGTCCGAGGGCGTGGCCATCATGACGGCATGCGACAGGCCGTTGAAGACCAGGGCGACGGGGACTTCCGACGCCACGGCATCGTCCTGCCAGGCCAGGGCATCCACAGGCGGCGCCCCCGCAGCGGCCGGCGTGTTGCCGGCCCCCCCCGCATGGCGTTGCACGGCACGCGCCACCACGGGCTCCGGCACGGGCGCAGCAGGCACTTCGCAGTCTTTATCGCCCTCGCCATCCTCGCCTCCCCGTGGGCCCGGGCCACCGGCAACGGCCGGCATGGTGCAGGCATCGGCCATCCTGCCGGCCGCCTGCATACGCCCGGCCTCGGTGAGGTAGGCCAGCCAGCGGTCGCCGTCCTGGGCCACGCGCACCCATCCCGGCCCCGGCGTGCCGCCCAGCACGGCATCGCCGAGCAGGTGCAGGCGGCGCAGCACGGCGCTGCCGGGCTGCCCCAGGCGCTTGGCGAGGCGCGGCAGGGATACGCCCTGCGGTGCATCGAGTTCGGCAAGTGCCGCGAGCAGCGCAGCAGTGAAATCGTCGTCCGGAACGGTCAAGGCAGGCTCAGACGGCGGCAGGCGCCACTTCGGCGGACGGGCCCGCTGCCGGGGCCTCGGCCCCGGCAGCACTGGGCACCAGCACGACGGGAATGGACTTGGAAGTCGGCGTGCCCGCGTTCAGCGCCACGGACGAGAGCGGCACCAGCGGGTTGGTCTCGGGGTAGTAGGCGGCGAGGTTGCCGCGCGGGATGTCGTAGCCCACCAGCTTGAAGCGGTCGGCGCGCCGTTCCTGGCCGTCGCTCCACACGGTCTGGATATCGACCCAGTCGCCGTCCTTCATCCCCAGCGCGCGGATGTCCTCGGGGTGGATGAAGACCACGCGGCGCTGGCCATAGACGCCCCGGTAGCGGTCGTCCTGGCCGTAGATGGTGGTGTTGTACTGGTCGTGCGAGCGTGTGGTGAGCAGCGTGAACACCACGGTGTCGCGCGTGCGGGCGCGGGCCTGGTGCACCGGCGTGTCCTGCGGCACCGGGTGGGCCACGAAGACGGCCTTGTGCGCCTCGGTGTTCCAGATGCGCTCGCTGGCCGTGTTGCGCAGGCGGAAGCCGCCCGGCACGGCGATGCGCTGGTTGAAGTCCTTGAAGTCGGAGAACACCTGCTCGATCTTGTCGCGGATGCGGGCGTAGTCCTCGATCATCCAGAGCCAGGGAACGCGGCTGCGCGCCCCCAGCGTGGCCGCGGCCAGCCGCGCGACGATGGCGGGCTCGGACAGCAGGTGCCCGGATGCGGGCGGGTTGATGCCCATGGAGATGTGCACCATGCTCATGGAATCCTCCACCGTCACGCCCTGCGGGCCGGCGGCCTGCATGTCGATCTCGGTGCGGCCCAGGCAGGGCAGGATCAGGGCCTCGCGCCCGTGCACGATGTGGCTGCGGTTGAGCTTGGTGGTCACGTGCACCGTGAGGTCGCAGCGCTGCAGCGCCTTCCAGGTCTCGTAGGTGTCCGGTGTGGCCGCGGCGAAGTTGCCGCCCAGCGCGAAGAAAACGCGCGCCTTGCCGTCCAGCATGGCACGGATGGCCTCCACCGTGTCCACGCCGGGCTCGCGCGGCGGCTCGAAGCCGAAGACCTCCTGCAGGCGGTCCAGCAGCGCGGCCGGGGGCTTTTCCCAGATGCCCATGGTGCGGTCGCCCTGCACGTTGCTGTGCCCGCGCACGGGGCACGGCCCTGCGCCGGGGCGGCCGATGTTGCCGCGCAGCAGCAGCCAGTTGACGATCATCTGGATCGTCGCCACCGAGTGCATGTGCTGGGTGATGCCCATGCCCCAGCAGGCGATGACGCTGCGGGCCTGGCGATAGACCTCGGCGGCGGCGCGGATCTGCGCCTCGGACAGGCCCGACTCCTGCTCGATGAGCGCCCAGGACTCGGCGCGCAGGTCAGCCAGCAGCGCCTCGATGCCCGTGGTGTGCTCCCGGATGAAGGCATGGTCCAGCACGCCGCCCTCGCGGTCCTCCACCTCCACCAGGTGCTTCATCATGCCCTTGACCACGGCGAGGTCGCCGCCCACGCGCACCTGGAAGTAGTGCGTGCTGATCGGCGTGGAGCCCAGGGTGGCCATCTCCATCTTGTTCTGCGGATCCGCGAAGCGCTCCAGGCCGCGCTCGCGCAACGGGTTGAAGCTCACGATCTGCGCGCCGCGCTTGTGGGCCTCGCGCAGTTCGCCCAGCATGCGCGGGTGGTTGGTGCCGGGGTTCTGGCCGAAGATGAAGATCGCGTCGGCCTGCTCGAAATCCTGCAGCGTGACCGTGCCCTTGCCCACGCCGATCTGCGGGCGCATGGCGCTGCCGCTGGGCTCGTGGCACATGTTGGAGCAGTCGGGGAAGTTGTTCGTGCCGTATTCGCGCACGAACAGCTGGTAGAGGAAGGCGGCCTCGTTGCTGGCCCGGCCGGAGGTGTAGAAGATGGCCTGGTCGGGGTCGGGCAGCGCGTTCAAATGCCGGGCGATGAGCGCGAAGGCGTCGTCCCATGCGATCGGCACGTAGCGGTCGCTCGCGGCGTCGTACACCATGGGATGCGTGAGCCGGCCCTGGTCTTCCAGCCAGAAATCGCTCTGCGCGGCCAGCTCGGCCACCGTGTGCCGCGCGAACAGCTCGGGGCCGGCGCGGCGCGCCGTGGCTTCGGCCGCCACGGCCTTGGCGCCGTTCTCGCAGAACTCGAAGGTGGAGGCATGGTTGCGGTCCGGCCAGGCGCAGCCGGGGCAGTCGAAGCCGTCGGGCTGGTTGGCCGAGAGCAGCGTCTTGGCGCCCTTGAGGGGGATGTCCTGCCGCAGCAGGGTGTTCTTCACGCTGTTGAGCGCGCCCCAGCCTCCCGCCGGGCCTTTGTAGAACTCGATTTTCTGTTCGCTCATCGTGGTCTCCTTGGAATGCAATCATCGCGGATGGATGAAGCACGGCCGCCCGCATCGCGCCGGACGCACGGCCCACAGGCTACGCCGGAGGCCCAGGCCCTTGCAGGCGCCGGGTTATCGCAGCGCGGCGAATGGCCGCCGGCAATGCAACGGGGCCGCGCGCTCATGCGGGCGTCCTGAATTTCGCGGCCGCGTCGGCCAGCCCCGCCGCCTGCTCGCGCATGCGCAGCGCCGCCGCCGCGGCCTGCTCGACCAGGGCCGCGTTCTGCTGGGTCATCTGCTCGATGCGGCCCACGCTGTCGTGGATGCCTTCGATGCCCTGGCTCTGCTCGCTGCTCGCCGCGGCGATGCCCTCGATGAGCCGGGTCACGTCGCCGATGGAGCCGGCAATCCCCTGCATGGAGGTGCGCGCAGCATCCACCAGGCCGCTGCCGCCGTCCGCCCGCTCCACCGAGGCCGCGATCAGCGTGCGGATTTCCCGCGCGGAGCCGGCAGAGCGCTGCGCGAGCGCGCGCACCTCCGCCGCCACCACCGCGAAACCCCGGCCCTGCTCGCCCGCGCGCGCGGCCTCGACGGCCGCGTTCAGCGCGAGGATGTTGGTCTGGAAGGCGATGCCGTCGATGATGCCGATGATGTCCTGGATGCGGTGGGCGTCCTCCCGCATGCCGGCCATGGTCTGCACGACGCGTTCCACGGCCTCGCCGCTCTGCGCCGAGGCCTGCGAGACTTCGCCCATGAGGCCGTTCACCTGCCGGGCATGCTCGGCGTTCTGCGCCACGGTGGCGGTGAGCCGCTGCAGCGCCGAAGCCGCGGCGTTCAGCTCGCCCGCCTGCCGCTCGGTGCGCGAGGCCAGGTCGCCATTGCCTTCGGCGATCTCGCGCGTGGCCACCCGCAGCGACTCGGCCCCCTGGCGCACCTGCGTGACCAGGCCGGTGAGGCCCACGCCGATGCCGTTGATAGCCTGCAGCATCTGGCCCACCTCGTCCCGGCGATCGACGTGCATCTGCGTGGTGAGGTCGCCCGCGGCCACGCGCTGGGCCGCGGAGCAGCCCTCGGCCACGGGCCGGGTGATGCCGCGCCGCGCGAGGGCATACACCACGGCGGCGACCACCGGCGGCAGGAACACCGAGACCGCGAGCCAGGCAGGCTGCAGGGGCGGCAGCAGCGCCCATGCCACGGCGCCGATCGCGTACTGCGCGACCACCACCGACAGCGCCAGCCGCGCCGCCGCGCCCAGCGCGGGGATGCCGCTCACATCCAGCCCGACATAGAGCACGCCCACGACCTGGCCTGCCGCATCGCGGACGGGGTCGTAGCGTGTGAGGTTCTGCCGGCCGAACACCGTGGCGTAGCCGGCATAGGAGCGCCCCGCGGCCAGGGCGCGGTAGGCGGGGTGGGAGCGGTCCAGCAGCGTGCCCACGGCCCGCTCGCCGTCCTGCTTGCGCACCGACGTGGCGATGCGCACGAAGTCGTCACCCTGGCGTGCGAACACCGTGGCGCGCACGCCGGTCTGGGCCGTGAAACGGTCGACGGCCGCGAAGTCGCCGTTCAGGACGCGGCCGCCGCAGCGCAGCACGGGCGGCTGGCCCGCGGACGCGGGCTGCAGATCGAAACCGCCCTGGTGGACCGCGGCGAAGTCCCGCGCCGCCGCGCGGATCCGCCGTGCGAGGCTTCCGGGCAGCATGCCGGCCCCCTCGCCTTCAGTGGAAGAACTTGGCCGCGCTCACCAGGGTCTTGTAGATGCCCCAGGCCAGCGGGATGCCCACGGCGGCCCAGGCGAAGGCGACCAGCGCCGGGCTGGTGGTGCCGCCGCCCGCGACGGCGCCGGTGCCCACCTCGGCTGCCACGGCCTTCTCGTGGGCGAGCTTCTTCTCGTGGGCCAGCTCCTCGTCGCTCATGAACCACTTGTCCGCCAGGGGGCGCACCATCAGGTTGGCGATCAGGCCGATCACCAGCATGCCCACGAGGATGTACATGGTCTGGTTGTAGACCTGCTCGCGCGGGATACCCAGGCCCAGCTGGTACTCGCGCATGTAGTTCACCACGACCGGGCCCAGGATGCCGGCGGTGGCCCAGGCGGTGAGCAGGCGGCCGTGGATGGCGCCCACGAACTGCGTGCCGAACAGGTCGGCGAGGTAGGCAGGCACCGTGGCGAAGCCGCCGCCGTACATGGACAGGATGATGCAGAAGGCGCCCACGAACAGCAGCTTGCTGCCCGCACTGGCGGAGCCCGGAATGCTCGCGTACAGCAGGCCGCCCAGCACGAAGAACACCACGTAGGTCATCTTGCGGCCGAGCTTGTCGGAGAGGCTGGCCCAGAAGAAGCGGCCGCCGATGTTGAACAGCGACAGCAGCGCGGTGAAGCCGCCGGCCACGGCCGCGATGGCGGCGAGCTGCCCCTTGTCGAGTTCGCCGAACTTCGCGGGCACATTGATGAGCGAGCCGCCGAAGACTTCCTGCAGCATGGGCGAGGCCATGCCGATCACGCCGATGCCCGCGCTCACGTTCATGCACAGCACGATCCACACGAGCCAGAACTGCGGGATGCCCCAGACGCGCTTCACGTGCACGTGGCGCTGCGTGATCATCGCGTTGGCGGAGGGCGGCGGGGGCGTCCAGCCTTCCGGCTTCCAGCCCGTGGGCGGCACGCGGTAGCCCAGGGCGCCGGCCATCATGAAGACGAAATAGATCAGCGCCATCACCACGAAGGTCTGCATCACGCCGACATCGGTCGGGGTGGAAAAGGCCTTCATGAGGTCCACCGCCAGGGGCGAGCCGATCATCGCGCCGCCGCCGAAGCCCATGATGGCCATGCCGGTCGCCATGCCGCGGCGGTCGGGGAACCACTTGATGAGGGTGGACACCGGCGAGATGTAGCCCAGGCCCAGCCCGATGCCCCCGATCACGCCGGAGCCGAGGATCATGAGCCAGAACTGGTGCAGGTAGATGCCCAGCGCCGACAGCAGCATGCCGCCGCACCAGCACAGGGCCGAGACCACGCCGGCCTTGCGCGGGCCGGCGCGCTCCAGCCAGCCGCCCCAGATGGCCGCAGAGCAGCCGAGGAACACGAAGAAGAGCGTGTACATCCAGCCCAGGGTGGCCACGCGCCAGTCGCAGCCCGTGGCGAACAGCTCGGCGAAGAAGCTCATGTCCTTCGGGCAGGCGGTCGCGCCCGTACCTGCGGTGGACAGCGCCTTGGAAAGGGGGAGCCAGAAGACCGAGAAGCCGTAGGCCATGCCGATGCACAGGTGGATGGCCAGCGCGGCCGGCGGCACCAGCCACCGGTTGAATCCCGGCCCCGCGATGATCCGCTCCTTGTCCAGAAAACCTGGTCGTGTGTTCGCCATGCCCGCTCCTTACTCAGCAAGGTTGTTATGTTCCGCGCAATGAAAAATCCGGAAATAGTTACCGGAAGCGCGGAGTTTCAACGCTGCGATTGACGCGCGTCAATAGATCAAGTCAGCAAAAGCAATTGACTTTTTCTACTGAACTTGCCATCAACGAAGAGGCTTGCGCGGTACCGCGGGAGCGGCGCCTCCGGCTCAGGTGTCCTTGCTGACCGCGATGGTCGGGAACTTCGAGGAAAAATCCTTGGCTTGCGCCCCGATCTTCGCGGCCACCTCGCGCGCCACCCGGCGGTAGATGTTCGCCACCTCGCCGTCCGGTTCCGCCACCACGGTGGGGGTGCCGCTGTCGGCCTGCAGGCGGATCTGCAGGTCCAGCGGCAGGGCGCCCAGGTAGGCCATTCCGTTCTCCTCGGCCATGCGGCGGCCGCCGCCCTCGCCGAAGATGTGCTCGACATGCCCGCACTGGCTGCACACGTGGGCGGCCATGTTCTCCACCACGCCCAGGATGGGCACGCCCACCTTCTCGAACATCTTGATGCCCTTGCGCGCATCGAGCAGCGCGATGTCCTGCGGCGTGGTCACGATCACGGCGCCCGTGAGGGGCACGCGCTGCGAGAGGGTGAGCTGGATGTCGCCGGTGCCCGGGGGCATGTCCACGACCAGATAGTCCAGGTCCTGCCAGTTCGTCTGCCGCAGCAACTGCTCCAGCGCCTGGGTGGCCATGGGCCCGCGCCAGATCATGGCCTGGTCGGGCTCCACCAGGAAGCCGATGGACATCACCTGCACGCCATGGTTGCGCAGCGGCTCCATGGTCTTGCCGTCGGTGCTCTCCGGCCGGTCCGCGATGCCCAGCATCATCGGCTGGCTGGGGCCGTAGATGTCGGCATCGAGCACGCCCACGCGCGCGCCCTCGGATGCCAGCGCGAGGGCGAGGTTGGCGGCCGTGGTGCTCTTGCCCACCCCGCCCTTGCCAGAGGCGACGGCGATGATGTTGCGCACCTGCGGCAGCACCTGCACGCCGCGCTGGACCGCGTGCGCGACGATGCGCGTGGCGATGGTGGCGGACACCCGCTCCACGCCCGCCACGGTACGCGCCGCGGCCTCCAGTTCGCCCGCCAGGGCGGCTTCCAGGCTGCGGGCCGGGTAGCCCAGTTCCACGGTGAAGGACACGGCGCCGCCGTCGATGCGCAGGTCGCGCAGCGCGCGCGTGGAAACGAAATCCTTGCCCGTGTGCGGATCGCGTACGCTCGCGAGCGCCGCGAGTAGCGCCTGTTCAGTCACTGCCATATCGGTAAATCTCCTTGGGGCCGGGTAGTCTATTCCCTGCCCTCCACCCTCACGGGCCGCAGGACAATGCCGCGGTTTTTCGTTTTTTGCCTTTGATGAGGATTGCCGTTCCGTGAAACTGAAGATGGCCCCCAACTCGCTTTTCGCCATCCTGCTGCGCTCGCCGTGGTGGGTGAGCTTCCTCGCGGCGGGCGCCATCGCCCTGGCCTGCGGGGCGCTGCTGCCGGCGCACGTGGCGCCGTTCGCGGCCGTGGGCGTGCTGCCCCTGGTCGGCGTGGGCAGCATGGCGGCCTGGCGGCAATGGAACGCCCCCAGCGCCGCGCGCCTGCAGGCGGCGCTGGACGAGGCCGGCGCCCTGCCCTGGCGCACCCTGGCCGACCGGCTCGAGCGAGCCTGGCTCGCCGAGGGCTACACCGTCCAGCGGCTGGCCGGTGGCGCGGCGGACTTCCGCCTCGACAAGGGCGGGCATTCCGTGCTGGTGGGCGCCCGCCGCTGGAAGGCCGCCACCCACGGCGTGGAGCCCCTGCGCGAACTGCAGGCCGCGGTCCAGGCGCAGGATGGCGCCTCGGGTGCCTACCTCGCGCCCCTGGGCGCCGTGAGCGATGCGGCCCGCGATTTTGCGCGCAGCCACGGGCTGGACATACTGGACGGCCCCGCGCTGGCCACCCTGCTGCTCAAGGCCCCGGCCGGCACGGGCCGCTGAAGCGGCCGTCCCTCCCATGGCAGCCGCGCCGTCCCGCACCGCCGCACAGCGCCCGGCCGGCCTCGTGCTCACGGGCGGCGGCGCACGCGCGGCCTACCAGGTGGGCGTGCTAGAGGCCATCTCCGACCTGCGCAAGGCCTGCGGCGCGGGGCGCGAGGCCAACCCCTTTCCCATCATCACCGGCACGTCCGCCGGGGCCATCAACGCCGCCGCCCTGGCCTGCGGGGCGGACCATTTCGACCGGGCCGTGCGGCGCATCGCCCACGTATGGAGCGGCTTCCACGCGCATCAGGTCTATCGCGCGGACTCGCTGAGCGTGATGCGCAGCGGGGCACGCTGGCTCACCCTGCTCTCGCTGGGCTGGGCACTGGCCCGCTGGCGGCGGATGCGCCCGCGCTCGCTGCTGGACAACGCGCCCCTGGAGCAACTGCTCGCCCGGCTGGTGCCGCTCTCGCGCCTGCCGCGCCTGGTCCGCGCGGGCCATGTGCAGGCGCTGGCCGTCACGGCATCCAGCTACACCTCGGGCGAGCACATCACCTTCTTCGAGGCCGCCGACTCGCTCGCGCCCTGGCAGCGGCAGCAGCGCCGCGCGGCACGCGGCCGCATCACCCATGCCCACCTGCTCGCCTCGTCGGCGATCCCGTTCGTCTTTCCGGCCACCGCGCTGGAGCTGGACGGGCGGACCCAGTTCTTCGGCGACGGCTCCATGCGCCAGTCCGCGCCGATCGCGCCGGCCATCCACCTGGGCGCCGGCCGCGTGCTGGTGATCGGCGCGGGCCGCATGCACGAGCCGGCCGGCGACCTGTCCACGGAGGCCGTGCCGGCCTACCCGACGCTCGCCCAGGTGGCGGGGCACGCGCTGTCCAACATCTTCCTGGACGCACTGGCGGTGGACGTGGAGCGCGCACAGCGCATCAACCAGACCCTGTCGCTGATTCCACCCGAAGCGCGGGCGCTGAGCCCGCTGCGGCCGCTGGAGCTGCTGGTGATCGCCCCGTCGCAGCGGCTGGACGCGCTGGCGGCCCGCTACGTGGGCGACCTGCCCGCCCCCGTGCGCACCCTGCTGGGCGCCCTGGGCGTGACCGCCAACGAACGGGACGTGCGCGGCGCCGCGCTGGCGAGCTACCTGCTGTTCGAGCCCGGGTACACGCGCGAACTCATGGCGCTCGGCCGGCAGGACGCGCTCGCGCGCCGCGCCGAAATCTGCCGATTTTTCGGCTGGCACGACGCGGGCCAGCCGGTCCGGGGCCCGGTGCGGCAGCCCGTCCGCTGAAAGCGAAAACGTCCGACATTCAGGGTTTACACCCATGGCGCCAGCGTACCTAGAATGACCTGACCGCAACTTCCAGGGAGTTCCTGGCAATGGGCATTTTCGGTTCCTCCAAGGCGAAATCCGTGGCCGACCTCCTGGTCGAGACCCTGGCGCATGCCGGCGTGCAACGCATCTGGGGCGTCACCGGCGACAGCCTGAACGCCATCAACGACAGCCTGCGCCGGCACGGCGGCATCGAATGGATGCACGTGCGCCACGAGGAGGCCGGCGCCTTCGCCGCAGGTGCCGAAGCCCAGGTCACGGGGCGGCTCGCCGTGTGCGCGGGCAGCTGCGGTCCGGGCAATCTCCACCTCATCAACGGGCTCTACGACTGCCAGCGCAACCACCAGCCCGTGCTGGCCATCGCCAGCCACATCCCCTCCAGCGAGATCGGCCTGGGATATTTCCAGGAGACCCATCCGACCGAGCTGTTCCGCGAATGCAGCCATTTCTGCGAGATGGTGCAGGACCCGAAGCAGCTGCCCGAGGTGCTGCACCGCGCGATGCGCACCGCCATCGGACGGCACGGCGTCGCCGTGATCGTGCTGCCCGGCGACGTGTCCACCCTCGATGCGCCGGAGGGCGCCCGGCCGGACTTCGCGCCGCCGGCCGCCCCGCGCCTGCTGCCGGACGAGGCGGCGCTCTCGGAACTCGCAGCGCTGCTGAACGGCTCACAGGCCGTGACCATCCTCGCGGGCGCCGGCACCGCCGGGGCGCACGACGAGGTGGTGGCCCTGGCGAAAGCCCTGGCCGCGCCGGTCGTCCACGCCTTCCGGGGGAAGGAGCACGTGGAATGGGACAACCCGTTCGATGTCGGCATGACCGGCCTGATCGGGTTCTCGTCCGGCTACCACGCGATGCGCGAGTGCGACACGCTGCTCATGCTGGGCACTGACTTTCCGTATCGCGACTTCTACCCGGAAGATGCGGCCATCGTGCAGATCGACCGCGACCCCGGCGCGCTGGGCCGGCGCGCGCAACTGCGCCTGGGGCTGGTGGCCGACGTGCGCGAGGCCGCCGCCCTGCTGGCTCCGCTCATCCAGCCGGGCCGCGACACCGGCTTTCTCGACAAGGCGCGCGAGCACTACCAGGCGGCGCGCAAGGACCTGGACGAACTCGCGTCGCCGCGCGCGGGCGACGAGCCGCTGCACCCGCAGTTCGTGGCGGCCACCCTCGACCGGCTGGCAGCCGACGATGCGGTCTTCACCTTCGATGTCGGCACGCCCGCGATCTGGGCCGCCCGCTACCTGCGCATGAACGGCCGGCGGCGGCTGCTCGGCTCCTTCAACCACGGCTCGATGGCCAACGCGATGCCGCAGGCGCTCGGCGCGCAGGCCGTGCGGCCCGACCGCCAGGTGGTGTCGATCTCCGGCGATGGCGGCCTCGCCATGCTGATGGGCGACATGCTGACGGCCGTGCAGATGAAGCTGCCGATCAAGATCGTGCTCATCAACAACGGCGTACTCGGCTTCGTGCAGATGGAGCAGAAGGCTGCCGGCTACCTCGACACCAACGTCGCGCTGCAGAACCCGGACTTCAGCGCCATCGCGAACGGCATGGGCTTCCTGGGCCTGCGCGTCGCCCGCTCGGACGAACTCGAGCCCGCCCTGGTGCGGGCCCTGGCCCACGACGGCCCCGCCCTGGTGGACGTGCGGGTGGACCCGATGGAGCTGTCGATGCCGCCGAAGATCAAGGCCGCACAGGTCAAGGGGTTCAGCCTGTATGCCGCGCGGGCGGTCATGAACGGCCGGGGCGACGAGATCGTCGAACTGGCGAAAACCAACCTGCTGCGCCGCAGGTGACGGCGGCCGGCGCGGCGCCGGACCGGGGAGGCTCTTAAAATCATCCGTTGCGCCCGGAGCCCTCCGCCCGGGCCGCACTCCCCTCAGAAAGCCCGCTCCCGATGCCCGCACGCAAGATCTTCGTCACCACCGCCCTGCCGTACGCCAACGGCAACTTTCACATCGGCCACATCATGGAATACATCCAGGCCGACATCTGGGTGCGGTTCCAACGCATGCAGGGCGCGGAGGTGAACTTCGTCGGCGCGGACGACACGCACGGCGCACCGATCATGATCGCCGCCGAGAAGGCCGGCAAGACGCCGCAGCAGTTCGTGGCCGACATCGCCGCGGGCCGCAAGCCCTACCTGGAGGGCTTCCACATCCGCTTCGACAACTGGCACAGCACGGACGCGCCCGAGAACCACGAGCTCGCCCGGCAGATCTACCGCGATCTGCAGGCCGCGGGCCTCATCGAGACGCGCACCATCGAGCAGTTCTTCGACCCCGAGAAGAACATGTTCCTGCCGGACCGCTTCATCAAGGGTGAATGCCCGCGCTGCCACGCCAGGGACCAGTACGGCGACAACTGCGAGAACTGCGGCGCGGTGTACGCGCCCACCGACCTGATCGAGCCCTACTCCGCCCTCTCCGGCGCCAAGCCGGTGCTGAAAAGCTCCGACCACTTCTTCTTCCAGCTCTCCGACCCGCGCTGCGTGGCCTTCCTGCAGGAATGGACGCAGGACGGCCGCCTGCAGCCCGAGGTGGCCAACAAGGTCAAGGAATGGTTCTCGGTGCGCACCAACCCCGACGGCACCACCAGCGAAGGCCTGGGCGACTGGGACATCAGCCGCGACGCGCCCTATTTCGGCATCGAGATCCCCGACGCCCCGGGCAAGTACTTCTACGTCTGGCTGGACGCGCCCGTGGGCTACCTCGCCTCGCTCAAGAACCTGCTCGAAAAGCGCGGCCAGAGCTACGACGACTACGTGGCCGATCCACAGCTGGAGCAGTACCACTTCATCGGCAAGGACATCGTCACCTTCCACACGCTGTTCTGGCCCGCGATGCTGAAATTCAGCGGCCGCAAGACGCCGGATGCGGTCTTCGTGCACGGTTTCCTCACCGTGAACAACGGCGAGAAGATGAGCAAGAGCCGCGGCACAGGTCTCGACCCGCTCAAGTACCTGGGCCTGGGGATGAACGCCGAGTGGCTGCGCTACTACCTCGCGGCCAAGCTCAACGGCCGCAACGAGGACATCGACTTCAACGCCGAGGACTTCATGGCGCGGGTCAACAGCGACCTGATCGGCAAGTTCGTGAACATCGCGAGCCGCGCCGCGGGCTTCCTCACCAAGCGCTTCGGCGGCAAGCTCGGCACGCCCGATGCCGACGGCGCGGCGCTGCTCGATGCCCTGCGCGCACAGGCCGGCGCCATCGCCGAGGCCTACGAGCGGCGCGACACCGCACGTGCCGTGCGCGAGACCATGCTGCTGGCCGACCGCGTGAACGAGTACGTGGATGCGCGCAAGCCCTGGGAACTCGCCAAGCAGGAAGGCCAGGAGGCCGCGCTGCAGGCCGCCTGCACCACCTGCATCGAGGCCTTCCGCCTGCTCACGCTCTACCTCAAGCCCGTGCTGCCGGCCCTGGCGGCACAGGTGGAGGCGTTCCTGAACGTCCAGCCACTCACGTTCGCCGATGCGCCCGCCCTGCTGGGCGAGGGCCACGCCATCGGTGCCTACCAGCACCTGATGCAGCGCGTGGACATCAAGCAGCTCGAGGCGCTGTTCGAGCCCCCGGCTGCGGCTGCCGCGCCCGCAGCGGCAGCCGCAGCCGATGCCGATGCCGGAGCGGACGCACCGGGCGGCGAAACGATTGCTCCCACCATCACCATCGACGACTTCGCGAAGATCGACCTGCGCATCGCACTGATCGTGAACTGCGAGCCGGTCGAAGGCTCCACCAAGCTGCTGCGCCTCACGCTCGACGTGGGCGAAGGCCGCCACCGCAACGTCTTTTCCGGCATCGCGAGCGCCTACCGCCCCGAGGAACTCGTGGGCAAACTGACCGTGATGGTCGCCAACCTGGCTCCGCGCAAGATGAAGTTCGGCGTCTCCGAAGGCATGGTGCTCGCGGCCAGCCACGGCGACGAGAAGGCGCACCCGGGCATCCATGTGCTGAATCCGTGGCCGGGGGCGACCCCGGGCATGCGGGTCCGCTGACGAGACGACCATGTCCGTCCGACCACACGGGCCGTGCGCCCTGCTGCGGCTGGCCTTGCCGGCAGCACTGGCCATGCTCGCCGGCTGCACGGTGGTGAGCGTGGCCTCCACGGCCGTCGGCGTCACCGCGAGCGCCGTGGGCCTCGCGGCCGATGCGGCCATCGGCACGGTGAAGATCGTCGGCAAGGGCGTGGGCATGGCGGCGGATGCCGTCACGGGCGGCGACTCCGACAACAGCGGCATCCACATCCGCGAGTCGATCCGCCCGGCCCCGGTACAGGCCGCCCCGGCAGCGCCGTATCCCGTCGCGCCCTATTCCCCCACGTAGCGCCCCGGCCGGTGGCTGATCCAGAGGAACACGCTCATCACCACCGCCGCCAGCACCGAATAGCCCACGCGCTCGGGCGGCACCACGAACAGGGCCAGCGCCAGCACGGTGCAGTCGATGGCCATCTGCACCTTGCCCGCACGGATGCCGTGCCGGTTCTGCAGGTACAGCGCGACGATGGTGGCCCCGCCCAGGCTGGACTTGTGCCGGGCCAGGAACAGGCAACCCGTGCCCAGGAGCAGGCCGCCCAGCACCGCAGCGAACAGCGGATCGAGGTAGTCCACGTGCATCACGTGCGGAAACATTTCGGTGAGCAGCGACAGCAGGGCCACGCTCAGGAAGGTCTTGATGGTGAACTCCCGCCCCATGCGGGTCCAGGCGAACCAGTAGAAGGGCAGGTTGACGGCGAAGAACAGCTTGCCGAAGGACACATCCGTCAGGTAGTGCAGCAGGAACGCGATGCCGGCCGTGCTCCCGATGAGCAGCCCGGCCTGCCCGAACAGCATCAGGGCCATGGTCACGAACAGGGTGCCCGCGACCAGCGCCTGGGCATCCTCGTAGCGGCCATGCCGCAGCGAAGGAACGGGAACCGGAATGGGGTCGGGCGGCGTGGACGGCATGGCAGGCAGGAGCGGCGGGAGGTGCAGAAGTGGATGTGCAGAAGGCATGCAAGCGGCGGGCCAGCGGCTTGCTGCGGCACCTCCACCGCGCGGGCTCAGCGGCCGTCCTGCAGCTCGGCCGTGCTGCCGCTGCGCAGCACGCGCCCGCGGAGGTCGAAGGTCACGGTGAACACCATGGGCTGGGTGCCGCCATCGTTCCAGCGCCAGTCCCAGACCGTCTCGCCCTTGCGTTCGAAGGTCATCATCTTCGCCGGCTTGCCGAGGCGGCGGCGCACCTCCTCCATGAGCATGCCGGGGACGATGGTCTCGAACACGTGCGGTGCGAGCACCTGGCGCAGCGCGCTCATGCGGCCATCGGGGCCGATGGTGATCATGTAGTTCTGGTGCCCGGCGGGCTGGCGGTTGTATTCGAGCGTGCGCGCGCCGCCGGGCTCGTCCCAGATGCGCTCCGGCTCGCCGAAGCGGGCGCGCACGTCGGCCTCGGTCGAGACGCCCTCTTCCAGTTCGCTGATGCGCTGGGGGTCGCAGGCGGCAAGCAGCCAGAGCGCCGCGCCGCCCGCGGCGGCGACGGCCAGCGCGCGGCGGCGTGCGGGGGAGGCAGGCCCGGGAAGGCCGGACAGGGTCAGGGAATGGGGTGGGGATGCAGGGGACAGGACAAGCGTCATCGATAAGGGGGAAAAGGCGAGCACGCGCCAGGCGCGGAATGCAGGGTGACGTGCGGCCCCGGCCACCGGAGCGGCGGGGAACACCAGCCGGAAATGGTAGCCGCGTCCGGCCCCCGGTAAAATCTCCGGTTGTTACAAAGACTCCGATTCGCCTGCCATGTCCTTCTTCCGCCGCCCCGACTACCAGTCCGACGCCACCCAGTTCATCCAGAAGCTCAAGTCCGACCGGCCCGAACTCGACGCCCAGCAGGTGGCGGGCCGCGCCCTGCTGTGGGACAAGCAGGTGGACCGCGACATCTGGGAGGAATACGGCGAAGCCCGCGTGGCCCAGAAGCCCTACGTGTACCAGACGCAGGGCTGACCGCACAGCCCATGGAACGGCCGGCATGCCATCGATCGGCGGACGGCCCGGCCCAGCCGGATGAAGGCAGCGCATGAGCGCTGACACCGTGGACTCCCCGCCGCACGCCGGTGACGCTGCGCAGGACGCCGCCGGCGATGCCGTGGCCCGGCTCTACGGAGAGCCCCTGTTCGCCCTGCCGCAGGACCTCTACATCCCTCCCGATGCGCTGGAAGTGTTCCTGGAGGCCTTCGAGGGGCCGCTGGACCTGCTGCTCTACCTCATCCGCAAGCAGAACTTCAACATCCTCGACATCCCGATGCTGGATGTCACGCGGCAGTACCTCGGCTACGTGGACGAGATCCGCAGCCGCAACCTGGAACTGGCGGCCGAGTACTTGCTGATGGCGGCGATGCTCATCGAGATCAAGTCGCGCATGCTGCTGCCGCCCAAGAAGCAGGAAGGCGCGCAGGAGCCGGAAGACCCGCGCGCCGAACTGGTGCGCCGGCTGCTGGAATACGAGCAGATCAAGCTCGCGGCGGCCAACCTGGGCAGCGCTCCGCAGTACGGACGCGATTTCCTGCGCGCGCAGGTCCACATCGAGCAGAGCCTGGTTCAGCGGTTTCCCGATGTCCATGTGGCCGACCTGCAGGAGGCCTGGCGCGACATCCTCAAGCGCGCGAAACTCGTGCAGCACCACCGCATCACCCGCGAAGAGCTGAGCGTGCGCGAGTACATGAGCGCCGTGCTCAAGACGCTGCAGGGCCGGCGCTTCGTCGAGTTCGAGGAACTGTTCGACCCCTCCAAAGGCTCCACGGTGCTCGTGGTGACCTTCATCGCCCTGCTGGAGCTGGGCAAGGAAACGCTGATCGAGATCACCCAGGCGGAAGCCTTCGCACCCATCTACGTGCGCCTGGCCTACACCCCGGTGTGAACCGCCGCCGCGGCACCGCCTTGCGGCGGACAGCGGCCCCTTCGACTTCCATCCCTTCCGAACCGCATCCGCATGGCCTCCTTCGACTACGACGTACTCATCATCGGCAGCGGCCTCGCAGGCCTGTCCACCGCGCTGCACCTCGCCCCCACGCACCGCGTGGCCGTGCTCACCAAGCGGGGGCTGGGCGACGGCGCCAGCGGCTGGGCCCAGGGCGGCATCGCCGCCGTGCTGGCCGAGGGCGACACCTTCGATGCCCACGTGCAGGACACGCTCGTGGCGGGCGCGGGGCTGTGCGATCTCGCCGCCACCCGTGCCGTGGTCGAGGGCGCACCACAGGCCATCCAGTGGCTGCAGACCCTGGGCGTGCCGTTTTCCGAGGAGGCGCCGGGCCGGCTGCACCTGACGCGTGAAGGCGGCCATGGCGCCCGGCGCATCGTGCATGCCACCGATGCCACCGGCGCGGCCGTGCAGCGCACCCTGCTGGACGCGGTGCGCGCCACACCCGGCATCACCCTGCTGGAAGAGCACACGCTGGTGGACCTGATCACCGCCCGCAAGCTCGGCCTGCCCGGCCCGCAGCGCTGCCTGGGGCTCTACGCGCTCGACGAGGCCACCGACACCGTGCACACCTTCCGCGCACCGCATACCGTGCTGGCGACGGGGGGCGCGGGCAAGGTGTACCTCTACACCAGCAACCCGGACACGGCCACGGGCGACGGCATCGCCGCCGCGTGGCGCGCAGGCTGCCGGGTGCAGAACATGGAATTCATCCAGTTCCATCCCACCTGCCTCTACCATCCGCAGGCCAAGTCGTTCCTGATCAGCGAAGCGGTGCGCGGCGAGGGCGGGCGCCTGCTGCGGCCCGACGGCACGCGCTTCATGCCGGCGCACGACGAGCGGGCCGAACTCGCACCGCGCGACGTGGTCGCCCGGGCCATCGACTTCGAGATGAAGACCCACGGTCTCGACTGCGTGCACCTGGACATCTCGCACCAGAGCCCGGAATTCCTGCAGGCGCACTTCCCGACCATCCTCGCGCGCTGCGCGGAACTGGGCATCGACATCACGCGCCAGCCCATCCCCGTGGTGCCCGCCGCCCACTACACCTGCGGCGGCGTGCTCACCGACCTCGCGGGGCGCACCGACCTCGCGGGCCTGCATGCCATCGGCGAGACCGCCTGCACCGGCCTGCACGGCGCCAACCGCCTGGCGAGCAACTCGCTGGTGGAGTGCATGGTGTTCGCGCGCGCGGCGGCCGATGCGATCATGGCCGCGCCCGGCGGCGGTGCAGCGGTGCCGGCGCTCCCCGCCTGGGACGACAGCCGCGTGACCGATGCCGACGAGCGCGTGGTCATCTCGCACAACTGGGACGAGCTGCGCCGCTTCATGTGGGACTACGTGGGCATCGTTCGCACCGACAAGCGCCTGGAGCGTGCCGCGCACCGCATTGCGCTGCTGCAGGCGGAAATCGCCGAGTTCTACGCGAACTTCCATGTCTGCCGCGACCTGCTGGAGCTGCGCAACCTCGTGCAGGTGGCCGAACTCATCGTGCGCTCGGCCCAGCAGCGGCGCGAAAGCCGCGGCCTGCACTACAGCCGCGACTGGCCCGCCATGGCCGCGCCCGCGGCCCCCACCCTCCTCGTGCCGCCGGTCCGCTGACCGGCGCCGGCCCTTTTTTTCGTTCCTGGAGACGCATGGTCCGAGACGACAACCCCCTCGCCGCCCGCAGCATCGCCAGCGTGTGGCATCCCTGCACCCAGATGAAGCGCCACGAGGCCGATCCACCCGTGGCCATCGCCCGCGCGGCCGGCCCCTGGCTGGAAGGCGAAGACGGCCGCCGCTACCTGGACGGCATCAGTTCGTGGTGGGTCAACCTTTTCGGCCACGGGCATCCGCACATCCGCGAGGCCATCGCCGACCAGCTGGCGCGGCTGGACCACGTGATGCTGGCGGGCTTCACGCACGCGCCGGTGGTGGAGCTCTCCGAGCGCCTCTGCGCGCTCACCGGGCTCGGACATGCGTTCTACGGCAGCGACGGCTCGGCCGCCACGGAGATCGCGCTCAAGATGAGCGCGCATTTCTGGCGCAACCACGGCCGTCCGGAGAAATGCCGGTTCATCGGCCTGGCAGGCGGCTACCACGGGGAGACCGTGGGCGCGCTCGCGGTGACCGACATCGGCCTGTTCCGCGAAGCCTACGCGCCCCTCGTGCGCCTGGGCGCCACCGTGCCCAGCCCCGACGCGCGCAACGCCGTGGCCGGAGAGGACGCCGCCGCCGTGGCGCGCCGCGCCGCTGCCGCGCTGCAGGCCTGGCTGGAGGAACACCATGCCACCACCGCCGCGCTCATCGTGGAGCCACTCGTGCAGTGCGCCGCCGGCATGGCGATGCACGACGCCGAATACCTGCGGCAGGCCCGCGCGCTGTGCGACCACCATGGCGTGCACCTCGTCGTGGACGAGATCGCGACCGGCTTCGGCCGCACCGGCACGATGTTCGCGCACCAGCAGGCGGGCATCCGGCCGGACTTCATCTGCCTCTCCAAGGGCCTGACGGGCGGCACCCTGCCGCTCTCGGCCGTGCTCACCACCGATGCGGTATATGCCGCGTTCTACGACGACGACGTGGCGCGCGGCTTCCTGCATTCGCACTCCTACACCGGCAACCCGCTCGCCTGCCGCGCGGCGCTGGCCACGCTCGACCTGTTCGCGCAGACCGATGCGCTGGCGCGCAACGCACGGCGCGCACCGCTGTTCCACGCGGCCTTCGCACCGCTCTCGGCACATCCGCGCGTGCGGCACGCCCGCCACCTCGGCATGCTCTGGGCCTGGGACGTGGAAGGCACGGCCGCCGACTTCGCGCGCCGCTACCACCGCCACGCGATGGCGCGCGGCCTGCTGCTGCGGCCCATCGGCCGCACCCTCTACGCCATGCCGCCCTACGTGCTGGACGACGACGCCATCGCGCACCTGGGCCGGCAGGCGCTCGCGGCGCTGGACGCCACGCTGGCCGAAGAAGACGGCGCGCCCGCCACGGCGCCGGCCGCCGAAGGGAGCCTGCCATGATCGGCTGCTTCGTCACCGGCACCGACACCGGCGTGGGCAAGACCCTGGCCAGCGCCGGCCTGCTGCACGCGCTCGCGCGCCACCATGCGCGCGTGGTCGGCATGAAGGCCATCGCCGCGGGCGCGGAACCCATCGGGCCCGGCGGCGTGCTCGCCAACGAGGACGTGCTCGCGCTGCGCGCCACATCCACGATCCAGGTGGCGCCCGCGCTGGACAACCCCGTGCTGCTGCCCGATCCGCTCTCGCCGCACATCGCCGCGCGGCGTGCGGGCACGCGCATCGACATCGCCGCCATCGTGCATGCCTATGGCGCGCTCGCCGCACAGGCCGATGCCGTCGTGGTGGAAGGGGCCGGCGGCTTCCACGTGCCCCTCTCGGACACGGAAACCGGCGCCGACCTGGCCCAGGCACTCGGCCTGCCCGTGGTGCTCGTCGTGGGCCTGCGCCTGGGTTGCCTCAGCCACGCGGCGCTCACGGCCGATGCCATCCGCGCGCGCGGATTGCCCCTCGCCGGCTGGATCGCCAGCCGCATCGACCCTGCCATGCTGGCCGCGGAGGACAATATCGCCTGGCTGCGCCAGCGCCTGCAGGCGCCCCTGCTCGCCGACATCCCCCACCAGCCACAGCCCGACCCGCGCGCCACGCCGTTCACGCTGCCCGACTCCTGGACCACGCCTTCCGCATGACGACCTTTCCCTTCGCCCCCTCCTGGCTCGACGAACTGCCCGCCCGCCTGGCGGAACTCGACGCCGTCCACCTGCGCCGCCGCCGGCGCGCGGTGCGGCCGCTGCAGGGTGCACACCTGGACGTGGACGGGCTGCCCATGCTGGCCTTCTGCAGCAACGACTACCTGGGGCTGGCCGGCCATCCCGCGCTCACCGATGCCGCCTGTGCGGGCGCGCGGGAATTCGGCGTGGGATCGGGCGGTTCGCCGCTGGTGAGCGGCCACAGCCAGGCCAATGCCGCGCTCGAGGCCGACCTCGCGCGCTTCGTGCAACTGCCCCGGGCGCTCTACTTCTACGCCGGCTACGCGACCAACATCGGCATCGTGCCGGCGCTCGTGGGCGCGGGCGACGCGATTTTCTCGGATGCGCTGAACCACGCCTGCCTGATCGACGGGGCACGCCTTTCTCGCGCCACCATCCACCGCTACCCCCACGGCAACCTTGCCGCGCTGGAGGCACTGCTCGCGGCCAGTCCCGCACGGCGCAAGCTCGTGGTCAGCGATGCCGTCTTCAGCATGGACGGCGACGTGGCCGACATCCGCACGCTGCATGCCCTCTGCGAGCGCCATGACGCCCTCCTGCTGCTCGACGATGCCCACGGCTTCGGCGTGCTCGGCCCGCAGGGCCGCGGCGCCCTCGCCGAGGCGGGCCTGACCGGGCAGCGGGCGTCGCAGCGCGTACTCTACATGGCCACGCTGGGCAAGGCGGCAGGCGCCGCCGGGGCCTTCGTGGCCGGCAGCGAAGTCCTCATCGAATGGCTGCTGCAGAAAACGCGCAGCTACATCTTCGCCACTGCCGCACCCGCGCTGCTGGCGCGCACGCTCCAGGCCAGCCTCGGCCTCATCGAGCGCGGGGATGCCCTGCGCGCCCATCTCGATGCCCGCATCGCGCAGCTGCGCGCGGGCCTCGCGCCCGTGCTGCAGGACACGCACTGGGAACTGGGCACGTCGCGCACGGCCGTCCAGGCGCTCGTGATCGGTGCCAACGACGAAGCTCTGGCCGCCATGGAAGCGCTGCGCGCGCGCGGCCTCTGGGTGCCCGCGATCCGGCCGCCGACGGTGCCGGAGGGCACGGCGCGGCTGCGCATCGCCCTCTCGGCAGCCCACACCGAGGCGGACGTGGCACGGCTCGTGGATGCACTGGCCGACATCGCCCCCACTGCCCGATCCACACTGCCCCAGGAGGCCGCCGCATGACCTACAGCGTCAAGGAGATCTTCTACACCCTGCAGGGCGAAGGCGGCCAGGCCGGCATGCCCGCCGTGTTCTGCCGCTTCGCCGGCTGCAACCTCTGGAGCGGACGCGAGGAAGACCGGAGCACCGCGGTGTGCCGTTTCTGCGATACCGATTTCGTCGGCACCGATGGCACGCTGGGCGGCAAGTACGCGCAGGCCGACGCTCTGGCCGACGTGATCGCCGCGCAATGGCCGGCACACGACGCCGACCACCGGCTGGTGGTGCTGACCGGCGGCGAGCCGCTGCTGCAGCTCGACACCCCGCTCATCGGCGCGCTGCACGCCCGGGGCTTCCGGATCGCGGTGGAAAGCAACGGCACCGTCGCCGCCCCGCCCGGCATCGACTGGCTCTGCGTGAGCCCCAAGGCCGGCACGCCCTGGGTGCAGCGCGCGGGCCAGGAACTCAAGCTGGTCTGGCCCCAGCCCGGCTTCGACCTTGCGGAACTCGAAAGCACCACGCACTTCGAGCACCGATTCCTGCAACCCATGGACGGGCCCGAGCAGGCCGCGAACACCGGCCTGTGCATCGCCGCCTGCATGGAGCAGCCCGCCTGGCGCCTGAGCCTGCAGACCCACAAACTCACGGGCATCCGCTGAAGCGGCGCCCCTTTCGCCTTCGTCTCCCGACCATGCTGTTCACCGTCCACCAACGCTTCTTCTTCGACGCCGCGCACACGCTGCAGCGCGAAATCGAAGCCGAAGGCAGCCGCCGCATCCACGGCCACACCTACCACGCGGAGATTTCCGTCACCGGCCCGCGCCATCCTGCCACGGGCATGGTGATCGACCTGGGCCATCTGCGCGCGCGCTGCGCCCAGCTGCGCGAGCGCCTGGACCACCACCTCCTCGACGAAGTGCCGGGCCTGGGCCCCGCCACGCTGGAGAATCTCTGCGTGTTCATCGCCGACGCGCTCGGCGACCTCGATCCGCCGCCCAGCCGGGTGCGGGTGTGGCGCGAGGCCGTCGGCGACGGCTGCGTGCTCGACCTGGCACGCCCGCGCGGCTGACCCTTTTCCGTCCCCTTCCTTCAAAGCCCCTGCGACGCCATGCCCCATCTCGTCATCGAATACAGCGACAACCTGCGCCCGTTCCCCGAAGCGCAGGTGCTGGAGGCGGTCAATGCCTCTCTCACCTCCAGCCCCGAAATCCTGGCCGAATCCGACCTCAAGAGCCGCTTCGCCACCGCCGAGCGATTCGCCATCGGCACCCAGCCGGCCGGGCGCGCCTTCGTCCATGCGCAACTGCGCCTGCTCTCCGGCCGCACGCCCGAGGCCAAGCAGGACCTCGCCGGCCGTGTCGGCGCGGTCCTGCGCGAACACACGCCCAGGCCTGCCGGGGTGATGGTCCAGCTCAGCGTCGAGATCGTGGACATGGACCGTGCGTCCTACGTGAAGGAAAAGCTCTGAAGTAGCCTTTCCGGCCGCAGGATCAGCCGGCCACGGGCCGCATCATCGATGCGATGGCCTGGAAGGCACCGATCGACTGGCCGACGGCGCGGCCACTGCGCTGCAGGGTCCCGCGCTCCGGCGCATCTTCCGCCAGGGCGCGCGCCTGCGGCAGCGAACCGGCAGCCGAAACGGACCGGGCCAGTTCCGCCATCGCGGCGGACGAGCGGCCCACCGATTGCGCGGCACGCCGCGCCATCAGGCCCTGCACGGGGCTCGGCGCATGCGCCGCCGCATCCCCCGCCGCGGGCTCTGCCATGAAGAGCGGCGCGGCCACGGCGGTTTCCATCACCTTCGCCAGGACGGCCTGCCCACGGACGGCCCCCGACGATACGGCCGCGTGCAGCACGCCCAGGTCCGGCACCGGCAGGGTGGACGCCTGCAGGCGCAAGACCAGCGCAGCGCCCACGTGGCGGCCGGCCTCTGCATGCCCGCCGCGGGCCACGGCCCCCAGGGCGATCTGCGCGGCCAGCACATTGCCGTCGCTGCCCGGCGTCGTGATGTCCTCCTGCAGGGAACGGGCCCGCTCGCGCAGCGCCGTCCCGGAGGCCGGCTCCAGCGCGTTCATCCCGTGCACCATGGCATCCGGCACGATCGCACGCTCGTCGATCGGCTCGAACGGCAAGGGCGGAAGCGGCGCCATGGCACCGATCATCGCCTCGGCACGCCGGCTGGCCGCGCCATCCAGCAATGCCTCCACGGCTGCGTCCGGCATCCTGCCAGCGCCATGCAGGGCGCCGAATGCCAGCGCGGCCTGCTCGGCACCCTGGCGCGCAGCCGCAAGATCGGAAGGCAGCGACCGGTCCAGGCCGGCGAGCGCCGCCTGTCCGTGCCGGATCGCCTCGCCATGGGCGGCCTCCTGGCGGCCCGGCATCGACAGGTCCTGTCGCAGGGCGGCGAGCAGCCGGGTGCCGTCGGCGGAGCCGGCCGCGGCCCTGCGCTGCGCTGCCGCCGGCATGCCGGCCGGTGAAGCCGCCTGGCGCGCCACCACCGGGCGCGGCGGCAGGGCCGCGGTCCTGCTCCTGCCGGCCACGCCGCCCTGGGGCTGGGGCGCACGCCGCGCCAGCCCGGACGGAGCTTCCAGGGACTCGGAAGAAGGCCGACCGGTCGGAGCATCCGCAGGCCGTGTCTCCGTGGCGCGCGCCGCATCCGGCCCGGTGGGGGAGCCTTTGCGCGAAATGCGGGTGGTCATGTCAGCCTCCTGCGATGCCGGGGGAAAAGACCAGGGTGGCCAGGCGCGCGGTGGCCACCATTTCGGCTGCCAGTGCCTGCCCTTCGGCATCCCCGGCGGGCAGGGTCACGCGGCGGTGCAGGGTCGCCTCGCCTTCCGGCAGGCAGCCGATCGCGGCATCGAACCCCGCCAGCAGCCCCGGCGCGTTGGACAGCAGCGCGGACGCATCCTGCGCCGGCATTTCGGAGAACCGCTGCCGCATGACCACGGTGAGCATCACCTGCACATCCGGCCGCGGCATCGCGTCCTGCCTGCCGGGCGGAGGCGACAGCGGCGCCACGGTGATCAGCAGGTCGCCGATCGCGCACCCGCCATCCTCCGCCGCACGGTCGATCCCGGCGTTGTCCATGCCCAGCGCACGGGCAGCGGCGCGGATGAAATCATGGGTATCGAGCGGCGGGCTCTGGAACGTGGCGGCACCGTTGTCGGCTACCGCGGGCTGGTGAGACGATCGCATGAGAAATCCTTGTCGTGTATCGAAAAGCGGCGGTCCCTGCCACAACGTGCGCTTTTGGAGCACGCCCGCGCGGGCACGTACGGCATGGCCGGGAACGGGTGCCCGGCCGCCGCGACCCGCAACCACAGGTCCGCCCCGGCAGGGTACCGATGCGGGGGGCATGCAGGCGGCACGGCGCGAAGGCATGCACGGCGATGCGAAGCCGCCAGCCACGGATCCGAAGCCGGCGCCGTGAGCGCGCTCAGGAACCGGAGGCCAGTTCCGCGGGCAGCCAGCCCCGCAGGCTGTTCAGGAACGCCCATCCGCGCACGCGGGGCACGTCTTCCAGCCGGACCACGGCCTCCACGAGCCGCCCCTCGCGCAGCGCGACCGCCCGCCCCACCCCGGGCAGCAACCCGCAGTCCAGCGGCGGCGTGACCCAGCGCCCGTCCAGCAGCGCCGCGATGTTGCCGAAGGTGCCTTCGGTGATCTCCCCCGCCTCGTTCCAGAGCACCGTATCGAACACCCCCGGCGCGGCGGGCGCGAAGGCCGCGTAGTGCGTGCGCCGCGTGGTCTTGTGGCGCACGAACTCGCCATGCGCCGCGCCGAAAGGCCGGTCCGCCAGCACCAGCCGCACCGGCACCGGCACCTCCGGGCAGGCGAACGCTTCGGCGCGTGGCCGTCCGGCGGCATCCAGCAGCAGCCGCGCGCGCCACCGGCCCTGCGGATGCGCCGCCGCCAGGGCGTCCAGGCAGGCCTGCACGCGGCCGGCATCCCAGGGAAAGCCGAAATGCGCGGCGGACCCGGCCATGCGCGCCAGGTGCTCATCCCGATGGCGGAAGGCCCCTTCCTGCAGCGCCAGCGTCTCCAGCACCTCGAAAGGCTGGCTGGCCCGCTCCACGAAGGCCCGCTTGTGGCGCCACTCGTCCCATTCGGCATCCGCCTGCGCATCGGAAGTGATGCCGCTGCCGATGCCGCATTCCGCTGTGCCGCCACGCAGCACCACGGTACGGATCGGCACGTTGAAGGTGGCCGAGATACCGCCCTCTCCAGGCGCGCCGTCGGGACGCACCACGCCCAGCGCCCCGCAGTACACCCCGCGCGGCGCAGCCTCCAGCGCGCGGATGGTCCGCATCGCCTGCACCTTGGGCGCCCCCGTGACCGACCCGCAGGGGAACAGCGCGGCGAACACGTCCGCGAGGCCCAGCCCCGGCCGCGTGCGGGCCGTCACGTCCGACGTCATCTGCCATACGGTGGGCAGCGCCTGGGTGCGGAAAAGCGCAGGCACGCGCACGCTGTGGGGCTCGGCGATGCGCGAGAGGTCGTTGCGCAGCAGATCCACGATCATCACGTTCTCGGCCCGCTCCTTGGGAGCAGTGCGCAGATGTTCCGCCCGGGCTTCGTCCGCTTCGGGGGTGGCACCCCGCGGTGCCGTGCCCTTCATCGGGCGGGCCAGGATCGATCCGCCCGCGGGCCCCGAACGCCAGTCGAAGAACAGTTCTGGAGACACCGACAGCACCTGCTCGCCTCCGGTATCGATGTGCGCGGCGTATCCCTCCGGCTGCGCGCGCTGCAGGGCCCCGAACAATGCCGCCGGGCTGCCCTCGAACCGGCCCCTCAGCGGCGCGGTGAAATTGACCTGGTACAGTTCGCCATCGCGGATGGCCTGCTGGATGCGCCCGAAGGCCCCATCGAAGTCCTGGCGGTCCAGTCCGCTCCAGCCCTCCACCGACGCGGACGCATCGCCGGCTCCAGCCAGGTCGCCGCAGCCCGCCGCTCGGCCTGCCGGCAAGGGGGCGCCATACACCGCGAACCACGCCAGCGGCCCGTCGGCCGGGTGCGTCACGAGCGCCGCATCGAACGCCCCCGCCGCCTCATAGCGCAGATAGCCCACGCACCATGCGCCCCGCCGCGCCGCAGCGTCCACCGCATCGAGCACGGGGCGGACCTCCTGCAGCGAGCGGGCCACCAGCACCTCGCGCGGCTCCGCGAAGGCCAGGCGCAGCCGCGGTGCCGCCGGGTCCAGCGGCGTGGAGAAATCGATGCGGGCCGAAGGGGTCATGCCGCGCCGATGCGCGGCACCAGGGCGCCCGCGGGCTGCCCCCCCTTGAGCGCCGCGGTGAACGCGAGCATGCGGTCGATGGGCTGGCGTGCCCGCGGAATCAGCGCCGGATCGACATGGACCGCATTCGCGCCGGTCTCCAGCACGCGCGCCACATCGGCCAGGCCGTTCATGGCCATCCAGGGGCAGTGCGCGCAGCTCTTGCAGGTGGCGCTGTTGCCGGCCGTGGGCGCCTCGTGGAACACCTTGTCCGGATTGAGCGCACGCAGCTTGTGCATCATCCCGTTGTCCGTGGCCACGATGAACTCGCGCGCGTCCATCTCGCGCGCTGCCTTGAGGATCGCGCTCGTGGAACCCACCGCATCCGCCAGGGCCACCACCTCGGCCGGGCTCTCCGGATGCACCAGCACCCGGGCCTGCGGATGCTCCCGCTTGAGCGCCTCCAGTTCCGCCGCCTTGAACTCGTCGTGCACGATGCAGGCACCGTTCCAGAACAGCATGTCCGCCCCGGTCTCGCGCTGGATGTAGGCCCCCAGGTGCCGGTCGGGCGCCCACAGGATCTTGTGGCCCGCCGCATGCAGTGCGCCCACGATCTCCAGCGCGCAGCTGGACGTGACCAGCCAGTCGGCCCGCGCCTTCACCGCGGCGCTGGTGTTGGCATAGACCACCACGGTGCGGTCCGGATGCGCGTCGCAGAAGGCGCTGAATGCGTCCACGGGACACCCTAGGTCCAGCGAGCAGGTGGCGTCCAGGTCGGGCATGAGCACGGTCTTCTCGGGCGACAGTATCTTCGCCGTCTCGCCCATGAAGCGCACCCCCGAGACGACCAGCGTCTGCGCTGCATGGTCGCGCCCGAAGCGGGCCATCTCCAGCGAATCGCTGACGATGCCGCCGGTTTCCTCCGCCAGATCCTGCAGGTCGGGGTGCACGTAATAGTGCGACACCATGACCGCGTTCTTCTCGCGCAGCAGCGCGCGGATGCGCTCCTTGAGCGCGGCGCGTTCGGCCGGCAGGGGCTCCGCGGGCACGCGGGCCCAGGCGTGGCGGGTGGAACACACGCCCCCGCCCTCGCTGGCGGGCTGTTCGTATTCCACGGGCTTGAGGGCGAGGGTGTCGGTGGTCATGGCGGGGTGCCTATCGGGCCGGTTCTGCGGGGCCTCGTTGGGGTTTCGGAAAACGCGCGATGCAACGTGCGGCGGGCGACTCAGGCCGGATCCTGCATGCGCATCGAAAAATCGGTGGCCTTCACGTCCTTGGTCAGCGTGCCGATGGAAATGCGGTCCACGCCCGTCTCGGCCAGCGCGCGCAGGCCTTCCAGCGTCACGCCCCCGGAAATCTCCAGGATGGCCGGCCCCGCGGGATGCGCGGCATTCAGGCGCACGGCGTCATGCAGCATCGGCAGCGGCATGTTGTCCAGCAGCACCATGCGGGCACCGGCCGACAGGGCCTCGTCCAGCTGCTCCAGCGTCTCGCATTCGATCTCGATGAACTTCGCCTGCGCGGCCGCGGCACGCGCCGCTTGCAGCACGGCCGTGACACCTCCCGCCGCGGCGATGTGGTTTTCCTTGATGAGCACCGCGTCGTGCAGACCGATGCGGTGGTTGGTGCCTCCCCCCATGCGCACGGCGTACTTCTGCGCCAGGCGCAGTCCGGGCAGGGTCTTGCGCGTGTCCACGATCTGCGCGCGGGTGCCCGCCACGGCATCGACATAGCGCCGGGTCTTGGTGGCCACGGCAGACAGCAGTTGCAGGAAATTGAGCGCCGTGCGCTCTGCACTCAGCAGCGCGCGCGCCTGGCCTTCGATCTCCAGCACCACCTGGCCGGCCGTGCAGCGCTGGCCTTCGGCCACGTGCCAGGTCAGGCGCACGCCCGGATCCAGCGCACGCAGCGCGGCCTCGGCCCAGGGGGCGCCGCAGATCACGGCCTCTTCGCGGGCCAGCACGCGCGCACGCGCACGCCGCGCCGGATCGATCAGGGCGGCGGTCAGGTCGCCCGCTCCCACGTCCTCCTGCAGGGCACGGGCCACGTCGGCGTGCACCACGGCCTGCCACTGCGCATCGCCGGTCGGGACGGCGGCTGGCTGAAACAAATTCGTCATGGGACGCGAGCATACCGGCAACGCGCCCCCGCCAGCAGGGGTGTCCCCTGCCTGTGGAAGAGCACTCCGGCGGACCGGTCCGGACGCCGGCTTAGACTCGCGGCTCATTCGCGTTTCCCGAGGATTGATTGCATGACCGCGCCAACGCCGACACCCGCCAACGCCGCCACGCCCTACGGCACTCTGCCTCCCGCCTCCCCGCTGCCGCAGCGCCGCCCCGTGAGCCTGCCGCGCCTGGCGCAGATGCGCGAGGCCGGCGAGAAGATCACCATGCTGACGGCCTATGACGCCACCTTCGCCGCGGTGGCCGACGCTGCGGGAGTGGAATGCCTGCTCGTGGGCGATTCGCTGGGCATGGTCTGCCAGGGCCTGCCCAGCACCGTGGGCGTGTCCCTGGACACCATGGCCTATCACACGGCCAGCGTGGCGCGGGGCCTGCACCGGGTGCAGGGCACGGCCTGGCTGATCGCCGACCTGCCCTACGGCAGCTACGCGGAAAGTCCCGAACAGGCCATGCGCAGCGCCTGCACGCTGATGCAGGCCGGAGCCCACATGGTCAAGCTCGAAGGCGGTGGCTGGACGGCACCCACCGTCCGGTTCCTGGTCGAGCGCGGCGTGCCGGTCTGCGCGCACCTGGGCCTGACCCCTCAGACCGTGCATGCCCTGGGCGGCTACCGCGTCCAGGGCCGCAGCGACGAGGCCGCGCGCGCACTGCGCAGCCAGGCCAACGAACTGCAGGACGCGGGCGCCGCCATGCTGGTGCTCGAAATGGTGCCCGCCACCCTGGCGCGCGAGGTGACCGATGCCCTGCCGCGCTGCCACACCATCGGCATCGGCGCCGGCAGCGGCACGGCCGGCCAGGTGCTGGTGCTGCACGACATGCTGGGCGTGAACCTCGGCAAGAACCCGAAGTTCGCGCACGATTTCATGGCCCAGGCCGGCAGCGTGCGCGGCGCCATCGAAGCCTACGTGCAGGCCGTCAAGACGGGGCAATTCCCGGACGACGCACTCCACGCCTGGTGACGCGCCCTCCCCGAAAGCCCGCAGCCGGCCTTCCGCCGCCCTTCCGACGTTCTTCCAGCCGCTCCTCCATGCTCATCGCACACTCCATCGCCGACCTGCGCTCCGCGCTCGCCAGCCGGGGCCGCCCGGCCTTCGTCCCCACCATGGGCAACCTCCACGAAGGGCACCTGTCCCTGGTGCGGCAGGCCGGCGCGCTCGGCGACGTGACCGTCGCCAGCATCTTCGTCAACCGCCTCCAGTTCCTGCCCCACGAGGATTTCGACAGCTATCCCCGGACCTGGGAGGCCGACCGCACGCAACTGGAGGCCGCGGGCTGCGACATCCTCTTCGCCCCCCGCGAGACGGACCTCTACCCGCAGGCGCAGACTTTCAAGGTCCAGCCCGATCCGCTGCTGGCCGACCTGCTCGAAGGGCACTTCCGCCCCGGCTTCTTCACGGGCGTCTGCACCGTGGTCATGAAGCTGTTCTCCGCCGTTTTCGGCACGACCGGCGGCGGCACGGCCCTGTTCGGCAAGAAGGACTACCAGCAGTTGATGGTGATCCGCCGCATGGTGGAGCAGTTCGCCCTGCCGGTGGACATCGTCGCGGGGGATACCTGCCGCGCCCTGGACGGGCTCGCCCTCAGCTCGCGCAATGGCTACCTGGGACCTGCAGAACGCACCCAGGCGGTGGAGCTGTCGCGCGCCCTGCGGACACTGTCGGACGCCGCACTCTCCCGCCCCGTCGCCGACTGGCCCGAACTGGAGGCTGCGGCGAGCGACGCGCTGCGTAGCCAGGGCTGGCAGCCCGACTACCTCGTGGTGCGCCGCAGGGCCGACCTGCAGCGTCCCGACACCGCACCCGAGCCCGGCACGCTGGTGGCCCTGGGCGCGGCCCGGCTGGGCTCCACACGGCTCATCGACAACCTCGAAATCTGAGCAGCTCGGCACGAGATGTCCCGCGCGGCGGGAAGGTGCGCACCTACGCGGGCAGGTGCCGCGCGCGCACAATCCTCAGGGCGGCAGGGTCTTAAGGTGGAGGCATCTTCAACCCACCTTTCAGGAGAAAGACCATGCCCATCATCCTGTGGCTCCTCGGCGTCCCGTTGTCCCTCGTCCTGCTGCTGATGCTCTTCGGCGTGGTGTGACGCGGGTCCGCGGCATGGGGCAGCCGGTGCGCCGGCCCCATGCTGGCGCACCGCGGCCAGCAACGCTCAGCAGGAGCGCAGTTCCGCCGCGGGGCCACGCCCCATCAGCCGTGCCACCGCCTCCGGAGCGGTCGAACGGCCATCCAGCAACGCCACCACTTCCTGCGCGATCGGCATGTCCACGCCGAGCTGGCCTGCGCGACGCACCACCGTCCGTGCGCTGTACACCCCTTCGGCCACATGGCCGAGCGATTCCACTGCCTGATCGAGCGTGAGCCCGCGCGCGAGTGCCAGGCCCACGCGGCGGTTGCGGGACAGGTCTCCCGTGGCCGTCAGCACGAGGTCGCCCAGTCCGGACAGACCCATGAACGTCTCCGCCCGCGCGCCGAGCGCGAGCCCGAGACGGCTCATCTCGGCCAGCCCCCGGGTGATGAGCGCGGCACGTGCGTTCGTGCCCAGATCCAGCCCATCGCACAGCCCGGTAGCGATGGCCAGCACGTTCTTCACGGCCCCACCCACTTCCACGCCCACGATGTCCTCGTTGGCGTAAACGCGCAGGGTGGGCCCATGGAACGCCTCCACGAGCAGTTCACGCACTTGCGCATCGCGGCTGGCAGCCACCAGCGCGGTAGGCCGCCCCTGGGCCGCCTCCAGCGCGAAGCTGGGGCCGCTGAGCGCGCCTGCGCGCAACCGCGGGGCCACCTGGCTGCAGATCTCGTGCGCCATCAGCCCCTGGGACGAGGCCTCGCCACCTGCGGGAACGGCCTCGAACCCCTTGCACAGCCAGGCCACGGGAAGGGTCGCATCGCGCAGTTCCTCCAGCATGCCGCGCAGCCCCGACATGGGGGTGGCGACGATGGCCAGGTCGGCCTGGCAGGACGCGAGCGCCGCGGATGGCGCACCGCTCGCGAGGGCGAGGGCCGGGGGAAAGGCGATGCCCGGAAGATAGCGGGCGTTCTGGCGCGCCGCCTGCATGGCGGCGGCCTGGCCTCCATCGCGCGCCCAGAGGGTCACGGCATGTCCGGCCGGGTGCGCGGCAGCGCTGAGAGCCATGGCCGTGCCCCAGGCGCCTGCACCGAACACGATGATCTTCATGAGGGATGTCGTTGCGGTTTCGGCAGGGGAACCGCTCGCAGTCCCCGGCTGCGACGCGCCGCCGCGCGGCGGCGCCCGGTGGGAAGGATTACTGCGTGACGCCCGGCGTCGGCGCGGCCGAAGCCAGCTGCGACTGCTGCTGCTCGTACATCGCCTGGAAGTTGATCTCTGCCAGGTGCACGGGCGGGAAGCCGGCGCGCGTGATCACGTCGGCGATGTTGCCGCGCAGGTAGGGATACACGATCTGCGGGCAGGCGATGCCCATGATGGGGCCCATCTGGTCTTCCGGAATGTTGCGGATCTCGAAGATGCCGGCCTGCTTGGCCTCGACCAGGAACACCGTCTTGTCCTTGATCTTGGTCTGCACCGTGGCCGTCACGGCCACTTCGAAAATGCCGTCGGCGACGGGGGCCGCCTCGACGCCCAGCTGGATGTCCACGTTGGGCTGCTCCTGCTCCAGCAGGATCTGGGGCGAGTTCGGCTGCTCCAGGGACAGATCCTTCAGATACACGCGCTGGATCTGGAACACGGGATTTTCTTCGGACATGAGGTCGTTCTTTCGATTCGGAAACGGGAAAAGGGCCAGGTAAGACAAAGCCCGCCGGGGACGTCTCGTTCCCGCAGCGGGCAGCACCCGGGGCCGCATTATGCAGCGCCCGGCCGGTGCGTCTTCAGGCGCCGAGCAGGGGCATCAGGCCACCGCGGCCGTCGAGCGCGACCAGGTCGTCATGGCCACCCACGTGGGTGTCGCCGATGAAGATCTGCGGCACCGTGCGCCGTCCGGTGATCTCCATCATGTGCGAACGGGCCTCGGGGTCGAGATCCACGCGGACCTCCTCGATCTGCTCCACGCCCTTGGACTTGAGGATCTGCTTGGCCCGGATGCAATAGGGGCAGACGGCGGTGGTGTACATCTTGACGGGTTGCATGGGGCGGGCCTTCCTGGAAGATTGCGTGGGGTGTGACAGGGCACGTGGTGCCGCTTCAGGCCTTTTCAACCGGCATGCTGGCATCGCGCCAGGCCTTCAGCCCGCCCGCGAGCGCCTCGGCCTTCTCATAGCCGAGCTTCCTGGCCACCGCCACCGCGCGCTGCGCCCGGGCGCCCTTGGCGCACACCAGCACGAGCGGCACCGACTTGTTCCTGACCACCTGCGGCAGGCGTTCCTCCAGCTGGCCCAGCGGCACGTTCTTCGCGCCGCCGACATGGCCGGCCGCGAACTCGTCGGGCTCGGAGACATCGACCACCACGGCCTTCTCGCGGTTGATGAGTTGCACCGCGCGCGCCGCGGTGAGCGAGCCGCCCGCGGCTTCGCGGAAGACCGGCAGGAGCAGCATCGCGCCCGAAACCAGCGCGACGAGGACGAGATACCAGTTGTCGATGATGAAATTCACGGAAGTCCTTGGGGAAAGCAAACCGCGCAATTTTAGAATGCGGCGTTTTACCCGACCGCATCCACTGCTTCTCACGCCACCATGCACAAACTCGTCCTGATCCGCCACGGCGAATCCACCTGGAACCTCGAAAACCGCTTCACCGGCTGGACCGACGTGGACCTGACACCCACCGGCATCGAGCAGGCCAAGACCGCCGGCCGCCTGCTGAAGGCCGAAGGCTACGAGTTCGACCTGGCGTTCACCAGCGTGCTCAAGCGCGCCACGCGCACCCTGTGGCACGTCCTGGACGAGATGGACCGCACCTGGCTGCCCGTGGAGCACAGCTGGCGGCTCAACGAGCGCCACTACGGCGCCCTGCAGGGGCTCAACAAGGCCGACATGGCCAAGCAGTACGGCGATGCGCAGGTGCTCGTCTGGCGCCGCAGCTACGACACCCCCCCGCCGGCCCTGGAGGCCACCGATCCGCGCAGCGAGCGCGGCGACCTCCGCTATGCCGGCCTCGCCCCCGAGCAGATTCCGCTCACCGAATGCCTGAAGGACACCGTCGCCCGGGTGCTGCCTTTCTGGAACGAGCGCATCGCACCCGCCATGCGGTCGGGCCAGCGGGTGATGGTCGCCGCCCACGGCAACTCGATCCGGGCACTGGTCAAGTACCTGGACGGCATCTCCGACGACGACATCGTCGGCCTGAACATTCCCAACGGCATTCCCCTGGTCTACGAGCTGGGCGACGACCTGAAGCCGCTGCGCCATTACTACCTCGGCGATGCCGAGGCCGCGGCCAGGGCGGCCGCCGCGGTGGCGTCCCAGGGCAAGGCCTGACCCCACGGGCCGCGGGCGGGGGTAAACCCGCGAGGCGGCCCCGATGCGCCAAAAAGCCCCGCGGGCGCGGAACTGCGCCGCGCCTGCCCTTTCCAAGGGGGTGTATATTGGACCTAGAACCGGCAAAGGTGTTTTTCGAATGGGCCACAAACTCAAAATCGCAGGATGGGTGTCGGTCGGCGTCGTTGCCGGCGCTCTGACCACGGTCTCCCTGCAGACCGTCGCCCGCGGAGCCATGACTCCGCTTCCCCTCGAGGAAATCCAGCAGCTCTCCGCGGTCTTCGGGCTCATCAAGACCGACTACGTCGAGCCCGTGGACGACAAGAAGCTCATCACCGACGCCATCTCCGGCATGGTGTCCAGCCTCGACCCGCACTCCCAGTACTTCGACAAGAAGTCCTTCAAGGAATTCCGCGAGGGCACCACGGGCCGCTTCGTGGGCGTGGGCATCGAAATCACCCAGGAAGACGGCCTGATCAAGATCGTGTCGCCCATCGAGGGCTCCCCGGCCTTCCGCGCGGGCCTGAAGACCAACGACCTCATCACCAAGATCGACGACACGGCCGTGAAGGGGCTCGCCCTCAACGAAGCCGTCAAGAAGATGCGCGGCGAGCCCAACACCCAGGTCACGCTCACCATCTTCCGCAAGGACGAAAGCCGCACCTTCCCGGTCACGGTCACGCGCGAGGAGATCAAGACCCAGTCCGTGAAGGGCAAGGTGATCGAGCCCGGCTATGCTTGGATCCGGCTGTCGCAGTTCCAGGAACGCACGGTGGACGACTTCGTGCGCAAGGTCGAGGAGATCTACCGCCAGGATCCGAACCTCAAGGGCATGGTGCTGGACCTGCGCAACGACCCCGGCGGCCTGCTCGACGCGGCCGTGGCCATCTCCACCGCCTTCCTCCCAGAGGACGTGACCGTCGTGTCCACCAACGGGCAGCTCGCGGAGAGCAAGGCGGTCTACAAGGCCTCTCCCGAGTTCTACCAGCGCCGCGGGGCCGGCGACCCGCTCAAGCGGCTGCCCGCGGCGCTCAAGAACGTTCCGCTGGTGGTGCTGGTGAACGAAGGCTCCGCTTCGGCCAGCGAGATCGTCGCCGGTGCGCTGCAGGACCACAAGCGCGCCACCGTCATGGGCAGCCAGACCTTCGGCAAGGGATCGGTGCAGACCGTGCGCCCCCTGGGCCCGGACACCGGCATCAAGCTCACCACGGCGCGCTACTACACGCCCAGCGGCAAGTCGATCCAGGCCAAGGGCATCGTCCCCGACGTCATGGTGGACGACAGCCCCGACGGGGACCCCTTCGCCGCATTGCGCATGCGTGAGGCGGACCTCGAAAAGCACCTGACCAGCGGCCAGGGCGAGGAGCAGAAGGACGAAGCGCGCGAAAAGGCCCGCGAGGAGGCCCGCAAGCGCCTCGAGGAAGAAGCCAAGAAACCCGTCGCCGAACGCAACAAGATGCCCGAGTTCGGAACCGACAAGGATTTCCAGCTCACCCAGGCACTCAACCAGCTCAAGGGCCTGACCGTCGTCGTCAGCAAGACGCAGACGGAGCGCAAGGAAGAGAAGAAGGACAACTGACCGGCGCGGATGCATCCTTCCAGCGAGGGCCGGACTCCGAGGGGTCCGGCCTTTTGCTTTGTGCTTCGTGCTCCTCGCCATCGCCCGCACCACGCCCCCATCCATGAACGACGACCAGCTCCTGCGCTACTCCCGCCACATCCTGCTCGACGAAATCGGCATCGAAGGACAGGAACGGCTGCTCGCCGCCCATGCGCTGGTCATCGGTGCCGGCGGTCTGGGATCGCCCGCAGCCCTGTTCCTCGCTTCGGCAGGCGTGGGCCGCCTGACCCTGGTCGATGCCGACACCGTGGACCTGACCAATCTGCAGCGGCAGATCGCCCACACCACGCAGCGTGTCGGCGAGTCCAAGGTCGCTTCGGCAACGCAGGCCGTGCAGGCGATCAACCCCGGCGTGCAGGTGCAGGCGCTGCCCCTGCGCGCGGATGCACCCTGGCTCGACGCCCATGTGCCGCTCGCGGACGTGGTGCTCGACTGCAGCGACAACTATGCAACGAGGCAGGCCGTCAACGCCGCCTGCGTTCGCCACCGCGTGCCTGTGGTGGCCGGCGCAGCGATCCGCTTCGACGGACAGATCACCGTGATCGACCCGCGCGCTTCCGATACGCCCTGCTACGCCTGCCTCTTCCCACCGGAGGCGGCCTTCGAGGAAGTACAGTGCTCCACGATGGGCGTGTTCGCACCGATGGTCGGCGTCATCGGCGCCATGCAGGCGGCCGAGGCGCTCAAACTGCTCTGCGGTGCCGGACGATCGCTCGCAGGCCGCCTGCTCATGCTGGACGGCCTTTCCATGGAGTGGACCGCCATGCGCGCCGGCCGCGACCCGGCCTGCAGCGTGTGCGGAACACGGCACGCGAAAGAGGGCGCCAGCGGCGAAGCCCTTCAGTAGGAGAAATCCTACCGGGGTAACACCCTGCTGCTGGCAGAATGCCGGCTCTCTCCCTATAAAGTAGAGCCGTGATCAACCCCTCCCATCCGACGCCTTCAACGGCACCGGCCTCACAGTGAAACTGCGCACCTATATTGTCGAAGACAACGCCACGATCCGGGAGAACCTGATCGGCACGCTGGAGGAGCTGGCGGAAGTCGAAGCCGTGGGTGTCGCCGAAACCGAGGACGAAGGCAAGGAGTGGCTGGCCTCGAACCCAGAACAATGGGACCTGGCCATCGTGGATCTTTTCCTCAGGCAAGGCAGCGGCCTGGGCATCCTCGCAGCCTGCCGCGACCGCACGGCACGCCAGAAGATGGTCGTCCTGAGCAACTACGCCACCCCCGATGTTCGCGTGCGTTGCGCCCAGCTCGGCGTCGACGCCGTGTTCGACAAATCCAACGAGATAGATGCCCTCGTGGAGTACTGCGTGGAACACAGCACGCTGCGCAAGACCGCCAGCAGCGCCTGACCGCGCAATCGTTTTCCACGCCGCAGCGGATCTTTCTGCGGCCTCCGAGGCCATCTCACCCTGCAGGCGCTCACGCATGCAGCCGCGTGATGCAGCGCCCTATCCCATGAAGTACAAAACCCCGGAGGGAATCCATCCCTCCAGGGTTCTGAACGCGCGGATCTGCAAACCAGTCCAGGCGTGGCGAACCGGTCCTCCGAAGGCCTGGCTGCGGGGCACACGCTGCAGCAGGGCGCGATGCCCTGCCGCAAACGACCCACCGATCAATCGATGAGCTTGTTCTTCAGCGCGTAGTAGGTCAGGTCGCTGTTGGACGACAGCGCCATCTTCTCCATCAGGCGCGTGCGGTAGGTGCTCACGGTCTTGACGCTCAGGGAAAGCGACTTCGCGATGTCGCCCGCGGTCTCGCCCTTGGCCAGCTTCAGGAACACCTGGAACTCGCGCTCGGAGAGTTGCTCGTGCGGAGGCGCGTCGTCCTTGCGATTGAGCTGCTGCGCGAGCAGGTCCGCCACGGCCGGCGTGAGATAGCGGCGGCCCAGAGAGATGGTGCGGATGGCCTCCACGATCTCCTTGGGGTCGCATTCCTTGTTCAGGTAGCCGCTGGCGCCCTGGCGGATGAGGTTGATCGCGTAGTGTTCCTCAGGGTACCCGCTCAGGATGAGGATGCCCATGTCCGGCGCTTTCGCGCGCAGCATGGCCAGCGCATCGAGGCCGCTCTGGCCGGGCATCGACAGGTCCATCAGCAGCACGTCGATCTCGTGGTTGCGCACGAGGTCGATGGCTTCGCGGCCATTCGCGGCCTCGCCGACTACGCGAAGGTCTACATGTTCTGACAGAAATTGTCGCAATCCCGAGCGGACAATCGCATGGTCATCCACAATGCCGATCTTGATCATTGAGAGTTTCTTTCAAGAGGCAGCTGGGCTGCCCATCATTGGTCAGGTGGCCCATCCACCGTTGCGGGAGCGTGCCTGCGGCGATTGCTGCGGGCTGATGACATTATCCAGAATTCGCCCCCGTCCCTACCGGAGAAACATACATATGCGCTGGTCCAATTTTCGCAAGATGGCTGTCAGCCTGCCCCTGGCGCTGCTGGCAGCCGCTGCGTTGGTTGGCATCAATGAAGCCGGATACGCGCGGTCCAACGAAGCCGTGCGCGCGCTGTCGAGCACCTACACGACCCGCGCCGCGCTCAACCGCATGATGCAGAACATGCTGGATGCGGAAACGGGCCTGCGCGGCTACCTGCTCACGGGCGACGACCGCTATCTCCAGCCCTACCAGAAGGCGGCCGCCACCATCGATGCCAACCTGGAAGAGTTGCGTGCCATCTACCGTTCCTCTCCGGAAGACCAGGAAGACTTCACCCAGCTCTCCCGGCAGATCTCCCGCAAGATGTCCGAGCTGGACCTGAGCCTGCGCCTGCGCCGCCAGAACAACGACGACGCCTGGAAATTCGTCCTCTCCACCGATGTCGGCAAGGAGAACATGGATGCCATCCGCACACTGTCCGGCCGCCTCGCGCAGCGCAGCACGGACCGCTCCACGCACCACACCGACGAGATCCTCCACTCGCTCACCCTCTCGCGCATCGGCATCGCGACCGTCGTGGCCATCGGCCTGCTCGCGTTCTACATGTACCTGCGCCAGGCCAGCGCCCTGCAGACCGCCCAGGAACGCGAGCAGGAGGCCCTGCAGCGCGAGCGCGACCGGCTGGAACTGCTGGTGCGGGAACGCACCGCGTCGCTGACCGAACTGGCGAACCACCTGCAGCAGGTGCGCGAGGATGAGCGGGGCCACCTGGCCCGCGAACTGCACGACGAACTGGGCGCACTGCTCACGGCCGCCAAGCTCGACGTCGCGCGGCTGAAGTCGAAGATCGACGCGCAGTCGCCCGAGATCGCCGAGCGGCTCAAGCACCTCACCGAAACCCTGAACAGCGGCATCGCGCTCAAGCGCAGGATCATCGAGGACCTGCGGCCCTCGTCCCTCTTCAACCTGGGCCTGACCGCCTCGCTGGAGATCCTCGCGCGCGAGTTCGAGCAGCGCAGCAGCGTGGAGGTGGAACTCAATCTCGAACCGGTGGAGCTGCCGGAGGCTGTGCAGCTCACGATCTACCGGATGGTGCAGGAGTCGCTGACCAACATCGGCAAATACGCCAATGCCACCAAGGTGCTGGTGGCCGTCCACAACTACCCCACCCATGTGGCCGTGCAGATCCGCGACAACGGCGCGGGCTTCGACACCACCAAGGTACAGGCCTCCGCCCACGGGCTCATGGGCATGCGCCACCGCGTCGAGGCCGCCGGCGGGCGCCTGACGGTCACCTCCGAAGCCAACGAAGGCACGCTCGTTTCCGCCGTGCTGCCCGTCGTTCACTGAACGCCGCAGGGCGCCGCCACGCGCCCGCTGCAGCCGTTGCCGCGGCCTCTTCCACGCCGCTTCCTGCGACGTTTCCCACGGTCTTTTCCTCCGGTTTTCCGTCGCTGCACCATTGCAGCGGCGGTGGTCGGCCGCGTCCTACAGCGCAGCGCGCCAGGGGCCGGCAGCCTGGGTGCGCCCCCAAATCTACATTGGATCCCAGGCGCCAACGCGACAGCGCCATCGACCAACCACCGACCGGCCCTCCGGTCCAAGAGGAGAAAGATATGTTGCACTACGCAGTCGTTTTTCTGGTGATCGCCCTGATCGCCGCACTCTTCGGCTTTGGTGGGATCGCAGCGGGCGCCGTCGGCATCGCCAAGATCCTGTTCTTCGTGTTCGTGATCATGGCCGTCGTCACCTTCGTGCTGAGCCTGCTCAAGCGCGGCTGAACGCACCGACCCACCCGCCCTGACGACCCGACTACCTGAGGAACAGAAACCATGGAAGCACAAAAACTCGCCGACAAGGCTGCAGATACCGCGCACGATGTGGCCAACGACATGCTGGACAACGCCCAGGACGCCGTGCGCACCACCCGCAACGCGGCGAACAAGACCCTGGACAAGGCCGAACGCAAGGTGCGGGAACTGCAGAGCGACGTGGATCCGCTGATCGACGACCTGGCCGCACGCGCCCAGGACCTCGCCTCCCGCGGTATCGCCTACTGCGCAGACACCAGCGAGCGCGCCCGCCGGCAATTCAACCAGGCCGCCGATGCCACCGCCCGCTACGTTTCGGAACAGCCCGGCAAGTCGCTGGCCATTGCAGCGGCTGCAGGTGCCTTCGTGGCCACGCTGTGCATGCTGGCACGCCGCCCCCGGGGCCGCGACTACTGATCTCCCGACTTGCGAACGCGGGACCGGAAACGGAAGCCTCCAGCAGCCCTCCACCACCGGCCCGCTCCATATCCACAACAACATTCCACGGGCGCTCCATGACCACCCCGAACTCCACACCTACGGCAACTGCATCGCTCACCCTGGATGAGAAAGCCCTCCAGTACGCTGCCACCCAGGATCTCGACGAAGGCGCCGTCACGCCTGCGTACGGTCCGCACCGCGACGCCATCGTGAAGCTGCTGAACGATGCTCTGGCGACCGAACTCGTGTGCGTGCTGCGCTACAAGCGCCACTACTTCACGGCCGACGGTCTGGAGTCTCCCGCGATCGCCGCGGAATTCCTGGTACATGCGAACGAGGAAGCCGCCCACGCCGACCTCATCGCCCAGCGCATCGTGCAACTGGGCGGCGAGCCGGACTTCAGCCCCCGCACGCTGGAAGAACGAAGCCACGCGCAGTACGACGAGTCGTCGGACCTCAAGGCGATGGTGCGCGCCAATCTGGTGGCCGAACGCATCGCTGTCGAAGCCTACCGGCAGATGATCACCCTGATCGGCGACAAGGACCCCACCACGCGCCGCATGCTGGAAGGCATCCTCGCCGACGAGGAAGAGCATGCCGACGAACTCAAGGATTGGCTGCACCGCTGAAGGCGCAGCCGGCCCTCGCAGGCAGTCCACCGGCAAGGAGGGTGCAGAAGGCCGGCGGACTGAAGGATGTCCCCGCACCCGTGTTCTCTCAACCAAACCAAGGAAATAACCATGAAGTACGCTCGTGCACTCGCCTTTGCAGCCCTCGCTGGCGCCACCATCGTCACCACCGGATGCTCGGTGGCACGTGACCAGCAGACCGTGGGCTCCTACGTGGATGACGCCGGCATCACCACCGCCGTGAAGGCCAAGATGGCCGAAGACAAGTCGGTCTCCGCCACGTCCATCAGCGTGGAGACGCTGAACGGCACGGTGCAGCTGTCCGGCTTCGCCAAGTCGCAGGCCGAGAAGGATCGCGCGGAAGCCATCGCCCGCAACACCAAGCACGTGCGGGAAGTGCGCAACAGCATCGTCGTGCGTCCCTGATGCACGCGGGCCGGCGGGCTCCACCCGCCCGGCCATCCCTCTCAAGCAGGCTCCTCACGGAGCCTGTTTTTTCTTTTGCAGTCTTCTGCGGCAGAGTCCATCGCCCACCGCCAATGGCCGCCATCGGCCCTATGCTCCGCAACCATGCAGGTTTTCAATTGCGACCAGTGCGGTCATCTCGTTTTCTTCGACAGCGTCCAGTGCCTGCACTGCGGCGCGAAGCTGGCCTTCCTGCCTGACCTGCTCACCATGGCGGCGCTGGTGCCCGCGGTGCCGGGCCTGCAGGGCGATACCGACCTGTGGCAACGGGTACCGTCGCGCCGTCAGGGCAGCGCCTCGCCGCTCTACCGCATGTGCCACAACCGGATCGCGCACGCCGCGTGCAATTTCGCGGTAGCCGCCGACGATCCGCAGCAGTTGTGCGGGTCGTGCCGCCAGACACGCATCCTTCCCGATCTCTCCGAACCGGCCAACCTGCGCCGCTGGAAGCAGATCGAGCATGCCAAGCGGCAGCTCTACTACACCCTCGCACGCCTGGGCCTGCAGCCCGCGCCCGACGGAGCCAGTCCGGTCTTCGAGTTCCTGGCGGACCAGCCCGGACATCCCGTGATGACGGGGCATGCAGCCGGAACCATCACGCTGAACGTGGCCGAGGCGGACGATGACGAGCGCGCCCGGCGGCGCCTCGCGCTGCACGAGCCCTACCGCACCCTGCTGGGCCATCTGCGGCACGAATCGGGCCATTTCTACTGGGACCACCTGCTGCTGGAGTCAGGCCGGCTGAAGGAATTCCGCTCGGTCTTCGGCGACGAACGCCAGGACTACGGCGAGGCCCTGCAGGCCTACTACGCCAGCAGCCCGCACCTGGGCGGCTGGCGCGAGCGCCACGTGAGCGCCTATGCCACCGCCCACCCCTGGGAAGACTGGGCCGAGACCTGGGCCCACTATCTGCACATGGTCGATCTGCTGGAAACGGCCTCCAGCTACCACACGGGTCTGGAAATACCGGAAAGCGGCGTGATGCAGAGCTACCGCGTAGGCAATCCGTTCGCCACGGACCGGCCGGATTTCGAGGCCATGGTGCAGGAATGGGTGCCGCTGACGCTGCTGCTCAACAGCCTGAACCGGAGCCTCGGCCAGCAGGACGCCTACCCCTTCGCCCTGTCGTCCGGGGCGCTGGCCAAGCTGCGCTTCGTGCACGACATCGTCCACGCCGCCTGAGGACCGCGCGGGCCCCGAAGGGGCATCAGCCCGCCGGGGCCATCGCCCGGACCCTGTCGGCGAGCCGCTGGCAGACCCCGGGGGACACGAACTTGTCCACTTCGCCGCCGAGCACGGCGATCTCGCGCACGAACGTGCTGCTGATGAACTGGAACTTGTCGCTCGGGGTGAGAAAGACCGTCTCGACCTCGGGCATGAGGCTGCGGTTCATGCCGGCGAGCTGGAATTCATAGTCGAAGTCGGTGACGGCACGCAGGCCGCGCACCATGGCCTTGCCGCCGCGCGCGACCACGAAGTCGCGCAGCAGTCCGGAGAAGCTCTCCACCTGCACCTGGGGATAGGGCTGCACCGCCTCGCGCACCATCTCGATGCGCTCTTCCAGGCTGAACAGCGTTTTCTTGTGGTGGCCCGCGGCGACCGCCACGATCACGCTGCCGAACAGCTGCGTGGCGCGGCGCACCACGTCCTCATGGCCCAGCGTGATGGGGTCGAAAGTGCCGGGATAGACGGCGATGACGTTCTGGACCATGGCGGGCGGATCTCCTGGATTGAAGGCAGTCGGTGGAGCGGATTATTGCGGCGCTCTTGCGCCCTGGCCCTTGCGAATCAGGTGGGCATGTACCGCGCCCGCCCGCAGATGGCGGTGAATGGCAAGGCCCAGGGGTGCCAGCGCCGCATCGTCCCAGGGCTGGGGCGCCTCGAGGTAGATGCATCCATCCTCCGCAAGCACCGGCGCGGCAGCCGCCAGGGCCGCGTCGAACAGCCCGCCGTCGAAAGGCGGATCGAGCAGCACCAGGTGCGCGGAGCCCGGCGCACGCTGGCGCAGGACGGCCACGCCGTCGCCCCGCTGCACCCGTGCCGCCGTGGCGCCCAGCTTTTCACAGGAACGCCGCAACTGATCCGCGAGGGCGGCATCGCTTTCCACCAGCAGCACCTCCACCGCTCCGCGGGATGCAGCCTCCAGGCCGAGCGCGCCCGTGCCGGCGAAGGCATCGATGCAGCGCCATCCCGACAGGTCCTGTCCCAGCCAGTTGAACAGGGTCTCCCTCACCCGGTCCGGCGTGGGCCGCAGCCCCGGGCGCGACGGCACCGGCAACCGCGTGCGCTTCCAGAGTCCGCCGATGATGCGCACTTCGCCCGCACCGGCATGCCCGCCTTGCCGGCCTCCCGGACTCGCCGCAGGGCGCTGGGGCGCAGCGGGTTTGCGCGGCGCCGGGCTCATGGTGCGCTCCCGCCGACCACCACGGTCACCATCCGGGCAGGCTGCAGTTTGCGCGCCATCGCTGCGCGGATGTCCTGCGCGGTCAGCGCCTCCACGCGGTCGGTCCAGTGCTCGAGATAGTCGAGCGGCAGGTCGTTCCAGGCGATGTTCACGACATTCCCCAGCAGCTTGCGGTTGCTGTCGATGCGCAGCGCGAAGCCACCGATCAGGTTGTCCTTGGCGGCGCGCAATTCCGCGGCCGTGGGGCCTTCGGCAACGAAGCGGGCGAGCACATCGCGCGACACCTGCACGGCCTGTTCCGCCTGGTCCGGACGCGTCTGCAGCGCGACGACGAAGGGGCCGGCATCCAGCCCCGGGGAAAACTGGCTGTACACGCTGTAGCTCAGCCCGCGCTTTTCGCGCACCTCCTCGGTCAGCCGCGACGTGAAGCCGCCGCCGCCCAGGATGTGATTGCCCACCAGCAGCGCGAGGAAATCAGGGTCCTTGCGCGGGAAGCTGGGCTGGCCGATCAGCACGTGCGCCTGGGCCGACGCGAAGGGGATGCGTTCTTCCTGCGACCTGGCGAGTGGCTGCACGGGCGGCACTGGCGGCAGCGCGGCGCAGGCCGGGGCATCCGTGGCCGGCAGGCGCGAGAGCAGTGTCCGGGCCAGGGCGCGGGCCTGCTCCCGGTTCACGGCGCCCACGATGCTCACGCGCGCCCGGCAGGCCTGCAGGTAGCGGTCGTGGAAGTTCTGCAGGTCAGCGACTTCGATGCGTGCCAGCGTCTCCGGCGTGGCGCGCTGGCCATAGGGATGGGAGCCATAGACGGCCTGCGAGAAAGCCCTGGCGGCCACCGTGCCGGGCCGTGTTTCGGCCTCCTTCAGGGATGCGCTCCAGCGCGCGCGCTCGCGCTGCCAGATGTCCTGCGCGAAGGCCGGCTGGGCGATCTGCCGCGCGGCCAGCCGGGCCGCACGGTCCAGCAGGCCGGCATCGGTGAGCGAACGCAGCCCGTAGCTGAAGCCGTCGCGCTCCGCGGACGCCTGCAGGCTCGCGCCCAGATCGGCCCAGGCCTCGCCCAGGGCATTCTCGTCCATTGCGGGTTCGGCCCCGTCGGCGCGCACGCCCTTGGACGACATCGCGGCCACGGCGGCGGCCAGGCCGGCCTGCGGCGCCGGATCGCGCCGGGCTCCGGCATCGAAATCGACCTGCACGTCCACCATCGGAATGCCGGGGCTTTCGACGAGCCAGACACGCGCGCCGCTGGGCTCGGTCCAGTGCTGGATGGGCAGCAGCGCCCAGGCGGACTGCGCGGCCAGCAGGCCGGCCGCCGCCGCGAATGCCGCCCGGAGGGCGGCTTTTTTGATTGCAAGGGGCATCATGGGAGTTTCCTTCCGGCCGGCGGCGCGTCAGTGCATGCGTCCGTCGGCGCTCGCGGGAGCGGCAGGGCGGCGGGAACCGGGTGCCACCGGCTGTGGCACCAGGGTGGCCACGGTCAACTGGTCATCGCCGAAGTAGCGGGCCGCCACGGCCTGGACCTGCGCCGGCGTCACCTCGCGCAGCAGCGCCAGCAGGCGCGCGTCGGCGTCGGGCGGAAGGCCCTGCACCCAATTGCTTCCCAGGTCGCTCGCCTGGGCCTGCAGGGAATCCCGCGCATAGATGGTGGATGCCGCCCACTGTGTCTTCACGCGCGAGAGTTCGGCATCGCCCACCCCTTCGCGCGCCACGCGGGCCACCTCGGCCCGCAACGCGGCCTCGACCTGCTGCGCCGTCTTGCCGCCCGCGGGGACGCCGCTCAGCAGGAACAGGCTCGGCCCCCTGCCCGTGACGGAGGCACCGCTGTCCGCTCCGTCGGCCACGCGGTCGGCACCCTGCGTGAGAGCGCGTTCCAGCCGTGCGCCGTCGTAGCCGCTCAGCACGCCCGAGAGCATCATCAGCGCCAGCGCATCGCGGTCGGAATCCGTGAGCTGCTCCAGCCGCTGCAGCCCGGGCACCCGGAACGCCATCGCGACGAAGGCCTGTTCCGCGGGCGCCTTGAAATCGATGCGGCGCAGGCCGCGCTGCGCCGGCTCGGTGCGCGGCTTGCGCACCGGCACCGCCGCCGCGGGAATGCGGCCGTAGGTGTCTTCTGCGAGCTTGCGGACGGCTTCCGGATCCACATCACCGGCGACCACGATGGCGGCGTTCGCGGGCACGTACCACTGGCGGTGGAACGCGCGGACATCGTCCGGCGTCAACGCATCCAGGTCGCTCATCCAGCCGACCACCGGCCTGCGGTACGGAGACGCCGTGAACACTGCAGCGTTCAGTTGCTCCATCAGGGCCGCGCGCGGCTGGTCGTCCGTGCGCATGCGCCGCTCTTCCTTGATGACCTCGATCTCCTTCTTGAATTCCGCGTCCGGCCACTGGTTGTGCGCGAACCGGTCGGACTCCAGCCGCATGACCTCCGCGAGGCGCTTTGCGGGAATCTGCTGGTAGTAGCCCGTGTAGTCGCGGCTGGTGAAGGCGTTTTCCTGACCGCCCAGCGCGGCCACGCGGCGCGAGAACTGGCCTGGCGGCACCGTCTTCGTGCCCTTGAACATCATGTGCTCCAGGGCATGGGCCACGCCCGATGTGCCATCCACCTCGTCCATCGAACCGACCCGTACCCACACCATGTGCACCGCCGTGGGGGCACGCCGGTCGGTCTGCACGAACAGCTGCATGCCGTTGCGCAGCGTGTACTGGCGCACGCCGGGCACCTGGGCTCCGGGCTGGGCGCCTTGCGCCGACGCAGGCCAGGGAGAGGACGTGGTGGTGGCGGGGGTCTGGGCCCCGGCGTGCACGCAGGCCAGCAGGCCCAGGAGGGTAAGTGCGCGTTTCATAGAATGGGTGCGATTCTAAGAACCTGCCAATGTTCAGTTTTTTCAAGAAAAAGCCCGCCCCTGCTCCCGCTGCGGAGATCCCGTCCCCGGTACCGGCCGACGCTGCCCCGGCCCTGCCCGATCCCATGCCGGTTTCCGCGCCCGCCGCGCCGGAGGCCGGGCCTGCGGCCGGCGAAGCGGCAGGCACCTCCGGAGGCCCCGGAGCTTTCGGCTGGCTGCGCAACCCGTTCGCCAAATCCCCCGCTCCGCAGGAGCCTGCCGCGCCGGCTCCTCCACAGCCGGGTCCTGTGACCACTCCGGTGGCGGCTGTGCCCACGCCGATACCGGTGCCGCCGCCTGCCGTCCAGGCTCCCGTGCCCCTTCCTTCCTCCATGCCGCCGGCAATGGACGCCGGACAGGAGCGCAAGGGCTGGCTGGACCGGCTCAAGAACGGACTGCGCAAGACGGGCACCAGCATTGCCACGGTCTTCACCGGCACGCAGATCGGCGATGCGCTCTACGACGAACTCGAAGAGGCGCTGCTGATGGCCGACACGGGCGTCAAGGCCACCGAACACCTGCTGCAGGACCTCCGGCGGCGCGTGAAGGAAGCCAGGGCCACCGATCCCGCCGCGGTCAAGGGACTGCTCGCCGATGCCCTGTCCGACCTGCTGCGCCCGCTCGAGAAACCCCTCGAGATCGGACGCCACACGCCCACCGTGATCATGGTGGCCGGCGTCAACGGTGCCGGCAAGACCACCTCCATCGGCAAGCTCACCAGGCACCTTGCCACCGAAGGCGCCGCGGTCCTGCTGGCGGCGGCCGATACCTTCCGGGCCGCCGCGCGCGAGCAGCTCGGGGTGTGGGCCGACCGCAATACCGTGGAAATCGTGAGCCAGGAAGGCGGCGACCCGGCCGCGGTGAGCTTCGATGCCGTGAGTGCCGGCAAGGCACGCGGCAAGGACGTGGTGCTGGTGGACACGGCGGGCCGGCTGCCGACGCAGCTCCACCTGATGCAGGAGTTGCAGAAGATCAAGCGCGTCATCACCAAGGCCGATGGCACGGCACCGCACGAGGTACTGCTGGTGATCGACGGCAACACGGGCCAGAACGCCCTCGCGCAGGTGCGGGCCTTCGACGACGCGCTGCAGCTCACGGGGCTCATCGTCACCAAGCTCGACGGCACGGCCAAGGGCGGCGTGCTGGCGGCCATCGCGCAGGAACGCCCCATACCGGTGTATTTCATCGGCGTCGGCGAAAAGCTGGAAGACCTGGAAACCTTCAGCGCCCGCGAGTTCGCGCAGGCCCTGCTCGCCTGAGGCAGGGCCCACCCGGAACCGGAGCGCGGGGCGGATCAGCGGGCCCAGGCGCGCGTGGTCTGCCGCTGCTCGCCCAGGCCCTCGATGCCCAGCCGCATGGTGTCGCCGGCCTTCAGGTACACCGGCGGCTTCTGGCCCAGGCCCACGCCGGGCGGCGTTCCGGTACTGATGATGTCGCCCGGCATGAGCGACATGAACTCGCTGATGTAGCTCACCAGCTTCGCCACCGGGAAGATCATCGTGCGCGTGCTGCCGTCCTGGTAGCGCCGGCCGTTGACCTCCAGCCACAGGCCGAGGTTCTGCGGGTCGGGCACCTCGTCCCTCGAAACCAGCCAGGGACCGATGGGCGCGAAGGTGTCGCATCCCTTGCCCTTGTCCCACTGGCCTCCGCGCTCCATCTGGTACTCCCGCTCGGACACGTCGTTGACCACCGTGTAGCCCGCCACGTGGTCCATCGCATCGCCCTCGGCGACATACGAGGCCCTGCGGCCGATCACCACGCCCAGTTCGACCTCCCAGTCGGTCTTGGTGGAGCCGCGGGGAATCACCACGGTATCGTCCGGCCCGACGATGCACGAGTTCGGCTTCAGGAACAGGATGGGCTCGGCCGGGATCGGTGCCCCCGTTTCCGCCGCGTGGTCCGCGTAGTTGAGCCCCACGCAGACGATCTTGCCCACGCGGGCGACCGGAGGACCGTAGCGCACCGTGCCGTTCACCAGGGGCAGACTGCCAGGATCGAGGGCGGACAACGACGCCCAGGCTGCGGGCGACGCCAGCAGGTCCGCATCCACGTCGGACACGTGGCCCGAAAGGTCGCGTATCCGGCCCTCGGCATCGACGAGTCCGGGCTTCTCCTGGCCAGGCTGGCCGTAACGTACCAATTTCATGCGTATCTCCAGACGGGGTCTTGCCGGACATTCTCGGCGAACCTGCGTCAGTTGGACCATCCGCCGTCGATCATGTGGATGGCGCCGGTCGTGAAGGAGGCCTCGTCGCTCGCGAGATACACCACCAGCGCGGCCACCTCTTCGGGGCGCCCCAGGCGACCGGCCGGCTGCCGCCCGACGAAGGCGGCCCGGACTTCGGCCTCATCGGCACCGGAGCGCGCGGACAGCTCCCGGATGCGCCCTCGCAGCGAGGGAGATTCGATGGTGCCCGGGCAGATGGCATTGCAGCGGATGCCCTTCTGGACATAGTCGGTCGCCAGTGCCTTCGTCAGTCCGATCACCGCCGCCTTGGAGGCACCGTAGGCAAAGCGGTTGGGCACGCCTTTCACGCTGGACGCCGCCGAGGCCATGTTGATGATGCAGCCGCCCCCTCCTGCAAGCATGGACGGCAGGTAGGCGCGGATGGTGCGGTACATGGACTTGACGTTCAGATCGAAAGTGAAATCCCAATCCTCCTCCTCGCACGCGAGGATGTCGCCGTGGTGCACGTAGCCTGCGCAGTTGAACAGCACGTCCACCCGGCCGGTATGCGCGGCGAAGGCGTGGACCGCTGCGCTGTCCCGCACGTCCAGGCGGGCCGTTCTCAGGGGCGGACTGTCCTCGAGGGCCGCTTCGGCAGCGAGCTGGGCCAGGGCCTGGTCATCGATGTCCGTGGCCCAGACCTCGGCCCCCTCCCGGGCCATCGCCAGGGCGCTGGCCCTGCCGATGCCCTGACCCGCGGCGGTGACCAGGACGGTTTTTCCTTGCAAACGTCGCATCGAAGCTCCTTCCAAAAAAGCCGAGCCGATCAGGCAAAAAACAATTAATCCACGCCATTAATGAACGGCGCCATTTCCGCTGGCAAAGCGCACCGTTCCCAAGGCGCACCGCAATATGCTCCCGCTGAGCGGCCAGCGCAATACATCGCCATGAAAATCAAATCCACCATCGAAAAGATACCGGGCGGCATGATGCTCGTCCCGCTCCTGCTGGGAGCCGCGCTCCACACAGTACAGCCGGACACCGGCAAGTACTACGGCTCGTTCACGCAGGGTCTGATCTCCGGCGTGGTACCCATACTGGCCGTCTGGATGTTCTGCCTCGGAGCGTCCATCCATCTGCGGGCCGCGGGTGCCCTGCTGCGCAAATCAGGAGCGCTGGTCGGCGCCAAGATCGGCACGGCCTGGCTGGCTGCGTGGCTGCTCCCCCTGTGGATTCCTGTGGACGGCCTGCGCACCGGATTCTTCGCCGGGTTGTCGGTGCTGGCCGTCGTGGCGGCGCTGGACATGACCAACGGGGGCCTCTATGCGTCGATCATGGAAGAGCACGGAACCCGCGAAGAAGCGGGCGTCTCGGTGTTGATCGGACTGGAATCCGGGCCGCTGGTGACCATGCTCATCCTCGGCTCCACCGGCCTCGCCGCATTCGAGCCGCGCCTGCTGGTCGGAGTGGTCATCCCCTTCATCGCCGGCTTCGTGCTCGGCAACCTCGATCCCGAACTGCGAAGCTTCTTCTCTCCTGCCACGCGCATCCTGATTCCCTTCTTCGCCTTCGCACTCGGCAACACAATCGACCTGCGCGTGGTGGCGGAAGCCGGGATGCCGGGCATCGCGATGGCGCTGGCCGTCATGGCCGTCTCGGGCACGGCCCTCGTTCTGGCGGACATCTTCATCGGCGGCGGCCGCGGCACTGCGGGCATCGCCGCGTCCAGCACCGCGGGTGCGGCAGTGGCCACGCCGCACCTCGTCGCCCAGGCGGCACCGCAGTTCGCTACCGTAGCGCCATCCGCGACGGCGCTGGTCGCGGCATGCGTCGTGATTACCGCGGTGCTGGTTCCGCTCGCCTCCACATGGTGGGCTTCCCGGGTGGCGCCCCGGATTCACGCCATGGATGGACAACCATCATGAAATCAGAACGATAAAGCAAAAAATCCAGTTATCCAAAACATGATCAGTACTACGAATTCATCCCGACGCGGGTCCATTCCCGACAAGCTTCCCCGTTGAATAATCCGCCCCTCCCAATCAACGATCCGGGGATCCGTGCACGAGATATTCATTACCGCAGCCCCGGTAGGGGCCGTACCGCGCCGCATCGAGCCGCTGGGCCCGAAATACCTTTCCGCAGCGCTGGTGCGGCATATCGACGGCCTGGAAGCGGCACTCGGGAACCGCAACGGATGGGAGCCCGTGGCGGCGGGTGGCCTGCTGGCGAGCGAATCCACACGGATTCCGGCGGGCGCGGATTTCATCCGGGCCATCGCTCCCACGGCAGAACTGCTCGAACGCTGGCGCCGCGAGGCCGGCCTGCACGCGCAGGATGGTGTATTCCAGTACCACCCGGACAGCCCGGTCCTGCGGCAGCTGGACGCGGCATGGTTCGCCAGGATCGGCTCCGCAGAAGCCTCGAGGGAACTGGTGGTGCACCTGACGGGCCAGGGCTGGACCAGCGACGGAGAGGGCGGCCTGGCGTGGACGCATGCCGGTGCGGTGGAGTCGTACATTCCGCCCGACCTCGTCCACCTGCTCCATGCCTGCGGCACCAGCGTGGTGGAAGCGCTCGCCGACGCCGGCTGGTGCCACGCCAGCACCGGCTTTGCGCTGTCGGGCAAGGGTGCCAGCTGCTGGCTGCCGGTCGCGCCCGCCGCCATCGTGGACGAATGCGTGGCGGCTGTCCGGGAAGGCGCCGCCATCCTCCATCTGCACACCCGAGAGCGTGGCGGGCAGGCGTGGAAGCTGCCCTGGTCGTCCCTGTCGCTGCTCACCGGCGCGCAACCCAACCGCATCGTCCCGGACGACTACGAGGCCATCGTCCCCCGCCTGCGCGCGCAGGTTCCGCTGGCCATCCTCAACCTTTCCACCAGCGTGCGGGGTGGTGGAGACTCCGACAGCGCCATCCGCCGCGAGCACCTCAGGCCTTACGAACCTGACGGCACGCCCCCGGAACTCTCATCGCTCAGCCCGGGCGAAGTGCTGTTCCAGTCCGGTGGGGGATACCTCAACACCCCCAACTTCCTGCAGCAGCAGCTGGACCATGCGCGCAGGCATGGCATACGCCTCGAGATCGAGGTCTTCAACCACACGATCCTGCAGAAGACGCTGGAAGATTTCAGGACGCACCTGGAAGGCGCCGGAACCCCGTGCCTGCTGATGCTGGTGGCCGGCGTGGACCAGTACCGCCGCGCCGGCGAGGCTTTCGAGGATGACTCCCTCATCCCCGCCGTGCAGCGCCAGGCCATCTTCGCGCTGCTGCAGGCCGGCGGCGCCCCGGGCATCGACCGTGCACTGGACATGGCCGTGGCCGCATTGGCGCCGGTGGTGGAACAGATACGGCGCCGGCTTCCCACGGCCCGGATCTCCGTCCTGATGCCGGGCCCGATGCAGCAACTGCTGCCCAGGGTGGCAGTGCACCTGCAGCTCGACGGGGTACGCGTAGGCCTGGAAGACGGCCTGACGGTGCCGGACCGGGACCTCCCGGGAGGCCTGCGCAAGGGGCGGACCGCGCAACAGGTCCGGTGGATCCGCGAGGAGCTGGAAGCGCTCGGCTGCCAAGTGCTCTCCGCCGAAGCCACCCGGCAGGCGCTGCACATGCCCTCCTCGGCAGAAACACTCTTCCTGGCGGCCATGAAGGCCACGGCATCCCTCGCTGGCGCTGGCGGCGCTGGGACCGCCAGTCCCATGGAAGCCCTGGCACATGCCCTGGCGCCGCTGCGACCCGCATTCGAGCGCCGCGAGCAATGGCTGCGCGCGCAGCTGTCGCGACACGGCCACGGAGATCCCGCCAACGCGGCGGCCACCGCCCGCGACCTCATCCGGCAGGCGGGCCTGTACGTCCGCCACTTCATCGAGGAGCGGGACCGCTACCCCATGCAGGGCGCACGCGCGTTCCGCAACCCCTACGAGATCCAGCCGCTCAACCATGCATGGGAACTGCTGCTGGAAGCCGGACACGATGCATCGTTCTACGAGGAAGCGCTGCAACGGCTGGCCGTCCGGGCGGGCGTGGCGCCCGGCAGCTTCCTGACCCCGCCGTCGCAGAGGAAGGGGCGGGACCTCCGGTTCCTCGAATACATCGCCTCCCTGCCCTGCCGCCTCGGCCACGACCGGCTGCAGGTGGAGCACTTCGGACTGCGCCGTCTGCCCGGATACAACGCCTTCATGGCGACCCTCTTCCTGGGCATGGAAGAAGCATACCGGCGCCTTCGCACGCACAGTGAATCCGAGCCCAAATCGCAAGGCATCCTGGCATTCCAGGCCGATACAGGCGACACCATCGATCCCCGCGACCTGCAGGGCGAACTCGGCCGGAGCCAGTGGGTCGTGCTGCCCTGCACCACCGACACGCACTATGCGGAAGGCATCCGGCAGGCGAAGAAACTGGCCGCGGCCTTCCTCTCGTTCCTGCGCAGTGCCCTGCCGTCCCATGCCGCGGCACTGTACGTGGTCGGCTTCGTGCATACCGGGCAGGATCGTGACGGACAGCCGCTGGTCGAGGCCAGCCTGCTGCACCACCGGTTCCTGCTGGGCACCGACCGGCACGCCGACGTCGTCAGCCATGCCTCGCGGCTGCTCTACGAGGCCATCCTGCTTCCACGGCTGGTGCAGGAACCCGAACGGCTGATGCGCCATATGGACGGCACCGTGGCGCGCACCGCCGGCCTGCCGCTCTACGAAGACGGCAGCGCCGCCCGTCGCGCCGATCCACGGACGGTCGCGGGAACGCCGCCCCTGCGATTCCTGGCCCACAGCTCCGGCATCGCGGCACTTCAGCAAATGGACAACGCCATGCGCCAGGACATGCAGGCCCTGGGCTACTCCGCCCAGGAGCACAGGGCCCTGTTCCATCGCAACGTCGTGGTGTCGTTCGCCTCGACGGCGGACATCCGCACGGACCTGCCCGGCACCCCGACCGTGGACATCACGGCCTACAACGATGTGCGCAGCATGGCGGGGACCACCACGCCCGACTACGTCCAAGGCGACAGGCACCGCAGGGCACAGGCCCGCGCCGCAGAGGCTGCGGGATATCGCTACGAGGCCACGCACTGGAAGCTCATCGAAGATGCCGGCGGAAAGGCCCTGCTGAGGCGCATGGGGGTGTTCCTCCAGGACGACCCCGCCCGCCTGGACGATGGTCACGCGCTCCGCCGCTACCTGCAGGGTGCTCCGGACGGGATCCACCACCTGATCAGGCAACTGCACTGGAATTCCGACGCACCGCATTTCGACGGGACGCTGCGGCGCATGGCCTCGGCCGAAGCACCGCAGCCGCAGCCACAACGACAACATCGCACGTGAAGCGCGGTGCCGGCCCTGCACAGGCTCGACGGCAGCCGTTCGCATGGCCCGCCGCGCCGTGGGAAGACGGACACACAGGCGCCGCTCCTACGGCCAGGCATGACGGCAAAAAGACAATGGGTTTTCCAACACCCTACGAGGAAAACGCCATGCCCACGACGACGAACCAGCGGCCCCCCGCCGATGCCTGCAGCCTCCTGGATGCGGACCATCGCAAGGTGAAGAAGATGTTCAAGGAGTACGAAGAACTCGCAGGCTCCAAATCGAAGACGTCCATCGCCAAGAAGCGCGAACTGGCACAGCAGATCTGCCTGGAGCTGACGGTGCACGCGCAGATCGAAGAGGAGATTTTCTATCCGGCCCTGCGCGAAGCACTGCGCGAGACCGACCTGATCGACGAGGCCGAAGTCGAGCACGCCAGCGCCAAGGACCTGATCGACCAGATCCAGGACGGCGACGCCATGGACGACAAGTTCGATGCCAAGGTCACCGTGCTGGGCGAATACATCGACCACCACGTCAAGGAAGAGCGCAACGAAATCTTCGTCAAGGCCCGCGCGGCCCGCAAGCTGGACCTGGTGGCCATGCGCGACACGCTGCAGGCCCGCAAGGAGGAACTCATGGAGGAGATGCAGGCCATGGCCTGACCCTCCGAGCCGGCCAGAGGGACGAACCGTCTCTCGCGGCCAGCCTTCCATTGCACGCCCGCGCCCGGTCATGCCGGGCGCGGGCGTTTGTCGTCATGGCACCACGAAATACGGCGCGCGAAGCAGGTCGGGCAGCCGGCCTACAGAAGAGCCGGCACGTTTACACAACATTACACAAGAAGCGATTTCAGACAGATCGTTCGCCCGCGATGCCTTGCCTCGCCGCCCGGTTGCGGTGAGGTTTCCCAACGAAAGACCATGATGACCCTCGACAACTGGATGATGCGCACCAAACTGCTGGCCGGCTTTGGCCTGGTGCTGGTCATCGCCTGCATCGTCAGCCTGCTGGGCGTTGCCAACCTGTCCAGCATGAACGACCGATCCACCGAGATTTCCAGGAAATCGCTGCCGAGCGTGGCGGCTTCGGGAACGATCAGCAGGAATCTGTCCGCCCTGCGCATCGCCCGCCTGGGCCTGATCCTCACCGGACCCAATGCGCCCATGCCGCAGGCGATCGCCACGGTGGAAAGCGCCAGCACGGCGCTCAATGCGTCCGTCGAGGCTGCGGCTCCGCTCTTCACCAGTGCCGAAGAGCGCCCGCTCTACACGGAGCTACGCAACCAGGTGGCCTCGTACAGCTCGACGCTTCCGGAACAGCTGCAGCACGCACGGAACAACGACATCCCCGCGGTGCGCGCGATTTTCGTGGGGCCGGCGGGCGCTGCCTACCGGGCCGCGAACAAGGCGCTCGACGACCTGATCGCCATCAACAACAAGGGCAGTGATCTCGCCGCCGAACGCGCCGCGGCCACCTACAGGGAGGGCCGCCTCCAGCTCGCCGTAGGACTGGTCGCCATGATCGCGCTCAGCGCCGTGGTCGCCGTCCTGCTGGCGGGCAACCTGTCGCGCCGTGCCCGCCAGGGTGTGGACGCTGCCCTGCGCATGGCACGCGGTGAGCTGGGCCACCCCGTCCAGGCCACCGGCAAGGACGAATTGGCCCAGATGATGCAGGCGCTCGAGGCGACCCGGGCACACCTGCACACGACCGTGGGCAGCGTGCGCCAGAACGCGGAAGCCGTGGCCACGGCCAGCGCTCAGATATCGCAGGGCAACCAGGACCTCAGCGGCCGCACCGAGAGCCAGGCCAGTGCGCTCGAGCAGACGGCCGCCTCCATGGAAGAGCTGGGCTCTACCGTGCAGCAGAACGCCGACAGCGCGCGCCAGGCCAACCAGCTTGCCAAGAATGCCGCCCTGGTCGCGGTGCAGGGCGGCGAGGTCGTGGGACAGGTCGTGGAAACCATGAAGGGCATCAACGAGTCGTCGCGGCAGATCGCGGACATCATCCAGGTGATCGACAGCATCGCCTTCCAGACCAACATCCTGGCGCTGAACGCGGCCGTGGAAGCCGCCCGTGCCGGCGAGCAGGGCCGGGGATTCGCCGTGGTGGCCAGCGAGGTGCGCAGCCTGGCAGGCCGCTCCGCCGACGCGGCCAAGGAGATCAAGGGCCTCATCGGGGCCAGCGTCGAGCGCGTGACAGCCGGCAATGCGCTGGTGGACAAGGCTGGCGCCACCATGCAGGAGATCGTCGGCGCCATCAACCGCGTGACGGACATCATGGGCGAGATCAGCGCCGCCAGTGTCGAACAGGCGTCGGGCGTGAACCAGGTCGGCGAAGCCGTGACCGAGATGGACCGTGCGACGCAGCAGAACGCCGCGCTGGTCGAGGAAATGGCCGCGGCGGCCGGCAGCCTCAAGAAGCAGGCCGAGGACCTGGTGCGCGGCGTGGCCACGTTCCAGCTGGGCGATGGCCGGCTGGCCGCGCCCTCTGTCTCCTCCGGCCCGGCGGATTTCCGCCGTCCCGCGGCGCTGCAGAACACATCCGCCCCGGCGTTCGGGCTGGCACCGGCCAACCTGACTTCGTGAAATCGCACATCGCCTGCCGGCGTGCGGCAAGTCTTGCACCAGCCAACGTCGCGGTCTGGATTTGCCCGAACCTCGCCGCGATCAAGGCCATCAAGCCGGCCGGCGGGACACGCCGGGTTTCCAGGCATGCCGGCCGGGTGACTCGTGCGCGGCTCCTGCCTGCGCGCAGACCGGCGAAGGCGGCAGGCCACCCACTTCGGCCGGGGTCGCCACCACCGGCTCGGCCGGTGCGAGCATGCGTGCCTGGCGCCAGCGGCCCCAGCGGTAGTAGGCCATCGACATCAGCATGGCGCACAACGCGCTGGCCGGAAAGCTCCACCAGATCGCATCGGTGCCCAGCCAGGGCTGCAGGCCATAGGCGACCGGCAGGCGGATGCCCCAGAGCGCCAGGCCCAGGATGATGAGCGGTGGCACCACCGCGCCGGTGGAACGCACCACGCCCGAGAGCACGAAGGTGACGCCGAAGAACAGGAACGAGCCCACGGCGATGTGATTCAAATGGCGCGCCGCCTCCAGCGACGCGCTGCCGGCTGGCAGGAAGAGCGACAACGCCGTGCGGTCCAGCAGCAACAGCGGCACGATGATCGCGCCGGTCAGCACGAAGTTGAAGAGCGTGCCGCTGCGGGCCACGCCGTCCACCCGCTCCCACCGGCCGGCGCCCACGTTCTGCGCCGCCATGGACGAGCAGGCCGCCCCGATGGCCATGGCCGGCATCTGCACGTAGGTCCAGAGCTGCAGCGCCGCGCCGTAGGCCGATGCAGTGACCACGCCCTGCGCATTGACGAGGCCCATCAGCATCAGCATGGCGGTGGAGATCATCACCATCTGCGCGCCCATCGGCAGGCCCTTGACGACCAGCGCACGCAGGATGGGCCCGTCGGGCACGAAGAGCCGCCAGTCGGCCCGGCCGATCCAGAGCGGGTGCCGGCGCCAGCGCAGCCACGCCAGCAGCGCGGCGAAGCTGATCGCGTTGGCCACCAAGGTGGCCATGGCAGAGCCGGCGATGCCCATGCGCGGCACGGGACCCCAGCCGAAGATGAGCAACGGATTCAGCGCCGTGTCCAGCACCACCACCAGCAGCAGGAAGAGGAACGGCGTGCGCGTGTCGCCCGCGCCGCGCAGCACGGCCGAGATGAAGGCGAACAGGTAGAGCAGCGGCACCGCCAGGAACAGCGTGCGCAGATAGACCTCTGCCAGCGCCAGGGCGGCGGCGGGCGTGCCCATCCAGCCCAGGATCTCGCGCGAGAGCGGCGGGCCGGCCGCCGCGATCAGCACGGCCGTGCCGCCGAAGAAGGTGGCGCTGGTGCCGATCACGCGGCGGGCCTGCTGCGGATTGCGCGCCCCCATGGCCTGCGCCACGAGGATGGTGGCCGCCATTCCCACGCCGAACACCGCCCCGATCAAAAGGAACAGGATGTTGTTGGCATTGGCCGTGGCAGTGAGCGCGGCCTCGCCCAGGTAGCGGCCCACCCACACCGCGTTGACCGAGCCGTTCAGCGACTGCAGCACGTTGCCTGCCAGGATGGGCAGCGCGAAGACCAGCAGGGTGCGGCCGATCGGGCCTTGCGTCAGGTCGCGCGTCGGGGCGCGGGTGGATGCGGATGAGGGGTTTGCAGGGGGGCTCGAAGGAGCGCTGGAGAGGACGGGCGGCGAAGCGGGCATGCGGTATCGTGCCCACGCCTTGCAGGGCAGGCTGTCGGCCGATGCCTGATGTGTGCGCTGCGAAGATCGATCCTGCCGCGGCCCGGCAGCCGGGGAGATCCAACCGTCAGGCGAGCGAAGCAGCAGGCCATGAACTGAAGTCGAAGTTCAAGAATGCAGTGGCAGCATCCCGTCGCGCAACATCGCGACGCCCAGTTCGTACACGCCGTCCCACACGATCTGCACGCCCAGGCACAGCAGGATGAAGGCCGACAACCGGAGGAAGATCACCGAGCCGGCCTCGCCGAGCGGCTTGAGCAGTTGCTGCGCATAGCGGAAGGCGAAGTACAGCAGTACGGCGACGGACAGCAGCGCCAGTACGCCACCTCCCATCCGCGCCAGCGACAGCGACAACCGCGCGTCGGCCAGTGACACACCCACCGTGATGGCCGCCGCGATCGAGCCGGGCCCGCAACTCACCGGAAAGGTGAGCGGGTAGAAAGCCTGGCGTCGCGCCATGTCGGGCGTGAAGCTCTCGGCCAGTTCGGTGCGGCTGTCCACCGTGGCCTGCGTGGCCGTCAGCAACCGCCAGGCCGTCGCGGCCACGATCATGCCGCCACCCACGCGCACGATGGGCAGCGAGATGCCGAAGAACTCCAGCACGTAGGAGCCGACCAGCATGGCGCCCAGCAGCAGCCAGAACATGTTGCGCGCGATGCGGCGCGCCAGCAGCGCGCGCGTGTTCGGTGATGCACCCTCGGTCAGGCCCAGGAAGATGGGCGCCGTGGCGGCCGGGTTCAGGATCGGCAGCAGCGCGGCGACTACGAAGAGAAAGCTCTTGCCGAAGGCGCCCAGAAGTTCAAGTGTCACGGTGTTCCTATTCAGATGGGGAGCGGCTGGTCATCAATCTCCCTCGCAGCAAGGTCTCTCCCGATGTCCACTTCGGGGCCGGACCAGTCTACTCACCCAAGCTGGATTGAAAGAACTTGGTGATGGCCGACTCAATACCGGGATGAGCGGCCACGCGGTCTGTGCCAAGCGGGTCCACGCATACCTCTGGAGCGGCGGCGCGCTGCGGTGGCGAACAAACATCGGTGAATACAAAATGACCGCCCGGCAACGTTTCGAGTTTTGGGGGCTGTGGCAGCGCACGGGCCAGGCCCATGGCATTTCCTTCGCCCGGAAGCTCACTGTTCAATGGCCGCAGGATGAGCACAGGCACGGTGATGGCCGTGAGGTCACTCCTGTCGAAGAGTGCCGCCAGGGGGTCCAGCAAGGCGATGGCTTTCAGTGGCAGGCGCGTGGCACTGGCCCCGTCACTTGCCGCGGACCCGCGTTTTGGTCGCTCTCCATGGGCATCTTGGTCAGGGGCATGCCCGCACGACATCACATCGGCAGGGTGGGCACGGCAATAGGATTCAAAGTAGGCCGTATTGGGCGTGGCGCCTGCCAGCTCCAGCGTGACGGCCCCGCCGAGCGAAAAGCCCACCATGCCCAGCCGGGATACATCCGCATGCGGCGCAAAGCGTGGGTCGGCAAGCACCGCGTCAAGCGCGCGCCTGACTTGCACGGGCCGATGGGCCAAGCCTGTTTTCCCGTGGAAAGGCGCGACCACCAGGTATCCCTGGCGAGCAAGCGAGGCGGACAGCTCCCGCAGGATCAAGGGGCTGCCACCCCCTGGTCCACCTCCATGGTCCAGCAGGATGACCGGGAGTTTTCCCTCTGCCACGGGCGTGTCCCGGCTCGCCGGTACGGAAATCTTTCCTATCAGCGACGGTTTCTCATCCGCATCGGTCGGGTACCAGACCAGCACCGAGTTCGGTGTGCCGGAGGCAACCTCCAGGCTGGCGATGCCTGCATGGCGCAATGGAGTCTGGGCTACTGCAACAGGCAGGCCGCCACTGGTTGCACACCCGATGAGAAAGGCGCCGATCCATCTCGGAAGCGAGGTCATGGTGATATTGAGCATTTGTCCGCCATTGGCCGATAGCAGCCGCTGAGCATAGTAGCCGTGCGCGCACGCCCGCCCCAGGCGAGGGCAAGTCGTGCGTGGCCCGCACCCAGCCCGGCGCAAGCGAGTCCAAGGGGAGCCTGATCTTCAGGATGCCGTGGCCGAGCCACGGCGCTCACGGGAAGCCGCATGATGGCCTCGGACCGAATCGACAACCAATGTCGAGGTGCTGTGGGGCCTGTAGCGGCCAGCTCACAGAATCAACCACTTAGAACACCACAACGCGGATGCCGTTGTACTCGGTTTTCACTGAGTGTTGTACTTTCCCGTTTTGTTCTCACTGAGTTTTGTATTTTCCGGAGTGCGCCTGTAGAACAACGCTCGCGTACCCAGGCTTGCAGTCGGTCGCACGTCTGTGGCCGCCGGCACGTCATTGAGGCAACGATATTCCATGAACATGGCGCCGCGGGGCAACGACTGCTTTAGACAAGAAAACAGTCCCGCGCTACGATGTCCGCATTCGGCCAGAAGCAGACGTCCGCTTACCATTCCTTCATGAGAACCCTGCCCCTAGAAATTCGGCCTGCCTCCGTCAGAGACGTGAGTGCAATGTTCAAAGTCAGAGCATCGGTTGGAGAAAACACGATGACTCCAGACGAACTTGCGGCGATCGGCGTCACACCGGAAGCGATCGCCCAGGCCGTCAGCAACGCGCCGTGTGCGTGGGTCGCGGCCATTGGCGAGAAAGTCGTGGCCTTCGCGATGGTCGACCTGGACGACGCGTGCCTATTTGCCCTGTTCGTATTGCCTGAACATGAGGGTCTCGGGATAGGCACGCGCCTGGCTCGGACCTGTGAAAGCGCTCTGTTCGAGCGCCACCCTGCAGCGTGGCTCGAAACCGCTAGCGGGAGCCGCGCTGCGCGGCTCTATCGGCACCTCGGATGGGGTAGTGAGTCCGAGATCGGTGGCGGAGACATCCGAATGACGAAAAAGCGACCATGACCGCTTGGGCCGAGACGCTCAAAACACTAGCGGCTACAGTCAGCCAGCAGTGGACATCTGAGGTCGACTCTCAGTTCGATGCGCTGGGCAGAGTTCTTCGCATGAAAATAGACAGCACGAGGGGCCAGAGCGCAGTGTTCACGACGTCATGCAGACTTGCACCCCAGCGCCAGTAGCCCAGGCTATCGATGTCATCGCGCATATCTAGAAATTCTCCAATGCACGCTATTGTTAATACAACTGCTACAGGCAAAAACGTGTCTGCGTATTTTTGAGAAAATAATCTAATAATTAAAAATATGCTGATACCTACGTAAATATGTAGTGCATCTTTGGACAATCCGGTTACGCTGACGATTGCGAGCTTCAAGCTTTGGACCAAGGTTGTTTCCATTTATCTCTCCATCTTGGGCGCGCAGGGCGAACTAACGGTAGTTTACGCTGAGTACTTCAGTCAAGGTCGGGACGCCGGCCGAGTAGGTCCAATCAACATACTCGCCACGGCCACAGTCTGCAGCGAAAAGATCACATCGAAAAATGCGCCGGCGGTGCTGCCCGACAACAGGACTTCACCAGAACCGCCCACGATCAGTCCAGCCAGCAAGGCGGGTGCAAATGCATAAAGTGCTTGCGATAGAGCCACACTCCGGGCCACTACGCTTGGCACATCTGTCGGAGCGAACTCCGCCTGAGCAATCAGCGGCGGCAACGATGTGGCGTTGCCGATCCCCAGTCCGAAAAGCACGATACCCAGAATGAAGGGCGCTAGGTGCTCTGGACCGGCGGCCCATAGGATGAGCGTGCCGAGTGCCTGCACGGCGTAGCTGGCCGCCATGGACTGGGTACTGGCGATCATGGCCTTCCCCTATGCGGCGGTGGCGCTGTTCCTGGTGTTCGGATCGTGCAAGCTCGTGCGCCCGCAGCGGCGCGCCACCCACATGCCGGCGGCAGGACCGGCATCGCTGGTTGCCGTCCCGCCGCCGCAAGCTTTGCCGGCACCGTCTCCACCGCCCGGGCCCGCCTGGGCTACGCAGCAGCTGGCGGGGCTGGAGCTGGCGCCACCGGTGCGCAATGCGCGCATCGCCTTCCTAGGGCAGGGCGCGCAGGCGCTGGAGGCCCTCCTGGCAACGGTGGACTCTGCGCAGAACAGCCTGGATGTCTGCACCTTCGTCTTTGGCAACGACGAGCTGGGGCGGCGCTTGGCCGCGGCGCTGCATTGGGCGTGGACGACTCCACGCTCGACGGCCTTGATGAGGTCGGCCGGGCACGGCCCGTCCTGCTATAGCGCAAGGTCTGCCAGCAATAGGCAGCACATCGCCTCTCCCAGAAAAATCGCGTCGATTGCTCAATTCTTAAGCAATTGGCATTCGAGAGCACTGTGTCAACGTCTGACTTTTCCTTACAAATCAACGACTTACAGCGCATCCTGCGGCACAGGCGAGTACAAAACTCAGTGAGAAAAGTACAAGACTCGGCGGAAATCGACAGAAATCGCACCCCGGCTTCGCATACAGCCCCAGTCCTACGCGGGGAAAGGAACTTCGGCCTTAGCACTCCCTCCAATAGACTGCTAAAGTGAAAGCATGGAAGAAAGGATTTCTGGAATGACGATTCAGTCTGGAACCGCCGCCACCGCGCTCGCACCGGCCAACGCCTGGGCCCTGATCCCCCCGCTGGGCAACCTGGATGCCTATATCTCCGCCGTGAACCGTCTGCCGATGCTGACGGCCGAGGAAGAACGCACCTATGCGCGCCGGCTGAAGGAACACAACGACGTGGAAGCCGCGGGCCGGATGGTGATGTCGCACCTGCGGCTGGTGGTGTCGATCGCCCGGCAGTACCTGGGCTACGGCCTGCCGCACGGCGACCTGATCCAGGAAGGCAACGTGGGCCTGATGAAGGCCGTGAAACGCTTCGATCCGGACCAGAACGTCCGCCTGGTGAGCTACGCCATGCACTGGATCAAGGCCGAGATCCACGAATACATCCTGAAGAACTGGCGCATGGTGAAGGTGGCCACCACCAAGAGCCAGCGCAAGCTGTTCTTCAATCTGCGCTCGATGAAGCAGGGCTTCAAGGCCGACTCTGCCGCCGGCAACACGGGCACCCACCGCGAGACGCTCTCCGAACAGGAAATCGACGTCGTGGCCCAGCAGCTCAACGTCAAGCGCGAGGAAGTGATCGAGATGGAAACGCGCCTGTCCGGAGGCGACGTGATGCTGGATCCGGCCCCGTCGGACGACGGCGAGCAGGCCTACGGTCCCATCGCCTACCTGGCCGATGGCACGCACGAGCCGACCGCCATGATCGAATCGCGCCAGCGGGACGTGCTGGCCACGGACGGCATCGCGAATGCGCTGGCGACGCTGGACGACCGGAGCCGCCGCATCGTCGAGGAGCGCTGGCTCAAGGTCAACGACGACGGCTCGGGCGGCATGACGCTGCATGAGCTGGCCGCGGTATACGGCGTGAGCGCCGAGCGCATCCGGCAGATCGAAGTCGCCGCGATGAAGAAGATGAAGAAGGCGCTGGCGGAATACGCCTGACACCTTTCACAACGTTTCGCGCTACGGAATCTTCGTGGCGACAGCGATAATCGGGCGTGCTACCTGGACGGGTAGCGCGCCCTTTTTTATCTGCCGCACATTCCATGCAACGCCCAGACAAGTCGCTTCCCATCTCCCTGGCCCGCCGCCGCATCCTCGCTTCCGGAGCCGCCCTGCTGGGCTGCGAATGGGCGGTGGCAGCGCCGCCGCCGGCACAGGATGCCGCGTGGCCGTCCAGGCCGTTGCGCATCATCGTGGGATTCCCCCCGGGCTCCTCGCCCGACCTCACGGCACGTACCTTCGCCGATCCGCTCGCCCATGCGCTGGGCCAGCCGGTGGTCGTGGAGAACAAGGTCGGTGCCAGCGGCAACATCGGCGCGGATGCCGTGGCCAAGGCGACGGACGGCCACACCATCGGTCTGTTCATCAACGTCAACCTCACGATCGCGAAACTGGTCAATCCCTCGCTGCCGTTCGACTCGCACAAGGATCTCGCGCCACTCAGCCTCGTGGGCGTGTCGCCGCTGGTGCTCACGGCGCCGGCGGCGCAGGCGGGGGTGCCGGCGCATGTGGACGCACGCACCTTCCTGGAGGCTGCCCGCCAGGCGGGTGACCGCTGGAGCTACGGAACGCCCGGCGTCGGCACCATGGGCCATCTCGGGACCGAGCTGCTCAAGGCCCGCACGGGCATCGCGCCGGTGCATGTCCCCTATCCGGGCTATCCGCAGGTGGCCATGGGCATGCTCGGCGGACAGCTGCAGATGGCCCTTCTGCCGCCGGCGCTGGCCGTGGCACAGCAACGCAGCGGCAAGCTGCAGCTGCTGGGCGTGACCTCGGCCGGCCGCAGTTCGCTCGTGCCGGGCGTCCCGAGCCTCGCCGAGGCCGGCGTGAAGGACTTCCAGCTGGAGATCTGGAATGCCTTCGCCGCGCCCGCGTCGATGCCGGCCGCCCACCGGGCGCGCCTGTCCACCGCGATCGCCGAGATCGCCCGGACGCCGGAAGTGCGCGATGCGCTGTTCCAGCAGGGCTGGCAGGTGGCAGGCACCTCCGCGGAAGGACTGGCCCGCCGCATCGAGGCGGACACGTCGCAGATGGAGCAGGTGATCCGCGCGCAGAAGATCCGGGTGGAATGACGGCACGCTGGGCTCCCGCCCCGCGAACGCAGCGTGGCCATTGATGTAGATCATGCCCGCCAGGGCATCGCGCCTGCAGACTCCGGTCATCGATCCAACTTCCGGGAGTTTCCTGCCATGCCAACATTCCGCATCATCGTCATCGGTGCAGGCCAGACGGGCACGCCGCTGCTGCGGCAGCTGCTGGCCGCGCCCTTCGTCCAGGTGCTGGGCGTGGCGGAACTGGATCTCTCGCTGCCCGGCGTCGCCCTGGCACGCAGCCACGGCGTGCCCGTCCACCAGGACTACATGGACCTGCTGCAACAACATGGCGCCGCGGCGGACATCGTGATCGACGTCACCGGCCAGGCAGCGGTACGGGAAGCGCTGCGCAAGCACATGGTGGACTCCGGCAACCAGAAGACCGTGATCCTGCACGAGCGGATCGCGCTGCTCATGATGTCGCTTTCTGCCGGCACCCTCGTGCCGAGCCGCCATGGCGACGTGGCTTACGCCTGAGCCAGCCATGCCCATTTCCGAAGCGGACCGCCAGAACTGCCATGAATGCTCCAGCCGGCACCAGTGCCTGATCGGCCGCCAAATCGATGCCGCGAGGGCGTCCTGGCCCGCGCTCGTGCAGGAGCACCGATTCCGCAAGGGGGATGTACTCCAGCTCCAGGGGGAAACGGCCGAATCCCTGTCGGTGCTCAAGGTGGGAACGGCGCTGCAGCAGCGCACGGGCCCCGACCAGGTGGCGCGCCCCGTGGCCATGGCGGGCTGCGGACAGGCATTCGGCACCGGTTCGGTACTCGGCACGGCCGAGCGCCTGACCTGGGTCGCCGTCCAGGAAGGACGGCTGTGCCGGCTGCCGGCTGCCGCGCTGGTGCGCTCGGGCGGGCTGGATTCGGAGTTCCTGCAGGCGTTGCTGCACGAGGAAGCGCAGGCGCAGTCACGGCTGGCGGACTGGTCGGGGCTGCTGCATCTGCGCGGCGTGCCTGCCCAACTGGCCAGCGCGCTGCTGCAGCTGTCCCAGCTGCAGCGCAGCACGCTCGTGCGGCTGCCCACCCATACGGTGCTGGCCTCCCTGCTGGCCACCACCCGGGAAACCATTGCGCGGTCGCTCACGCAACTGGCACAGCAGGGCGCCGTGGTGCGCCACGACCGCTGGCATTGCGCCATCGTGCGCGCACCGCTGGTCGCCTTGCTGGCGAGCCAGGCGGCGCGGGCCGAGGATGCACCCCCGGCCCCTGCGCCGGGGCGGCGCGCCACGCCCTCTGCGCGCGATACCGCCCGGCCGTCCTCCTGGCGGGTGGCGCGTGCCACGCCCGCGACGCGTGCCACCGTCCCGCAGGCGCTCGGCGTGTGAGCCCCTCGCGGCCTGGGCAGGTTTTCCGGCCCTGCCCTCCGTGCTCAGGTGGCCGGGGCCTGCAGCAGGGCCTTGACGTCGGAAGCGAGCGCCTGCGCCCCACTGCCGTAGCGGTGGTACACGCGCAGCCGGCCGGCGGGGTCGTAGATGTAGCTGCCCGCGGAATGGTCCATGGTGTAGCTCGTAGGCGTCTGGCCCGGCACCTTCTTGTAGTAGATCTTGAAGTCCTTGGCGACGGCTGCGAGTTGCTCGGGCGTGCCGCGCAACGCGAGGAAGCTCGGGTCGAAATTGGTCATGTACGCCTTGAGCACCTCGGGCGTGTCGCGCTCCGGGTCCACCGTGACGAACAGGCCCTGCAGCCGGTCGCCGTCCGCGCCCAGCGAGCGCTTGACCTCGGCCAGCTCGGCCATGGAGGTCGGGCAGACGTCCGGGCACTGGGTGTAGCCGAAGAAGACGACCACCACCTTGCCGGCGAAGTCCTTCAAATGGCGCGGCTGGCCGTTATGGTCGGGCAACGGAAGGTCGCGCGCGTACTCGGCACCGGTGATGTCCACGCCCTGGAAGGCCGGGGCCTTTTCCTGGGAACAGCCCGCGAGCAGGCCCGCCGCGCCGGCGAACAGGGCGCAGGCCGCTGCGCTGCGAAGAAGGGTGCGTTTGTTCAGGGACATGGCGGTTCAGAGCACGTAATGGTCCACCAACAGCGCGGCGAACAGCACGCTCAAGTGGATCAGGGAGAAGCGGAAGGTCGTGCGCGCGAGCGCGTCCGAGTAATTGCGCCAGAGACGGAACGCATAGGCGCAGAAGCCGGTGCAGAGCACCACGGCCGCGGCCAGGTAGATCCAGGAACTCATGCCGTACACGAAGGGCATCAGGCAGCCGGCGAACAGGATGAAGGTGTAGAGCAGCACCTGCAGGCGGGTGAACTCGTTGCCGTGGGTGACGGGCAGCATGGGCAGGCCGGACTTGCGGTAGTCCTCCACGCGATAGAGCGCGAGCGCCCAGAAATGCGGCGGCGTCCAGAGGAAGATGATGAGGAAGAGGATCAGCGGCTCGGGCCCCACGTCGCCCGTCATGGACGCCCAGCCGAGCACCGGCGGCATGGCGCCGGAGGCTCCGCCGATCACGATGTTCTGCGGCGTGCGCGGCTTGAGCACGACGGTGTAGATGATCGCGTAGCCCACGAAGGTGGCGAAGGTGAGCCACATGGTGAGCGCATTCACCCAGAAGAACAGCACGAGCGAGCCGGCCAGGCACAGCAGGGCCGAGAAGGTGAGCGTCTGGGCGTTGGAGAGTTCGCCCTTGGCCGTGGGGCGCCAGGCGGTGCGCTTCATCCTGGCATCGATGTGCTGCTCCACGAGGCAGTTGAAGGCGGCCGCCGCCCCGGCGACCAGCCAGATCCCGAAGCAGGCGATGGCCATGTGCAGCCACTGCGCCCCGCTCGGCAGGCCGGGCACCGCGAGCACCATGCCGATGAATGCGCAGAAAACGATGAGCTGGACCACGCGCGGCTTGGTCAGCGCGTAGAACTGCGAGAAGCGGGACGGCACCGCGGAGGATGCGGTGGAAGCGGAAGCGGCACTCATGGCGAAGAAATTCTCGGGGCACCCGCGGCGGTTTCAACCGCGCGGGGGGTGGACATTTTGTCCCTGGCACCCACGGCCCGGCTGGCGGCCAGGGTCCAGGTGAGCGCGACGACGAGGGCGGCTGCGCCGCCGGTGTGGAGCACGGCGGCGACCAGCGGCCAGTCGAGCACGACGTTGGACAGGCCGGTGGCGAACTGCATCAGCGCCAGCCCCGCCAGCCAGCGGGCCTGGGGCCGCAGCGCCGGCACGGCGCGCAGGCGCCAGGCCAGCAGGGCGAGCGCGGCCAGCACGGCATAGGCCGCCAGCCGGTGTGCATAGTGGATGGCGGTGAGGCCGGCGAAGCTGATGTGGCTGCCGTCCTGCAGCAGGCCGAGGGGCCGCCAGATCTGGAAGCCCTCGGCGAAGGCCATGTCGGGCCACCAGCTGCCCTGGCAGGTGGGGAAGCTGGAGCAGGCGAGGACGGCGTAGTTGGTGCTCACCCAGCCGCCCAGCAGGATCTGCAGGCCCACCAGCACCGCCGTCAGCACGAGCAGCGCGCGCAGGCCCGGCGCCAGGGGGGCCGGCGCGATGCCGCGCGAGGCCTGGGTCTGCCGCACGGCCTGCACGCACAGCAGGGCCAGCAGCACGATGCCGCCGACGAGGTGCAGGGTGACGATGGCGGGAAAAAGCTTCATGGTCACCGTCCAGGCACCGAACGCCCCCTGCAGGCAGACCCACACGAGCGTGGCCGTCGGCCACCAGGGATGCACGGCCATGCGCTCATGCGCGGCATCCGGGCCGGCCCGGCGGTGGCGGCGCCATTGCCACCATGCGCCCACCGTGAGCGCGATGATGAGCACGCCCACGGCGGAGGCGAGGTAGCGGTGGACCATCTCCACCCAGGCCTTGCGGTGCGTGACCGGGCCCGTGGGCATGGCTTCCTGCGCGGCGGAGATTTCCGCGCGGGCACCCACCGGGCTCGCATTGCCGTAGCAGCCGGGCCAGTCGGGACAGCCCAGGCCGGAATCGGTGAGCCGGGTGAAGGCGCCGAACAGCACCAGGTCGAAGGTGAGGAACAGCGTGAGGATCGCCAGCGCCTGCCAGCGCCGCACGGGCGAGCCATGGCGGTTGCGCCACGCCACCCAGGCCAGCGGGCCGAGGGCGATCGCGAGGCCGAGCAGCATCAACTCGGCGAGCGGCGCGAAATCGTAGAGCGGCTGGGCGGCGTTCATTGCACGGCACCTCCGGCGGGTATCGCCCCGCGCACACCCGGACGGGCCCGGCTCATGGCTGTGCCTCCGGGCGGCCCGGCTGGTCCCACGACGACGAGGCCCGCATGAGCCGTTCCAGGTCGCGCTTGGCCCGGGCGGCTCCCGCGGCGTCCATGCGCGCGGGAAAGCGCATCATCCAGTGTCCCATCGGATCCACGACGAAGAGGTGGTCGGACAGCGCATGGCCCGGCGCCGGGGCCAGCCAGCCCGCGAGCGCCTGGGCGTCCACGCGGCGCACCACGGCATCGCGCAGGCCAGGGGCGATCGCGGTCGGGGCCGGCACCGCATCGGTCACGAGCCAGACCCAGTCCATGCGTTCCTTGTCCTTGCCGAGGCTCTCGCGCAGCTGGCGCTGCAGGTAGAGGTGGTTGCGGCACAGGTCGTCGCATGCGCCGGATGCCACGCTGACCAGCAGCCACTGCCCTTTCAGCGCCCCGAGCGGGCCGGACGCCGCGCCGTCGATGCCGCGGGTGGCCAGGGCATCGGGCAGCGGGCGTTGCGGATCGATGAGTTCGCCGTAGCTGCGGCGGGCCTCCGGGCGCACCACGTAATAGGCGGTGTAGGAGGCGATGACGGGGGCGGCGCAGACCAGCAGCACGCCCAGCATCTTCCAGCGGCCCTGCCGCGCGCGCGTTTCCAGCGCCGCCACGGCATCCGCCGCGGCCGGCAGGCCATGCACGCTCAGGCCCAGCGGATGGGAGCAACCCGGTCCGTCAGGCAGGGGGGGCCGGCTGGCGGCCTGGGCGAATGAAGCGTCGGACGATTTGGAACCAGACATAGAGGATTGCCACGAGGGCGCAGAGCCCGAACCACTGGAAGGCGTAGCCATGGTGCCTGGCGACCCCGGCATCGACCGCCGGCCAGTCGCGCTGCAGCGGACCTTCGGGCCCGCCCGTCTCGATCAGCGTGAGGGGGGCGAGCCGCTGCAGCCCCGTCTCGGCGCGGTAGGCCGCCAAGTCGAGATTCTGCCGGATGCGGGAAGACCCCTCGCCGCCTGCGGCGGAAGCCGGTCCGCCGGGTTCGTAGAGCCGCGAAGGCGCCGCCGCGATGCGGCCGCGCACTTCGACATCCTCCACAGGCGCGGGCACCTCGGGCAGGCGCGTGCGGTCCTGGAAGTCGCGCGGCACCCACCCACGCTGCACCAGCACCACGGCCCCCCCGGCTCCCGGCGAGGTGAGCTGCAGCGGCGTGAGAACGAAGAACCCGGGGCGGCCCTGCATCTGCCGGTTGTCGAGGAAGACCGTGTCCTGCGGCAGCCAGCGTCCCTGGAGCACCGCCGTGCGGTGCACGAGGGGGTTGCCGCCAGGCATGCCGGAAGCGCCGTCCTCGGCGGGGGCCTGGGCGCCGCCCGCCCCTGGGCCGGCAACGGGCGGCAGCGACGCCAGGGCCGTGGCGGGCACGGGCAGCATCGCCTGCCGCGCATCGACCATGGCCTGCCAGGCCTGCTTCTCCGCGGCGCGCGCGAGCTGCCACCGGCCGAGCGCCGCGGTGGCGGCCATGGTGGCAACGGTGGCGGCGGTGATGCACCAGAAGCGCCAGTCCGGGCGAAGACCCCTGGCGCCATCGGTGCGCTTGCGGATAATGGGCTGCATGAAATACGTCGTGGTGCTGGCCTTCCTGGCCATTCTGGCGAGCCTCGCGTCGGCGCTTTTCTTCATGATGCGCACGGGGCGGGACGACGCCCGCCGCGGCAGGCACATGGCCCGGGCGCTCGCGGTACGGGTGGGGCTGTCCATTCTGCTCTTCCTGTGCCTGCTCGCGGCATGGAAGCTGGGCTACATCCAGCCCACGGGCCTGCCTGTCGGGCGCTGAGAGCAGCTGGCACGCCCCTTCTGGCGTCGTTGCTGCATCTTGTCGTACCACGTGTACTGCCTGCGATGCAGTGCCTTGCCAGAACCGCTTCGCTGGGTCGTGTCAGCCGCTCCAAAGCCCCCTTCCCCCCTGCCCCGGATGCAAAAAAAGCGCCCGGAGGCGCTTTCCTGCCGGGACGGGCGCCGGCTCAGAGCCAGTAGACCAGCACGTACAGGCCCAGCCACACCACGTCCACGAAGTGCCAGTACCAGGCGGCCCCCTCGAAGCCGAAGTGGCGCTCGGCGGTGAAATGCCCCTTCTGCAGCCGCAGGGTGATGAACAGCAGCATCAGCATGCCCACGAAGACGTGGAAGCCGTGGAAGCCCGTCAGCATGAAGAACGTGGAGCCGAAGACGCCGGAGCTGAGCTTGAGGTTCAGCTCGGTGTAGAGATGGAAGTACTCGTAGCCCTGCACGCACAGGAACACGAAGCCGAGGACCACGGTCACCCACATGAAGCCGATGGCGCGCGCGCGGTGGCTTTCGCGCAGGGCATGGTGGGCGATGGTGAGGGTGACGCCCGAGGTCAGCAGCAGCGCGGTGTTGATGGTGGGCAGCCAGAAGGGGCCCACGGTCTGGAAGGGCTCGACGATGCCGGCGGGCGAGGCCGTGGCACCTGCGGCCATGCTGGGCCACACGGCCTTGAAGTCGGGCCAGAGCAGCGCGTTGTCGAGGCTGCCCAGCGCCGGCACGGAATGCGAGCGTGCCCACCACAGGGCGGTGAAGAAGGCACCGAAGAACATCACTTCGGAGAAGATGAACCAGCTCATGCTCCAGCGGTACGAGAGGTCGATCTTGCGGCTGTAGAGGCCGCCCTCGCTCTCGCGGGCCGCGTCGCGGAACCACTGGTAGAGCACGAAGAGCCACCAGGCGAGGCCGAAGAACAGCGAATACTTGCCCCAGTCGTGGCCGTTGACCCACTGGCCGGCGCCGAGGATCACGAAGAAAAGGCCCGCGGCGGCCATGGCCGGATGGCGCGACTCGGCGGGAACATAGTAGTACGGCGTGGTGCCCTGGGGGGTGGATGCACTCATGGCAGGCTCCTGTCTCTTTCCTTCTTGTCGTCTTTCGTCTTCTCGGGATCGGACCGGGCGGCTACACCACCCAGTTCACGAGGGCGATGAGGCCGGCTACCAGCAGCACGATGGCCACGAGGCCCACCGCGATGATGTGCAGCGGGTTGATGCGCTCGGTATCCTGCTGGTACTCGGCGCCCTTGCGGATGCCCAGCAGCGACCATGCCACGGCACGCACCGTGCGCCACAGCGATCCGGGGCGCGCGGTCGGCGCGGCGTGGCGGGGTTCATGGCGCGATCCCGTCATGAGCCGGCCTCCGGGCGGGCCTGCGGCGCCGCGGACACGGTGGCGGGAGCCGGCGGCGTCTTGCCGCCGACCTCGAAGAACGTATAGGACAGCGTGATCGTGGTCACATCCTTCGGCAGGCGCGGATCCACCACGAAGGCCACCGGCCATTCGCGCTTCTCGCCGGGCTCGAGCGTGTACTGGTTGAAGCAGAAGCATTCGAGCTTGTTGAAGTGCGCCGCCGCCTGCCGGGGCGCATAGCTCGGGATCGCCTGGGCCGCCATGCGGCGGTTCTGCACGTTCTGGAATTCGTACATCACGGTGGTGAGCTCGCCCGGATGCACCTGGATCGAGGAGCGGGCGGGCTTGAAGTCCCAGGGACCGCGCGCATTGGCATCGAACTCGACGGTGATCGTGCGGCTGGTGTCCACCTGCGTGTTCGCGGGCAGCTTCACGTCGCGGCCCGCCACGCCGTTGCCCGGCACCTGGCGCTCCGACAGCGAGAGGATGTTGATGCCCGTGACTTCGCAGATGTGCTTGTAGATGGGGATGAGCACGTAGCCGAACGCGAACATGCCAGCCGAGATCACGGCCAGCTTGCCCACCATCTTGAAGTTCTCGCGGCGGCGGCTCATGGTGATGCTTTCAATGCAACCACGTCATCTTGACCATGAAACCCACGAAGAAGGCCACGGCGATGGAGGCCAGGATGATGGCCATGCGCAGGTTGGCTTTCTTCTGCTCGGGTGTCGCCATGTCGTGCGCTCCTTCCTGGCCTGTGCCGTCAGCCGATCACGCGGGTGGCGGATGCGTCGAGCCTGGGCGGGGTCTCGTAAGTATGGAAAGGTGCCGGGGACGGCACTTCCCACTCCAGCCCCTCGGCAGCCTCCCACGGGCGCTGGGGTGCAGGCTCGCCCTTGCCGCGCATGGCGGGCAGCACGACGGCGAGGAAGAAGTACACCTGCATCAGCCCGAAGCCGAAGGCGCCGATGGAGGCCACCATGTTGAAGTCGGCGAACTGCATGGGGTAGTCGGCATAGCGGCGCGGCATGCCGGCCAGGCCCAGGAAGTGCATCGGGAAGAAGGTGATGTTGAAGGTGATGAGCGAGCCCCAGAAGTGGATCTGGCCGCGGCGCTCCGAATACATCACGCCCGTCCACTTCGGGGCCCAGTAGTAGTAGGCCGCGAACATGGAGAACAGCGAGCCGGCCACCAGCACGTAGTGGAAGTGGGCGACCACGTAGTAGGTGTCCTGCAGCTGGATGTCGATGGGCGCCATCGACAGGATGAGGCCGGTGAAGCCGCCCATGGTGAACACGAAGATGAAGCCCACGGCGAACAGCATGGGCGTCTCGAAGGTCATGGAGCCGCGCCACATGGTGGCGATCCAGTTGAAGATCTTCACGGCCGTGGGCACGGAGATCAGCATGGTGGCGTACATGAAGAACAGCTGGCCCGTGACCGGCATGCCCGTGGTGAACATGTGGTGCGCCCACACGATGAACGACAGGATGGCGATGGACGAGGTGGCATACACCATGGAGGCGTAGCCGAAGAGCTTCTTGCGGCTGAAGGCCGGCACGATCTGGCTGATGATGCCGAAGGCCGGCAGGATCATGATGTACACCTCGGGGTGGCCGAAGAACCAGAAGATGTGCTGGTACATCACCGGGTCGCCGCCGCCTGCCGGATTGAAGAAACTGGTGCCGAAGTGGCGGTCGGTCAGCGTCATGGTGATGGCGCCGGCCAGCACGGGCATCACGGCGATCAGCAGGTAGGCGGTGATGAGCCAGGTCCAGCAGAACATGGGCATCTTCATGAGCGTCATGCCCGGCGCGCGCATGTTCAGGATGGTCACGATGATGTTGATCGAGCCCATGATGGACGAAGCGCCCAGGATGTGCATGGCGAAGATGCCGGCATCCATCGAGGGGCCCATCTGCAGCGTGAGCGGCGCGTAGAGCGTCCAGCCCGCGGCAGGCGCGCCGCCGGGCATGAAGAACGAGCTGACCAGCATGAGTGCGGCCGGGATCATCAGCCAGAAGCTGAAGTTGTTCATGCGCGCGAAGGCCATGTCGGATGCGCCGATCTGCAGCGGGATCATCCAGTTCGCGAAGCCCACGAAGGCCGGCATGATGGCCCCGAACACCATGATGAGGCCGTGCATGGTGGTGAGCTGGTTGAAGAGCTCGGGGTTCACGATCTGCAGTCCGGGCTGGAAGAGCTCGGCGCGGATCAGCAGCGCCAGGATGCCGCCGATCATCAGCATCGTGAACGAGAACAGCAGGTACAGCGTGCCGATGTCCTTGTGGTTGGTGGCGAACACCCAGCGGCGCCAGCCGGTCGGGCCGTGGTGGGCATGGTCGTGGTCGTGGCCGGCGGCATGCCCGGTGGGGTCGAGAACTGCGCTCATGTCGGGTTCCTCAATGCTTTAGCTGTCTCACTTGCCACGCTGGGCCACGATTTCCGCGGGCTGGACGATCTGGCCGGTCTTGTTGGACCAGGCGTTCTTCGTGTAGCTGACCACGGCCGCGAGGTCGGTGTCGCTCAGCTGCGCCCAGGAGGGCATGGCGCCGCCGGCCGCGCCCTTGAGCACGATGTGGATCTGCCTGGTGTGGTCCTCGTCCTTCACGATGGCCGAGCCGTCGAGCGGCTTGATGGGGCCGGCGCCCTTGCCGTTGGGCTGGTGGCAGGCGGCGCAGTTGGCGGCATAGACCTTCTCGCCGCGGGCCACGATGTCGGTCAGCGTCCAGACCTTGTTGGGATCATCGGCCTTGGCGGCGGCCTTCTTCTTCTCGGCGGCGACCCACTGGGTGTAGTCGGCAGCGGACAGCACCTTCACGTGGATGGGCATGTAGGCGTGCTCCTTGCCGCAGAGCTCGGCGCACTGCCCGTAGTAGTCGCCGACCTTGTCGGCGCGGAACCAGGTGTCGCGCACGAAGCCGGGGATGGCGTCCTGCTTGATGCCGAAGGCCGGCACCATGAACGAATGGATGACGTCGTTGGCGGTGGTGATCACGCGCACCTTCTTGCCCACGGGCACGACCAGGGGGTTGTCCACCTTGAGCAGGTAGTCCGGCGGCGCATCGGCGACCTTGCCGCTGTCGGAGAGCCGGCGGTGGCTGCTGTCGAGCGTGGAGACATAGGCCAGGCCCTGGCCCTCGCCGTTGATGTAGTCGTAGCCCCACTTCCACTGGTAGCCGGTGACCTTCACCGTGAGGTCTGCGTTGGTGGTGTCCTTCTGGGCGACCAGCACCTTCGTGGCCGGCAGCGCCATGAGGATCACGATGATGAAGGGAACGATGGTCCAGATGACCTCGACCGTGACGGACTCGTGGAAGTTGGCCGGCTTGGCGCCCTGCGACTTGCGGTGCTTCCAGATGGAATAGAACATCACCGAGAACACGCCCACGAAGATCAGCGTGCAGATGACGAGCATCATCCAGTGCAGGAAATGCTGCTCCTCGGCGATGCGCGTGACGGGAGGCGCAAGATTGAGCTGGCGCACGGCCGGGCCGCCGGGGAGGTCCTGCACCGCGTGCGCAGCGCCCCCCACCCATGCTCCGCACAGCAGCAGCAACGAAGGCAGCGGGTTGGAAATGCTTTTCTTCATAGTTCTCACTTCTCAGCCTCAATTAACCCTTTCCCCCAGGGCGCACCCGCGTGGGTCGGGTGGCGCCAGGGGGCATGCGGATTCCGACAGCCGGGGCGCGGCGGCCCCCGGCCGCGGTGCCCCGGGTTCCGCACGAACCCGGCGTGATCGAACGCGCGGAGCCGGCAGCGCCGCGCAGGTGTCTCTCTCCTGTTCCTGCATGCACCGGCCCGCTGCCCCGCAGGGTGGCCAGCCGTGCATGGCGCAGCATGCCGTCCCCGTGTCGCGATTGCAATAGCGCAGGCGCCATCCGCGGCCCGGCCCAGTACAAACCATGAGAAGGAAGGAGGCGGCCGTGCGACAGGTCGGCGGGGCCATGGCGCGCGAAGGCGCCACGCACTGGGGCAGGCGCGCGGCGCGGGGTGCTCAGGCCCGTGCATGCTGCGCACGGGCCGGCCAGCCCCATAGCCCGCAAATTGTAGCTTGCGGTGGATTCAGGTCACGGGCCGTATCCGACCGGGAAAACCCGCCGCGCGCCGCGGCGCAGGGGCGGCGGTGGCCTCAGGGCCCGGGCGTGCGCCCCTGGCGCAGCATGGCGCGCATGTCCTGCAGGGACACCGCACTGCTTTCGCTCACCTTGAGCCGGGGCGTCGGCTTGAAGGCGTGGCCGTAGATGATCTCGAAGGTGAGCGCGAGCTGCCCCCCGTGGTCGGGGCTGGCGAGACGTTCGGCCAGCGCCTGCTCGAGCCGGTCGCGCCAGGCGCGGCCACGCAGCGCGGGAAAGCGCGCGGGATGGAAGTTGCGGCCGAGTTCGCGCAGTTCCTGCAGCAGCCGTGCGGGCGTGGCGAAGGTCAGGGTGATGCGCTCCATGTCCATCACCGGCTCCGCGAAGCCCTGCTGGACCAGCATGTCGCCCCAGTCGTGCATGTCGGTCATGGCGTGCCCCGCGGGCGGCCATCCCAGGGCCGCGTGGAGCACGTGCAGCTCGCGCACGGTGTCGGGCCCCAGGCAGGAGAACATCAGGTAGCCGTCCACGGCCAGAGCACGGTGCCAGCGGGCGATCAGCGACTGCGGATCGGCCGAGAGGTGCAGCGCCATGTTGGCCCAGAGCATCTGCACGCCGCCATCGGGCGGCAGGCCGAACCGCGGCGCGCCGGATGACCAGCGCCCCGGACTCCACCAGGGCCGCGCGAGCGCCTCGCGTGCCGCCGGCTGGTGCTGCGGCGCGGTCTCGGCGATCCACGCCACCGCCCCGGGGTAGCGGCGGGCCACCAGCCCGTGCCCCTGCAGGCCGCCGCGCACCGGGTCCCAGTCGGCCCAGGCCGCTGGCGCCTGCCGGATCCACTGCAGCCGGTCTTCCATGCGGCGTGCGACCTCCTCGTGCAGCCACGGGGAGGCAGCGGGCGCGGCGGCATGCCAGCGCGCGGCGGCGGCCGGGTCGATGGTGGGGGGAAGCTGGCGGTCGGGGGGCGCGGACATCGGGGCGGAGGGCGGAAAGCGGGTCGGGCAGTATATTGATGCCATGTGGAAGCAGTGGTTCTCGGGGATATCGGACGGGCTCGCCGCCGCCGTCCGCGCGGTGCCCAGCCAGTGCGCGGTCTGCCATGCCTGGCCGGCGCGCCGCGTGTGCGATGCCTGCGCCGAACGCTTCGCCCAGCCCCGCCCCCGGTGCGCGACCTGCGCCCTGCCCGTGCCTGAGGGCGTGCGCCGCTGCGGGGACTGCCTGCGCGATCCCCCGCCCCTGTCGGCCTGCGTCGCCGCGGTGGACTACGGCTATCCGTGGTCGGACGCGCTGGCCGGGTTCAAATTCCACTCGGACCCTGGCTGGGCCGCCAGCCTCGCCCTGCTGGTGCGCGCGGCGCCCTGGGCCGAACCGCTGCTCGATGCGGCGGACGCGGTGCTGCCGGTCCCGCTCGCGCCGGAGCGCCTGCGCGAGCGCGGCTTCAACCAGTCGGCGCTGCTGGCGGCCGCGCTGTCGCCGGAGCGCTGCGACGCGCGCACCCTGGTGCGCCTGCGCGCCGCGCCGGCCCAGAGCAGCCTCTCGCGCGCCGGGCGGCTGCGCAACCTGGACGGCGTATTCGCCGTGGCGCCGGACCGCGCCGCCCGGGTGCAGGGCCAACGCATCGTGCTGGTGGACGACGTGATGACCACCGGCGCGACGCTGCATGCCGCCGCCCGCGTGCTGCTGCAGGCCGGTGCCACCCGGGTGGACGCGGTGGTGCTGGCGCGCACGGCCTGAGGAGCGGGAAGGGAGGGCCCATGGCCGAGCCGGGCAGGCTGCGCCACTCGATACATTTTTTTGCAATCTGCCGTCCACTACGCCGGGGTGCCCGCACGCGGCGGCACACAATAGGTCCATGTTCCACATCGTCCTCGTCGAACCCGAAATTCCGCCCAATACCGGCAACGTGATCCGGCTGGCCGCGAATACGGGCTGCACCCTGCACCTGGTGGAACCGCTGGGCTTCTCCATGGAAGACAAGCTCATGAAGCGCGCGGGCCTGGACTACCACGAATACGCGGAAGTCCGGCAACACGCAGGCTGGACGGCTTTCCTGCGCGACGCCCAGCCCAGCCCCGAGCGCGTGTTCGCCATGACCACGCACGGCGTGCATACGGTCTATGAGAGCCTGTTCCTGCCGGGCGACTGGTTCGTGTTCGGCGCGGAAAGCCGCGGATTGCCGCCCGAACTGCGGGACGCCTTCCCCCCCGCCCAGCGCCTGCGCCTGCCGATGCTCCCGGGCCAGCGCAGCCTCAACCTGTCGAATGCCGTCGCCGTGACGGTGTACGAGGCATGGCGGCAGAACGGGTTCGCACTGCCCGAACCGGCCTGAAGGGCCGCTCTTCGCCGCCCTACCCCTGCGCTCCCGGGGCCTGCATGGCCTCCTCGATGGAGCGGCGCGTGCGCTGGCTCAGGAAATCCAGGAAGGCCCGGGTGCGCGCGGGCATGAACTTGCGGCTCGGCAGTGCCGCATACAGCGTGAAGTGCCCCGTGGTCCAGGATTCCAGCACGCGCACGAGGCGGCCGCTGCGCAGGTAGGGCGCCGTCAGGTCGAGTGGCTGCGAGCTGATGCCCGCACCGTCCAGCGTGGCGCGCAGCAGCGTGTCGATGTGGTTGGACACGCACACGGGCTGCACCGCGACCTCCACCACGCGCCCTTCGTCACCGCCTTCGAGCAGGCGCATCACGCCCGGCCGGGTCTCGGAGCGCCGGCGCAGCAGGCACTGGTGGTGCTTCAGGTCTTCGGGAACCTGCGGAACGCCGTGCGTGCGCAGGTATTCGGGCGAGGCGCAGACGATGCCGTCGAGCGAGACGATGGGCCGGGCGATGACGTTGGCATTGAAGCGCTCGTCGGCACCGAGCAGGGTGATGTCGTAATCGCCGATAGGCGGATCGAGGGAGGCATCGGCGTGGATCTCCAGCGTGACGCGCGGATGGGCCTGGCGAAAGCCGGCGACCAGCGGGGCAAGGATGTGCACGGCCAGCGCCGGGGGCGCCAGCAGGCGCAGCACGCCAGCGATCTCGGAGGTGTGCGCCTGGGCGACGGCGAAAGCCTCGTCCACGTCCGCCAGGATGCTGCGCACCCGCAGCAGGTAGGCCTCCCCGGCTTCGGTGAGCGAGACCCTGCGGGTGGTGCGCTGCAGCAGCCGCGTGCCGATGTGGTCCTCGAGGTCGGCCACCAGCCGGGTGACGGCCGCGGGAGAAAGATCCAGGGCCCGGGCGGCGGCGGCGAAGCCGCCCTCGTCCGCCACGGCCTGGAAGACGCGCATGGTAAGCAATCTATCCATGTTCGCAATGAAGGTGATCCATGAAATCAGATTATTTCAATTTCATGAATTAATCATTGCCGCCGATGCTGTTTTTCCCGGGGTTAACCCTGCGTACAGTCGGTTCCATCGATGAGCGACCCGTCGGGCTCACCGAGGCAGGACAAGACCGGCGCCGCGCCCTCGCGCAGCAAGCCGGCCTTGCCCGGACATTCCCCGACGCATGGAAAGACAAAGGAACACATCATGAACCGCAAGCCTCTCGCCATTGCCGCAGCCCTGCTCGCACTGACCGCCGTCTCCGCCCAGGCCGACAACCGCATCCAGGGCGACTGGAACAACTACCCGGCCGTGAACGACACCGCCCCCAGCACCCTGACGCGCGAAGCCGTGATCGCCGACCTGGTGGCTGCACGCCAGAACGGCACCATGCCGCGCAGCGGCGAATGGAGCGACGTCCCCGCTCCGCTGGCCGTGTCCAATGGCAACACCCAGGTGGTGACCCGCGACCAGGTGCGTGCAGAAGCCATCGCGGCAGCCCGCTCGCACGAGATCGTCAGCGGCGACCATTGAGACCGCGCCGCAGCGCCCTGCGCCCCGGCGACGGGACGTGCGAGCGCCGCACGCAGAACACAAGCCCGCCCATGGCTTCAGCCCGGCGGGCTTTTTCACGCCTGCACGGCGCCCGTGCGAGGCGAGCCGGCAGCCAGGCGATCAGGGTTTCGCGCCGTAGTTGCGGGTGAGGGATTCGGCCACGCACACGGGTTTGTCGGCACCCTCGCGCTCGATCGTGGCCTGCCAGGTCATCTGCACGCCGTCCGGCGGCGCGGGCTCGCAGGCCTGCAGCGTGAGCCGCGCCCGCAACCGGCTGCCCACGGGCACGGGCGACATGAAGCGCACGCGGTTGAGGCCGTAGTTGACGCCCATGCGCGCGCCCTCGATGTCGAAGGCGGCCTCGAAGAAGCGCGGCAGCAGCGACAGCGTCAGGAAGCCGTGGGCGATGGGGCCGCCGAAAGGCCCCTGCGCGGCACGCTCCGGATCGACATGGATCCATTGGTGGTCGCCCGTGGCCTCGGCGAACCGGTTCACCTGCTCCTGCGTGACGGTGATCCATTCGGTGACGGCCACCTCGCTGCCGACGCAGGCCGCCAGTTCGGAATACGAATGAAAGGTCTTCTTCATGCCCGCACTGTAGTGCGCGGGCCGCGCCGCGGCGTGTCGGCCCGGCGACAGCGTCTCAGCCGCCGGAGAGCCAGTCGCAGATGGGCTTCCACTGCTCCAGGTCGCGCGCGACCCGGCCGGGCGAGACGTCGAAGAGCGACAGCCCCTGCGCCGCGAGGTGGATGTAGTTCTGGGTGTCGCGGAGCATGCCCAGGACGGGCAGCCCCAGTCCCTCCACGAACTCCTGCAGCTTGTCGGCGGCGATCGTGCGCGCGTCCACGCGCATGCCGACGATGCCGATCTGCGTCGAGGCGGCCTGCCGGTGGGCGGCCAGCTCGTCCAGGAAGCTGCGGGTGGCGAAGATGTCGAAGACGCTGGGCTGCAGCGGCACCACCACCTTGTCGGCGAGCTTGAGCACCTCCTTGAGCGGCGCGCCGTGCAGGCCGGCCGGGGTGTCCAGCACCGCATGGGTGGCGTCGCGCGGAGGGCGCGGCACGGCGCCGGCGGGCGTTTCCCAGTCGGCGATGGGGCGTGCGGCCGGCGGCCGCAGGCTGCGCCAGAGGCGGGACGACTGCTGGGGGTCCAGGTCGCCGAGGGCGACGGTGTGGCCCTGGCTCGCGAAATAGCCGGCCACGTTCATGGCTAGCGTGGACTTGCCGACACCCCCTTTGGGGTTTGCCACTGCGATCACGGGCATGTGGGACTCCTCGATGGCGGAACTCGTTCGGGTTGGGACGCCGATGGTAGCGCCACGGCGTGACGGCGCAAACCTTCCGCAGCCGCGGCGGGCCGGCGTCAGGCGTGCTGCCCGCCGCGCCGCACGAAGAACAGCCCGGCGCCCACGGCCATGAGCAGGCCGCCGAAGACGCGGTTCTGGTTGCGCACCGCCCGGGGGCTGCGCAGCAGCCGCCGCAGCGCGCTGGCGCTGGCGGCATAGCCGTGCATGACGGTGAGGTCCACCACGACCATGGTGGCGCCCAGCGCGAGCAGTTGCGTCCACAGGGGCCGCGATTCCGTCAGGAACTGCGGCAGCACCGCGACCATGAAGATGATGCCCTTGGGGTTGGTGGCGTTGGTGAGGAAGCCTGCGGCGCAGCGGCGGCGCCAGGAGGCCGCGGGGGCGGCCCCTTCGTCGCCCAGCACCGAGGCGCCGCCCGCGCGCCACTGGGTGAACCCGAGATAGATCAGGTAGCACGCGCCCATCACCTTCACCGCGCTGAACGCGCTCTCGGACGCCAGCAGCAGCGAGCCCACGCCGGCACCGGCAATCACCAGCACGAGCAGCAGGCCCAGTTGCAGGCCGAGGATGGTCGCGCCCGTGCGGCGCACGCCGTAGGCCAGCCCGTGGCTCATGGACAGCACGGCCCCGGAACCGGGCGAGAGGGCGATGAGGCAGGCGGCGGCGGCGAAGGCGAGCCAGGTGTGGAAATCCATGGGAAGGCAGCAGGAGAAAATGGAACGGGGATGCCGTGCCGGCATGGCCGCCGACACGGTGGAGCATGTTAACGGGGCACAATGCCCCGGCGCTCCCTCTTCCGCCACCTCTTCTCGTCCCTGCCGCTGCCGACACCGCGTCCATGGCCCACGCACCCACCTGGCTCACCTACGGATTCCTCTACCTCGGCGCCGCCGTACTGGCGGTGCCCATCGCGCGCGCGCTCGGGCTCGGCGCCATCATCGGCTACCTCGCGGCCGGCATCGCCATCGGCCCGTGGGGCCTGGGCCTGGTGAGCAATGTGCAGGACATCCTGCATTTCGCCGAGTTCGGGGTGGTGCTGATGCTGTTTCTCGTGGGGCTCGAGTTGCAGCCGAGCCGGCTGTGGAGCATGCGCCGGCCGATCTTCGGGCTCGGCAGCGCGCAGGTGCTGGGCTGCGCGGCCCTGCTGTGGGCGGTGGCCTGGGCCTGCGGGCTGCCGTGGCGCGTCGCGCTGGTCGGGGCACTGGGGCTGGCGCTGTCGTCCACCGCGATCGCGCTGCAGGTGCTGGCCGAGCGCAACCTGATGCGCACGGACAGCGGGCAGAAGGCATTCTCGATCCTGCTCTTCCAGGACGTGGCGGCCATCCCCATCCTCGCGCTGCTGCCGCTGCTGGCAGCCGGCGCGGAGGGCGCGGGCGGCGCGGCGCAGCCCCACACGGCCGGCGGCCTGGCGCTGGAGGCCGCGAAGATCGTCGGCGTGGTGGGCGGGATCGTGCTGGGCGGGCGCCTGCTGCTGCGCCCGCTGCTGCGCTGGATCGCGCGCAGCCGCACGCCGGAGATCTTCACGGCCGCGGCGCTGCTGCTGGTGGTCGCCACGGCCATGCTGATGCTGGCCGTGGGCCTGTCGATGGCGCTGGGCGCCTTCCTCGCCGGCGTGCTGCTGGCCGAGAGCGAATACCGCCGCGAGCTGGAAACCGACCTGGAGCCATTCAAGGGCCTGCTGCTGGGCCTGTTCTTCATGGCCGTGGGCATGACCATCGACTTCGGCGTGCTGATGCGCTCGCCCTGGACCATGCTGGCGCTGCTGTTCGGCTTCCTTGCCGTGAAGGCGGTGGTGATCCACACGCTCGCGCGCGCCACGGGCATGGCCTACCAGGAGCGGCCGGTGTTCACGCTGCTGCTGGCGCAGGGCGGTGAGTTCGCGTTCGTGGTGTTCCAGACCGGCGCGGGGGCGGGGGCGATCCCGGCGGAGACGGCATCGCTGCTGATCGGCGCCGTGGCGCTGTCGATGCTGCTCAGCCCGCTGCTGCTCACTGCGATGGACCGCGTGCTGCTGCGGCGCCATGCGCGCCTGGGCACCGAGCCACCGCCGGAGGTGGAAGAGATATCCGAGCCGCAGGAGGCCCCGGTGATCATCGCGGGCTTCGGCCGCTACGGGCAGATCGTGGCGCGCATGATGCTGGCGCAGGGCGTGCCGGCCACGGTGCTGGACCACAGCGTGGACATGCTGGAGGTGGCGCACACCTTCGGCTACCGCGTGTTCTACGGCGACGCCACGCGGCTGGACCTGCTGCGCATCGCGGGCGCGGCGCAGGCGCGCGTGCTGGTGGTGGCGGTGGACGACACCGAGCAGTCGCTCAAGATCGTGAAGCTCGCGCGCAAGCACTTCCCGCAGCTGGAGATCGTGGCCCGCGCGCGCGACGTGACGCACTGGAACGCGTTGCGCGACCTGGGCGTGACGCGGGTGGAGCGCGAGGTGTTCGAGTCCAGCCTGAAGACCGCGCGTACCGTGCTGGAGGTGATGGGCATGCCGGCCGATCAGGCCGAGGCGCTGGCGAACCGCTTCCGCCACCACAACATCGCCCTGGCCGACCGCATGTACCCGCACCACAAGGACCGCGCGAAAATGATCGCCGTGGCCCAGCAGGGCCGCCAGCAACTGGTGGAACAGATGGCCAAGGAACGCCAGGAGCAGGCGGCCGCTGCCGCGGCCCAGGGCGGCGGTCCAGGGCCCGCCGGGAGCACGGAGGGCGCCAGCCCGCCGGCCGGCAACACCTGATCCCGGCCGGCATCCGGCCGGCCCCGGCGGCCCTCTGGCCGCCGCCCCTTGAGGCTCTTTTTCCGAAAGGATTCACGACTTCATGCGCCGTTTCGAACTGATCGAAGGAAGCTCCAGCAAATTCTGGGAAGTGGAGCAGGCCGGCTCCGACCTGAACATCCGGTGGGGCCGTATCGGCACCGCCGGGCAGAGCCAGACCAAAGCCTTCGCCGACGCGAGCAAGGCCACGGCCGCAATGGCCAAGCTGGTCACCGAAAAGACGGGCAAGGGCTACGCGGAGGTCGGCGTGGCGGCCGGGGCGGCGATCGGCGCCACGCCGGTGGCTGCCGCGAAGCCGGCCTCCGCCAAGGCGCCCGCTCCGGTGCCCGCGGCCGGAAGTACCCCGGCGGTGGCTGCGGCGGCATCGGGACAGACCGCGGCATCCACCCAGCCCGTGGCAGCGGTCCCGGCTTCCGTGCAGGCACCGCCACCGGCCGAAGGCCTGGATGCGCAGTGCGAGCGCGCTGCCTTCGCCATCCGGTCGCAGATCGCCGACGGCACCCTGAAAGTGGGCGACGTGCTCTCGGCGGCCGTGATCAAACGCCAGCACGGCGTGAGCGACCAGGGCGCAGCCATGGCGTTCGAGCAGCTGAAATCCGAAGGCCTGCTGCAGGGCTGGGGCACGACGGGGCAGGTCGCTCAGCAGGCCCAGGACCTCGCTCGCGCGCTGATCACCGAAGCTGCGGCACACGCCGCGCAGGAAAAGGCCACGCCCAGCGCACCGGCCGCGGTCGCGCGGGCCGCCGGCAGCGGCGAGGCGCAGGTGCCGCCCTGGCTCGCCGAAGGCGAGCCGGTGCGCCTGTCGCCGCAGATGAAGCGCGACGCGTACCCCTCGCGCCGGTTTCCGCGGCCACGGCCGGTGCTGCCGCTGGACCAGGCATGGCAGCGGGCGCGCACCGCGCTGACCGTGCGGGCGGACGTGCCCGGCACCGATGCCGCGCTGCGCGACACCCTGCAGCGCGCCATCGACCGCCTGGGTCAAGACGATGCATCGGCCGATGCAGAGGCCGATGCGGTGCTGCTGGCGCTGGCGCTCTCCACGTGCGGCTACCACGGCGAGTATGCCCGCGGTGCCGCGGCAGTGGACTACCTCGTGGCGCAGTACGGGCTGCCGGGCGCGGTGGACCTCCTGATCGCGGCGCAGCGGATCGCGGTCACGCCCACCTACGACCAGAATGCGAAACAGCGCGTTCTGCAACTCTCCAGCACCGTGACCCGCCCCTTGAGCGACAGCTGGCGCGGCCCCGTGGGCCGTGGCGAAGAGGCGTTCCGCGAGTATCTGGCGGCCGCGCCGCAAGCCGAGTGGGAGGCCTGCGCGGACCGGATCGAGGCGGCCCTGCCCTCGCTGCATCCCGTGCAGCAGCCCGTGCTGGCGCTGCTGCTGCCGGACCGGCCTGCCCTGTCGGATGCGCTCGCGCACCGGCTGTCCACGGAGAAGGACGCGCCCGACACGCTGCACTGGCTGCTGCTCACGGCGCAGGACCCTGCCGCGCTGGCGATCGCCGCCAAGACGCGTCCGACCCATTCCCACAGCTTCTGGACCCAGGAAGGCATGGTGGCCACCGCCGTGCGCGAGCGCGGCTGCGGCGCGGTGGCGGTGCTGGAGCGCGGGGCCGGCAACGAAGCCGCTGGCGAGGCGCTCGCCGCCATCGGCACTCCCGAGGCCGTGTCCGCACTGGCCCGGGTCGCGAGCGAATCCAAGAGCGAGCTCGCCCGGCTCTCGCTGGCGGTGGACCGCTGGCCGCTCGCGGGCATCGCCGCGCTGTCGCGGCTGGTGGCTGCCGACGGCAAGGAAGCCGGCCTGCTGACGCCGATGCTCTCGCGCCTGCTGCGCGCGCACGGCGACAGCCTGCCGCTGCTGCGGCCCTGGCTGGACGCCGCCGCGCAGGGCGCCATCGACCGGCGGCTGGCGCTGCTCGCAGGGCCCGCCGAAGTGGCGGCGCCGGACGAGCTGCCCGACGTGCTGGCCCGCCCGCCGTGGCTCGCCAAGACCGCCCGCAAGACGGCCGCGGTGCTGGCGCTGGAGCCGCTGCCGCTGGCGCCCGTGGAACAGTGGACACCGGGTGCCCGCGAGGAGGCAAAGCGCCTGAACTCCTGGCAGATGAACCGCTACGCCAAGTCCGCCCAGGATGTGGATGAAATGCTGAACCTGCTGGGCTTCGACGGCCGAAAGCAGCAGCAATTTGCCCCCATGCGCAAGGATGCGGGACAGGCCGTCCGCGCACGCGATGCCGAAGCGCTGATCGCGGCCTGGCGCGCCATGGTGGCCGAGCGCAGGCGCGAACGCTACTACTGGTACACGCTCGACGCCACCGCGGTGGCCCACCTGCCGCCGGAGACGGCCGTGCCGTTCTGGAACGCCGTGGCCGGCGAGACGGAGGGCGGAGACATCGGATACGCGATCGCCACGCTGGGCCTGCCCGCGCTGCCGGCCCTCGCCGCCATGGTGCGCCTGAAGCCGGCCGAGAACCTGGCCTGGGCGATGCACTACGGCGCGGTGGAGATCGCGCCCACGGCCGCGCGCGCCTTCGCCAAGCTCAAGACCGCACGGGCCGCGGGCCGTGCCTGGCTGCTCAAGTATCCCGAACATGCGGCCTGCGCGCTCATCGCGCCGGCACTGGGCAAGGCCGGCGAGGCGCGCGACTGCGCGGGTGCGGCCCTGCGCCTGCTGTGTGCCCAGGGCCACGAGGCCGTGCTGCTCGATGTGGCGGCACGCCATGGCGACGATGCCGTGGTGCAGGCACTGCGTGCGGTACTCGACGAAAGCCCGCTGGACCGCTTTCCCACCAGGCGTGCGAAGCTGCCGGAGTTCTGGCAGCCGCGCGGCTGGCGGCGGCCGGTGCTGCAGGGCGGTCCGGGCCAGGGCAAGGCGCTGCCGGACGATGCGCTGGACGCGCTCGGGCAGATGCTCACCTTCCCCACCAGCGAAGAGGTGTATGCCGGCATCGCGATGGTGCGCGAGGCCTGCACGCCCGAATCGCTGTCCGACTTCGCCTGGGATGCCTTCAGCGCCTGGCTGGGAGCGGGCGGCCCGTCGAAGGAGGGATGGGCGCTGACCTCGCTGGGGCTGCTCGGCACCGACGACACGGCCCGCCGGCTTACGCCGTTCATCCGTGCCTGGCCGGGCGAATCGGCGCATGCGCGCGCCGTCACGGGCCTGGACGTGCTCGCGCAGATCGGCACCGACGTCGCACTGATGCTGCTCAACGGCATCGCGCAGAAGATCAAGTTCAAGGGCCTGCAGGACAAGGCGCGCGAGAAGATCGCGGCGATCGCCGAGGCGCGCGGCCTCACGCCCGAGGAGCTGGAGGACCGGCTCGCGCCCGACCTGGGCCTGGACGCGCAGGGCACGCTGCGGCTGGACTTCGGACCGCGGGCGTTCAAGGTGGGCTTCGACGAGGCGCTCAAGCCCTATGTGCGCGAGATCTCGGCGGACGGCAGCGACGGCGCGCGCCTGCCGGACCTGCCCAAGCCCAAGAAGACCGACGACCCCGCGCTGTCGCAGGAGGCGGTGGAGCGCTTCAAGCTGCTGAAGAAGGATGCGCGCACCATCGCCAGCCAGCAGCTGCTGCGGCTGGAGGTGGCCATGTGCGCGCGCCGGCGGTGGACGCCGGAGGTGTTCCGCACCTTCCTGGCCGACCACCCGCTGGTGCGCCACATCGTGCAGCGCCTGGTCTGGGGCGTGTACGAGGTGGAGGACGGCGGCAGCTACGGCGGCCGGCTCGCGGCCTGCTTCCGCGTGGCGGAGGACGGCAGCGCCACCACCGCCGAGGACGATCCCTTCGACATTCCGGACGGCGCACAGGTGCGCATCGGCGTGCCGCATGCGCTGGAGATCACGCCCGCGGACGCGGCAGCCTTCGGGCAGGTCTTCGCGGACTACGAACTGCTGCAGCCCTTCCCGCAGATCGGCCGCGACACCTACACGCTGACCGAAGCCGAGAAGGCAGACATCAAGCTTTCGCGCTGGACGAAGGCCAAGGTGCCCACGGGCCGCGTGCTGGGCCTGGTGAACAAGGGCTGGCGCCGCGGCCAGGCGCAGGACGGCGGCGGTATCTGGTATTTCACCAAGCCGCTGGGCGCCGACCGCGTGATCGAGCTGCACCTGGACCCGGGCATCATCGTGGGCATGGTGGACGAATACCCCGAGCAGGAGCTGGGCGACGTGCAGGTCGGCAAGCCGACGGCCTGGGGCGAGATGCAGAATGCCGAGCCCATCGGGCGGCTGGACCCCATCTCCGCCAGCGAACTCGTGCGCGACATGGAGGGGCTGCGCGCCTGACCTGCCACAGGCTGGCAGCTCTCTTCCCTTTCCTGAATCCACCCCGACCGCACCATGGCCACTTCCCGCACCAAGACACCTTCCGGCGACGCCGCGAGCGCCGGAGCCCCGCTGCAGCGCCCGCCCGCAGAGATCCTCCATGCCGCAGAACTGGAGCGCCTGCGCGCCCAGGACACCGACCCGCGCCCGCCGGGCTGGTCGATGGGCCTGCGCGCCGCGCGCAGCTTCATCCTCGGCGATGCGGCGCTGGGCATCGCGCCCAAGATCGTGGCACCCGTGGCGGGCATCGAGCGCATGCTGGTGACGCTGGCCACCGGCCGCGGCCTGATGCTGGTGGGCGAGCCCGGCACGGCCAAGTCGCTGCTGTCCGAACTGCTCGCCACGGCGATCTCGGGCGTCTCCACCCTGACCATCCAGGGCGGGGCCTCGATCACGGAAGACCAGATCAAGTACGGGTGGAACTATGCGCTGCTGATCAACGAAGGGCCCAGCCCGCGTGCGCTCGTACCCGCACCGCTCTACCAGGGCATGCAGCAGGGGCGCATCGTGCGTTTCGAGGAGATCACGCGCGCGCCGCTGGAAGTGCAGGACTGCCTGCTGGGCATGCTGTCCGACCGGGTGATGGCAGTGCCCGAACTCGCGGGCGAGCACGCCATGCTCTACGCGCGCGAGGGCTTCAACATCATCGCCACGGCCAACACGCGCGACCGCGGCGTGAACGAGATGAGCGCGGCGCTCAAGCGCCGGTTCGACTTCGAGACCGTGTTCCCCATCCTCGACTTCGACAGGGAACTGTCGCTCGTGCAGGATGCCAGCGCGCGGCTGCTCGCGCAGAGCGGCATCCCCCATGCCGTGCCGCAGCCGGTGGTGGAATTGCTGGTCTCCACGTTCCGCGACCTGCGCGGCGCTCCGGCCGACGGCCGCGGCGGCGCGACCGCGGACGCGGCCATGGACCGCCTCTCGGCCGTGATGTCCACTGCGGAGGCCGTCAACGTCGCCCACGCCGTGGGCGTGCGGGCATGGTTCCTGGAGCAGCGCGAGGGTTCGCCCGCCGACCTCGTGGACTGCATCGCCGGGACGGTGGTCAAGGACAACGCCGACGACCGCGCCAAGCTGCGCCGCTACTTCGAGCAGAAGGCGGCCAAGCGCTCCGGCGCGCACTGGCGCGCGTACTACGAAGCACGCCACCGGCTGCCGTGAAGGACGCCGCGGTGCAGGGCGCCGAGCCCGTCATCCTCGGCGTGCGCCACCACAGCCCCGCCTGTGCGCGGCTGGTGGCGGAGCGCATCCGCGCGCTGCGGCCGGCCTTCGTGCTGATCGAGGGGCCGGCGGATTTCAACGGCCGGCTCCATGAACTCGCCCTGCCCCACCGGCTGCCGGTGGCGATCTATTCCTACCTGTCGCACGGCGACACCCACCGCGGATCGTGGACGCCCTTCGCCGAGCACTCGCCCGAATGGCAGGCGCTGCAGGTGGGGCGCGAGACCGGGGCGCAGGTGCGCTTCATCGACCTGCCCGCCTGGCATCCGGCCTTCGCGCAACTGGAAAACCGCTACGCCGATGCGGCCGATGCGCAGCACCAGGCCCGCGCGGAGGCCTACGAACGCGCGCTCGCGGACAAGCTCGCGGTGCAGGGCCGGGATGCGCTGTGGGACCATCTCTTCGAGGACGAGGGGCCGGGGGACGGCGCAGGGAGCGGTGGAGACGACAGCCTTGCCCTGCGCCTGTCCACCTATTTCAGCCACCTGCGGGGGGATGGGGAAGCCGGCTCGCAGGGCAACCAGGCGCGCGAGCGGATGATGGCGCGCTGGATCGCCTGGGCGATGGCGCGCGGTGCCGGCCCGGTGCTCGTGGTCTGCGGCGGCTACCACGCTCCGGCGCTCGCGCGGCTCTGGCGCGGCCTGCCGGACATCGAGCCAGCGGTGCCGCGGCCTGGCGACGACGGCTCCGCAGAAGAGGACGGCGCCTCCTCGACGGCACCGGAGGATGCGCCGCGCTTCGGCTCCTACCTCGTGCCCTACACCTTCCGCAGGCTCGATGCCTTTGCCGGCTATGCCTCCGGCATGCCGTCGCCGCAGTACTACCAGTGGCTGTGGGAGCACGGCCCCGGGGGCGCCGCGCGCGAGGCGCTGCGGCACGTGGTGCAGCGCCTGCGCGGCCGCAAGCTGCCGGCCTCCACGGCCGACCTGATGGCCGTGCATGCGCGGGCAAGCGGCCTGGCGCGGTTGCGCGGGCACCGGCAGCCACTGCGGTCGGACTGGCTGGACGCGCTCGCGGGCGCGCTGGTGAAGGATGCCCTGGATGCGCCGCTGCCCTGGACCTACCGCGGCCCGCTGCGCGCGGGGACCGATCCGGTGCTGGTGGAAGCCATGGACGTGCTCGCCGGGGACGCGGCAGGACACCTCGCGCCCGGCACGCCGCAGCCGCCGCTGGTGGCCGCGGTGCAGGCGGAGCTGGCCGCGCACGGGCTGGCGCTGCGCGGCACGGTCACGCTCGACCTGCTGCAGGACAGGGACCGCGCCCGCAGCCGCGTGCTGCACCGGCTGGCCCTGCTGCAGCTGCCCGGCGTGGTGCGCACGCGCGGCCCGGCGCTGGCGATGTCGGGAGAGCGCGAGGAGGCCTGGCGCCTCGGCGAGCCGCTGGAGCAGCAGGCCGCCCTCATCGAGGCGGGTGCCTGGGGCGCCACGCTGGAAGATGCCGCCCGCGCCCGGCTCGAGGAAGACCTGCGGCGCGCCCGCGGCCGTATCGTGCCGCTGGCCGAAGCACTGAACCGGGCCGCCTGGGCGGGCCTGCCCTCCGTGAGCGACGGATTGCTGCGCGAACTCGGCGAAGCCATCGGCCAGGAGCCGCGCTTCGAGGCACTGGCGCCGGCCCTGGGGCTGCTGCACACGCTGCTGCGGCACGGCCAGTGGTTGGGCATGGCGGGGGCACCCGCGCTGCGTGTGGCGGTGGAAGCCGGTGTCGACCGGGCGCTCTGGCTGCTGGAGGCCCCTGCCGCGGTGGCGCCCGCCGACGTCGAGGACCACCTGCGGGGCCACCGCGCCCTGCACCGCATCGTGGCGGACCACCTCGCCGACCTGCACGAAGGCGCTCCGGCACCGCTGGCCCTGGAGCCCGCGCGGGCGATCGCCGTCTGGCAGCGCAAGGCCGCCGATCCGCAGGCGGCCCCCGTCGCCCGGGGCGCGGCGCTCGGCGCGGTCCTGGCGCTGTCCGGGCGCCCCGGTACGGGCGACGCAGCGCCCCCCGAGGCCGTGGAGGATGCACTGGCGCTGCTGGGCGCCATGACGGCATCCACGCTGGGCGACGCGCTGGCCGGCCTCCTCGCCCTGGCGCGCGAATCGCTGGCCACCCAGCCGACCTTCGCCGCGGGCATGGACCGGCGGGTCCGGGCGCTGGACGATGCGGAGTTCATCCTCGCCCTGCCGGCGTTGCGCGCGGCCTTCGCCTGGCTGCCGCCGCGAGAGCGCGGTGACCTGGCCGGCCAGGTGCTCGCGCTGCACGGTGCTCGGCACCTGCCGCGCCGTACCCTCACCGCGGCGCAGGCCGGCGGCTTCGCGCCGGAAGACATCGCGGCCGCGCGTGCTGGCGAGGCCGCCGCCGCCGCCCGGCTGACTGCCTGGGGCCTGCCCACGGATACCGAGATGGAGGCACCGGCATGACCCTGTCCATTCCAGATACCCTGCAGCGCTGGCGCCTGCTGCTCGGCGAACCGGCCGAGCCCGCCTGCGGCGCGCTGGGCGAGGCCGCGCAGGCGGCCGATGCGGCCCTCGAATGGCTCTATGGCCGCGACGGCGACCGCGCCGAACGCGGCGAGCGCAGCGCCGGCCTGGGCCCCTCCGCGCTGAGCACCCCGGACTGGATCAACGCCATCCACACGCTCTTCCCGAAGGAGGTGATCGAACGCCTGGAGCGCGACGCAGTGGAGCGCTACGGCATCGACGAGGTGGTGACCAACCTCGAAGTCCTGGAACGCATCGAGCCTTCCGAATCGCTGCTGCGCGCGGTGCTGCATACCAAGCACCTGATGAACCCCGAGGTGCTGGCGGCCGCGCGCCGGCTGGTCGCCGAGGTCGTGCGACGCATCATGGAGAAGCTTGCGACCGAAGTGCGGCAGGCCTTCGGCGGCAGCCGCGACCGGCGCAGGCGCTCACGCCTCAAGGTGGCGCGCAACTTCGACTTCCAGCGCACCCTGGCGGCCAACCTGCGCCGCTGGGACCCGGCGCGCGGCAGGCTCTACCTGGAACGGCCGGTGTTCTCGAGCCGCACGCGCCGGCATGCCGAGCCATGGGACATCGTGCTGCTGATCGACCAAAGCGGCTCCATGGTGGATTCCGTCATCCACAGCGCCGTGATGGCCGCGTGCCTCTGGCAGTTGCCGGGCATGCGCACGCGGCTGGTCGCTTTCGACACCCAGGTGGTGGACCTGACGGCCGACGTGTCCGATCCGGTGGAACTGCTCATGAAGGTGCAGCTGGGCGGCGGCACCGATATCGCCAAGGCCGTGGGATATGCGCAATCGCTGGTGGCGAATCCTTCGCGCACCATCGTCGTGCTGGTGAGCGATTTCTACGAGGGCGGCGACCCGGGCGAGCTGGTGCGCCGCGTGAAGGCGCTGACCGGCGCGGGCGCCAGGGTGCTGGGCCTGGCCGCGCTCGACGCGCAGGCCGAACCCGCCTACGACCGGGAGATGGCCGCGCGGCTCGTACGCGAGGGCGCTCAAGTGGGCGCCATGACGCCGGGGCAGCTCGCGGCATGGCTGGCCGAAAAGGTGCAGGCATGAACGACGCAGCGCACCGGACCGACCTGCTCGAACTCACCCCCGAGGCGCTCACCGCGCTGGCCAATGCGGGCTTCGTGAAGCGCGCGCAGAAGGACGTGGCCGCGGGCCTGCTGCCCCGCCTGGCGACGGAAGCCGACGGCACGGTGGTGGCGGAGTTCGCCGACGGCGTACGCACGCGCCTGCCGCCGGGCCGCACGCTGCGCGACGCGGCATGTACCTGCACGGCCAGCGGCATGTGCCGGCACCGCGTGATGCTGGTGCTGGCCTACCAGCAGGACCATGCACGCGGCGCAACGCCCGGGGCCGCTGGGGAAGATGCCTCTGACGGCGGTGCCCCCGCAGCCGCCGCGGCCACTCCCGCACCCGCGGCCGAAGGCCCCTGGAGCCCCGCCCATTTCGACGACGCGACGGTGGCGGCCAGCATCGCGCCCTCGGTGCTGGAGCAGGCCGCGCGCCTGGCGGCATCGCGGCCGGTGGTGGCGGTACAGCCCTGGCACGGCCCCTCGGTGCCGCCCGCGGCGCGGCTGCCGATGTGCACGGTGCGCTTTTTCTCGCGCAGTTCGCTGGTGCACGCACGCTGCGACTGCCAGCAGGGCAGCGGCTGCGCCCACGTGGTGGTGGCCCTCTGGGCCTTCCGCGCCGCGGGGGAACTGACTCCCGGTGGCGACGAGACCATGGTGGAGGTCGCGCCGCGCGGCGAAGCCACGCCGGCCGCGCCGGAAGGCAGTGGCACGGCACCGGGACGCCTGCGCGCTCCGCAAGCCCTGCAGCTGCGCGACGCGCTGGACGAGCTGCTGCTGGCGCTGTGGCTCGAAGGCACGTCGCAGCCCCCCATGGCCCTGGCCGCGCGGTTCGGCGCGGTACGCGCCCGGGCGCAGGCGCTGGGCTGGCGCTGGGTGGACGACGGCCTGGCCGAGCTGTCGCTGCTGCTGCAGTCCCAGCAGGCGCGCAGCAGCCGCGATGACCCCGCGCGGACGCTGCAGGTGGCGGCAGAACTGTGGGCGCGGCCGCGCGCCGCCGCGCATGCCGAGGACGCCGCCGCCCAGCCGCCGGGCCCGTCGCGGCCGCCGCTGCATGCGAGCCAGATCCTGGGCATCGGGGTGAAGGGCGAGGTGGCGCTGGACCACCTCAAGCTCGTGTCGCTGGGCGCGGCGCTGTGGGCCGACGACGCGGCCGAGGGCGCCAGCCTGCTGTTCGCCGACCCGGACACGCAGACCGTGACGGTGCTGGAGCGCCAGTGGCCGCGCGGCGAAGGCGGCCCCGGGCAGGCGCTGTCCGGCCGGCGGGTGGCGGGTTTTCCGCTGCGGCAGATCGCCGCGGGGCAGGTCATCACCAAGACCGCGACCCGGCGCGCCAACGGCGCCATCGACATCGGCTCCGGCGCGCGCCAGACCGGCGTGATGCCGCTCTCGCCCACGGCCTGGGACGACCTGGCTGCCCCGCTGCGCCAGGGCAGCGTGGAGTCGCTGGTGGAGCGCCTGCGCAACATGCCGCCGGAGTTCGTGCAACCGCGCCAGGCCGCCACGGGCGCGGCCGGGGGGACATCCGGTCCGCTGCATGTGGTGGCCTTCCCGGGCATGCACACCGAGGAGTGCACCTGGGACGCCGCCGCCCAGGTGCTGCACGCACGCATCGCGTCTTCCTCCGCTGCCTTGCACCTCGCCTTGCCGCACCGTGCGGCAGCGCCAGGCGCGGTGGACGCGCTGGCACGCACGCTGTCGGGCGAATGGGGTGCCCTGCGCGCCGTCGCGGGGCCGGTGGCCCTGCACCAGGGCCGCGCCGTGATGCAACCGCTGGCCCTGCTCACGGACCAGCGCGCGGTGGTGCCGCAGATCGAGGCCCCCGCCGCACAGGCGCTCGCGCTGCGCACGGCCAGCGAAACGTCCACGGGCGCCCGGGTCCTCCTCGGCGCCACGTCGCAATGGCTGGCGCAGTGGCTGCGCCAGGGCCTGCGCCACCAGCCTGGCGGGCTGGAGGTGCGGGCACGGGACCAGGCGCGCCAGCTCCGGCACGCCGGCCTGGACCGCACGGCGGCGCTGCTGGAGACCGTTCCCGCGCGGTTGCGGTCCCCGGAGCGCGGAGCGCTGCTGCGCACTCTGTCCACCCTCGCCTTGCTGGTTCAGGCACAGGAAAGATGACCCACACAGCCCCTGCAACCCTCGTCCGCGCGCTGGAAGAGCGCGCCTTCAACGCCTGGCCTGCGCACCAGACGGTATTCCACGAAGGCTGGGTGTTCCGGCTATCGGGCGGGTACACCAAGCGCGCCAATTCGGTCAACGCACTGGTGGCGGATGCGCCGTTCGATGGCGTGCGCGAGGCGGCGGCAGTGCTGTACGCGCGGCATGGATTGCCCGCCGTGTTCCGCATCTCGCCCCTGGCGCCGGCCGAAGCCGACCAGGCACTGGCGGATGCGGGCTACCAGCACTTCGACCCCTCGCTGGTGCTGCAACGGCCCCTGCCGCCGGGCTCGCTGCCCAGGCCCGATGGCAACACCCTGGTCAGCACCTCGCCATCGTCCGCGTGGCTGGAAGGCTTCGCGGCGGCCAATGGCGTGGCCCTGCACCACCGCAACCTGCACCGCGGCATCCTGGACGCCATCGCCCACCCCGTGGGCTATGCACTGCAGCTCGGCGCCCATGGCCATGCCGTCGGTTTCGGGCTGGCGGTGCTGGAGCGCGGCGCCGTGGGCCTGTTCGACCTGGCCGTGGCCCCCGACCACCGGGGCAGCGGGCGCGGACGCGCCCTGGTGGAGGCACTGCTGCACTGGGGCAGCGAGGCCGGGGCGACCAGCGCCTACCTGCAGGTGCGGGCGCAGAACGCACCTGCACTGCGGCTGTATGAATCCATGGGGTTCAGGACGGCCTACGGGTACCACTACCGGGTTCCGGGCTGAGGGCGGTCGCCATGCGCTTCCCTTCCCGGCAGGGAACGGTCAGCCTGCGCGGGTGCGCTGCGGCATGGATTCCGCTGGACGGCATGGCACACTCTCGCGCGTTGCCGGGCAGATCCGGCGCCCGCATGCCATCCCCACGAGGAAGTCCCGACGATGACCACGCCCTCCAAGTACTCGGCCACGCTGCGACTGCTGCACTGGTCCATGTTCGCGCTCGTCGCGCTGGCCTATGCCAGCATCAACCTGCGCCAGGCCTTCGAGCGCGGCAGCGACAGCCGCCTGCTGATGGTGGAGGCGCATTTCCTGCTGGGCATGCTGGTGCTGCTGCTCGTGCTGCCGCGGCTGGCCGCGCGCTGGCGCTCACCGCAGCCGCCGATCGAGCCGCCCCTGCCGGCGCCCCTGCGCATCGGCGCGCACCTGGGGCATGGCCTGCTCTACGCCTTTCTCATCGTGCAGCCCCTGCTGGGCATGGCCTGCCGCCTGGTGGGCGGCCGCGGCATCGGCCTGCCATTCACGGACGCGTCCATCCGCTGGCCCTCGGCGTGGGTGGACAAGCAACTGGCCGGCACGCTGGAATCGGCCCACGAATGGCTGGGCACGGCCTTCTACTGGGTGATCGGCCTGCACATCGCGGCGGCGCTGTGGCATGCCCTGGTGCGCAGGGACAACGCGTTGCGGCGGATGTGGTGATGCGTTCCCAGGTCTGATGAACAGACCGGTCCGGTCAACAGGAATGCAAGGCTGGCCAAGGATCGGTCATCTTCCCTATTGAGTCTGCGTGCGGCATCCTGCCGGTATCGCTTCGGGATGGGCGGGATGCGCTGTCGCTCGGCAGTTTCGGCAGCATGGTGTGCGTGCCGTCATCTTTCAGGCCGGCCACCTCCGTACGAGGCGGCACAGGCAGCCTGGCTATTCGCCCTCGCCACCCTCCAGCATCTTGCGCAGCAGGAAATCCAGCGCCAGCCGTTCCGCGGGATTGAGCCGGCCGTAGGTGCTCTGGGTGATCCTGCGCGCGAACGGCTGCATGGTGCGCACGAGGTCGCGGCCCTCGTCGGTGAGTTCGATCACCACCTTGCGCCGGTCCACGCGGTCGTGGTCCACGCTGATCAGGCCGCGCTGCTTCAGCCGGTCCACCACGCCCCGGATGGTGGCCTGGTCGATGACGGTGGCCTTCACCACCTCGGCCAGGGAACTGCTGCCCTGGTCGTGCAGCGAGCACAGCACCACGAACTGGGCGACCGTCAGCTGGGAGTCCGGGATGTACTGCTGGAACAGCGCCGTGTGCCGTTGGTACACGCGGCGCAGCAGGTGCCCCACCTGTTCGGAGAACACATATCCCTCATCCTCGGTCGCGGTCTTGTCTGGCATGCGCGGATTGTAGGGAGCGCGCGCCGCGCGGCTAATGGGCGCCGCCGGTCCTGAACAGGGAGACGGAGTGGTCCAGCCTGCGGCTCTGGTCCGCCAGGGAAGCGGCGGCGGCCGCGGCCTGCTCCACCATCGCGGAGTTCTGCCGGACGGCATCGTCGATCTGCCCGATGACGTCGTTGATGCGCGTGATTTCCTCGTGCTGCCCCTGGGAGGCCTGGGACATCTCGCCCACGGTGGCCAGCACCTGGGAGGCGAGGCGCACGATCTCGTCGATGCTGCCGCCGGCGGCCTGGGCCAGCCGCTCCCCGCTGGCGACATGGCCCCGGGAGACATCCAGCAACTGGCTGATCTGCCGGACCGCTTCCGAGCTGCGCTGGGCCAGGCTGCGCACTTCGGCAGCCACCACCGCGAACCCGCGGCCGTGGGTGCCGGCGCGCGCCGCCTCGACGGCGGCGTTGAGCGCGAGGATGTTGGTCTGGAAGGCGATGCCCTCGATCATCGAGGAGATATCGGAAATGCCCGCGGTGCTGCGCGCGATGTCGCCCATGCCGTCGATCACCTGCCGCACCAGCTCGCGCCCCTGTTCGGCGGCGTCGCGGGACGAGGCGGCCAGCCGGTGCGTCTGGTCCGCGTGCGTGGCATTGCGGTGCACCGCGTCGCTCAGCTCGTGCATGCGTCCCACCGCCTGCTCGATGGCGGAGGCGGTCTGTTCCGTGCGCGCCGCCAGGTCCATGTTGGCGTCGGAGATTTCGCTGGCCGCGCCATCGACCGTCCTCACGCCCTCGCGCAGGTCGCGCACCAGGCTGGCCAGGCTTTTCTGCATGACGTCCATGCTGGCGCCGAGGCGGGCCACCTCGTCGTCGGCGCGCGCGTCCGGCTGCGCCGGCCGGGTCAGGTCGCCCGCACCGATGCCGCGTGCATGCGACAGCAGGCGGCGCACGGGCGTGCGGATGCGCTGCCGGGTCATCTCCAGCGCAACGCCGAGCGCCAGCGAGACCACGAAGGTCGCGATGGCGGCAGGGGGCGTGACATCCCGCGCGCCGAACCACTGCGCCGCGGCCAGGCAGACCACCACGGCATTGGCCGCCTGGGCGAGCGCCAGCCGCGACGCCAGCGTCGGCGCGGTCACGAGGCGCAGCAGGCCGCCGATGCCGCGCAGGGCGAGCCGCCCTTCCCGCAGCGTGTGGAGCGCGACCGCCCCGCCCTGCCGGGCGGCGTTGAAGCGGCGCATCCGCGCCACCTCATGTTCGCCGGCCCGGGTGCGCACGGTGGTGTGGCCCACATGCCGGCCGTCCTGCATCGTGCGCGTGATCGTGGCCTGCGCCCAGAAGCAGCTGCCGTCCTTGCAGCGGTGGCGCATCACGCCGGTCCAGGCGCCATGGGCCTTGACGGTGCGCCACAGGTCGGCGCTCAGTTCGGGCGGCGTGTCGGGCGCATACATCATGCTGGCGGGCTGCCCGAGCAGTTCCCCCGACTCGTAGCCACTGCGCTCGACGAAGGCGGGGTTCACGTACACCATGCGGCCTTCGATGTCGGTCCGCGTGATGAGGTATTCGTCATCGCGCAGGGCGGCATCCGCCCTGCCGGCAGGGACCAGGGCCGACATCAGTCGAGCGCGCGGTTGCGCGATTCCACGTCCACCGCCCAGATCGACAGCGCGCCCCCCGCCAGCATGGCGGACAGCACGGCCAGGGCCAGCGTGAAGTGCGTCGCCATGATGGGCGCGATGATGGCCGGGGCGAACAGGCCGCCGAAGCGCGCGACGGCGCCCGCCATGCCCATGCCGCTGGCGCGCAGGTCGGTGGGATAGACCTCGGGGGTGAAGGCGTAGAGCGCGCCCCAGGTGCCCAGCAGCGAGAAGCTCATGAGCAGGGTGGAGCCGATCACCACGAACGGCGACGATCCCAGGCTGTAGAGCATGCAGCCCACGGCGCTGAGCAGCAGGAAGCCGATCAGCGTGGGCTTGCGGCCCCAGCGCTCCACGCCGTAGGCCGAGAGGGCGAAGCCGGGCAGCTGCACCAGGGCCAGCACCACCAGGAAGACCTGGCCGCGCATGAAGGCGAAGCCCTCGCTGCTCAGCTTGACGGGCAGGTAGACGAAGACGCCGTAGTAGGCGATGGAGATCAGCGCCCAGGCCAGGAACAGCGCCAGGCTGCGGCGGCGCAGTTCGGCCGAGAACAGCGCGAACAGCGACTTGCGCTCCTGCTTCTCGGGCTGCAGCGGCGGAATGGGCGTGGTGTTGCCGTTGACCTTGGCCACGCGCTCGAGCACCTGGCGGGCCTGGTCGGACTTGCCGTTGCGGTTCAGGTACATGGGCGATTCGGGAATGTAGAACCGCAGCACCACGCCCACCAGCGCCGGAATGCCGGTCACGAAGAAGATCACGCGCCAGGCGTCGTTGCCCCAGGACACGGCCACCAGGGCCAGGATGGCCAGGAAGATGGTGCCCACGGCCCAGAACGATTCCAGCAGCACCAGCCAGCGCCCGCGGCGGTCGCTGGGCAGGAACTCGGCCATCATGGTGTAGTCCACGGGCAGCGTGCCGCCCACGCCGATGCCCGTGATGAAGCGCAGCACCAGCAGCCAGGCGAACTCGGGCGCGAAGGCCGACGCCACGCCGGCGCAGGCATCGATGACCACTGCCATCATCAGCACCGGGCGGCGCCCGATGCGGTCGGCCAGGCGGCCGAAGACGAAGGCGCCGATCAGCATGCCGATGAAGAAGAAGGTGCCGGTCTGCAGCGCTTCGGGCACCGTCTTGCCGAAGGTCTTGGCGATGGACGGCGCGCTGAAGCCGATGGACAGCACCTGCATGGCGTCGGCCAGCCAGACCAGGCCGAAGATCACGAAGAGCCGGTACTGGAACCGGCCGACACCCGCTGTCTGGATGCCTTTTTCCACCGAAACGAATGAAGATGACATGGGAACTCCTGTGGTCGTCACCGCTAGCTGTTGATGTGCGATCGAACCCTCCGGCGCCACCGAAGGGGCCGATCGCGAAAACCGTCCTCCCGCTTTTCCTCTTCTTGTCCGCGGCCCCGCATGCCGCGGGCCGCGCTCACCGGGTCATGCGGTCATGGCGCGCCCGCATGCGCCGTGGCACGCAGCCGGCGGATCGTGTCCGTATCGATCGGCCACGCTTTTTCCTCCGGTGCGAAGCGGGTGCGCAGGTAGCCGAGCAGGTCGGTGATCTGCCGGTCGTCCAGGCTGTCGCCGAAGCCCGGCATGTAGCCCAGGGCGTCGTTGGCGGGTTGCTGTATGCCGTGGAGGATGACCTGGACCAGGTTGTCCGGCGTGGCGGCATGCAGGTTGGTGTTGAGCCCCAGCAGCGGCCGGGCGCCGAAGAGGGTCGGGCCGCTGCCGGCCTCGTGGCAGACGGCACAGGCGTTCTGGTAGATGCGCTCGCCGTTGGCGTGGCGGTCCAGGGTGCGCGCGGGCAGAGGCACCGCTGCGGCCGTGGCCGCAGCCGGCACGGAGACCGGCGCGGCATCGGGGGCCGGGGCGGCCTGCGGCGCCCGGCCGGGCAACTCCATCAGATAGGTGGCGATGGCGCGCACGTCGGCGTCGGGCAGTTCGGCCAGCCCGTGGATCACGGGTGCCATGGGGCCGGCGGCCACGCCGTGGCGCGCTGAGAAACCCGTGCGCAGGTACTGGTGGAGCGACTCGCGGCTCCAGGGAAGCGGGCCGTCGGCCAGCCGGTTGAGCGCGGGTGCGCTCCAGCCCTCGGCCTCGCCGCCGCCAAGGTAGTGGATGCCACCCTTCTCGGCGCCGAGCGCATTGCGCGGGGAATGGCAAGCCGCGCAGTGGCCCGCGCCTTCCACCAGGTAGGCGCCGCGGTTCCATTCGGCGCTGCGGGCCGGATCGGCGCGGAAGGGCGTGGCATCGTGGAACAGCAGGTTCCAGCCGGCCATGGCCGGGCGCAGGCTGTAGGGGAAGGCCAGTTGCGTCTCGGGCGCGCGGGCCTGCACGGCGGGCCGGGACATCAGGTAGCCGTAGAGCGCCTGCAGGTCGCCGTCGCTGAGCTTGGCGAAGGCCGTGTACGGGAAGGCCGGATAGAGCTGGCGTCCGTCCTGGTGGATGCCCTGGCGCATGGCGCGCTCGAAGGCCGCATATGACCAGCGGCCGATGCCGGTCTCTTTGTCGGGCGTGATGTTGGTGGAGTAGATAGTGCCGAACGGCGTCTCCAGGCCCAGGCCGCCCGCGTTCGGGGCGCCGCCCGGCGCGGTGTGGCAGACGACGCAATCGCCGGCCGCCGCGACCAGGCGGCCGCGCTCGATGGCCTGCGGAGAGTAGAGCGACGCATCGGGCCCGTCGGTGAGCGGCAGGGCCGGCTTCATCGGCCACGCCATGGCGGCCAGGCCCGCGATGCCGGCGGCACCGGCCGCGAGCCAGCCCAGGCCGCGGCGCAGCGCGCTGCGCCCACGTGGACTGCCCGCCCTCGCCTCGCCGGCCAGCGCCAGGCGCAGAGGCTCCGTCTGGAACGGTACTTCGCGCAGGCGCACGCCCGTGGCGTGGCGTATGGCGTTGGCGATCGCCGCGGCGGCCGGCAAAGTGGCCACGCCGTCCAAACCCAACTGGCCGTGGCGCACCAGGGTGCCGTCACCCGCGGTGCCCGCCGTGAGCGCCCCGCCTGCGGCCGGCGCATCGTTGGCGGCAGCGCCTGCAGGACTGCTCCAGTCATCGAAGGCGGACGGCGCACCCAGCAGCCGGCGCGCGCTGGCCAGCCATTGCGCATCGTGCTCCACGGTGTGCGCGTGCATGCTGGCGCCCTGCGCTGCCTGCAGATGCTGGCTGTCGTGGCCCGCGACCACGCGGGTGACTTCGATCTCGCCGGTCTGCGGATGCACGGCCACTTCGGCGACCCAGGCGCTCCAGACCACGCGGTCCCGGCCCTTGGGGTCGAGGGTCTGCATGCAGGCGGTCGCGAAGCCCCGGCCGTGCAGGCGACCATCGCCATCCTTCGCGTCACCGGGCCACGGCGCGCTCTGCACCACGCGCGTGGCCAGGTCGCGCGCCGGACCCTCGGGCAGGTGCCGCAGGCGCCAGTCCAGCGGATCCTGCCCCTGCTCCAGGGCCCATTCGTGCCACAGGCTTTCGCTCGCGAACACCTGCGCGGCGTTGAGATCGTCCACACCGGCCTCAGAGAGACCCCGCGCATGGCGTCCACCCTGCACGGTGCCCGCATCCTGCACGCTGGGCAGGGCCGCCGCGCAGGCCGCATCGGACTGGCTCAGCAGGCGTGCGCAACTGGGCCGCACGGCCCAGGGCAGAGTGGAGGAAAAAGCAAAGAGGGCTGGCGCTTCATCAGCGCTTTCGGCCGGCCGCAACGCGGTGCCGGTGCCCGGGGAAGGCCGGGCCACGGGTTGCAGTGCCAGCGCGCATGGCTCGGCGCCCGCGCACGCCACGCTGACAGGCCGGGCCACGGCCCGGGACAGCAGGGCCGCATCGGCCGCAGCGTCCACCCATGCCATCGCGGGCGGAGCAGCGCCGTCCAGCACGAACAGGCGCACGGCCTGCACGGGCAACTGCAGCAGCGCCGCGATTTCACCAGCGACCAGGGCCTGCATGTCCGGCGCGCAGGCGGGCAGCCACAGGCTGGCATGGCCCTCCATGCACCAGGCGATGGCGCGCGCGCCGGCATGCACATCGGTGCGGGGCGGTTGCCAGACGAACGCATCGCCCGCCGGGGCATCGGGCAGCGGTGCGCTCGCTCCGGCATCCATCCCGCGCCAGACCGGCGCCAGGGCCACTGCCGCCTGCTGCGCATGGACCGGCGCCATGGCGACCACGCCCAGGAAGTTGCCAGTGCGCACCGCGGCCACGACGCCGGCCATGGCGCGCACATCGTCCAGCCGGGCACCGGCCAGTGCGTCGCCCTGGTAGCGCAGCCCGTCCCAGCCCATGCGGTCGGGCCGCACGGCCAGGCCGTGCAGCAGGTCCGCGGGCACGCCCCGGATCTCGGCCGCAGGAGGTGCGATGGAACGGGCCGGCAGGCTCATGGGCACTCCCCCGCTTCGGTCGCCAGGCCGCCCGCGCCCCTGCTGCCCGCACGCAGTCGCGCGGCGCGCAGCGCGGCCTGCAGGATCTCCACATGCGTGCCGCAGCGGCAGAGGTTGTGGTGCAGCTCGTTGCGAACCTCCTGCTCCGAGGGGTTTGGATTGCGGCGCAGCAGGGCCTCGACAGTCATGACCATGCCATTGAGGCAATAGCCGCACTGGGCCGCCTGGCAGTCGATGAAGGCCTGCTGCGTGGGGCCGGGGCATGCGCGCGAACCGAGCCCTTCGAGCGTGGTCACCTCGCGGCCCACGGCAGCCTGCACGGGGATCACGCAGGACCGCGCGGCCACGCCGTCGACCAGCACCGTGCAGGCGCCGCACTCGCCCAGGCCGCAGCCGTACTTCGGGCCATTCAGCTCCAGGTCGTTGCGCAGCACGTGCAGCAGCGCCGTGCCGGGCGCGGCGGGCACGTCGCAGGCGCGGCCGTTGACCCGCAGCCGGAGGCCGGGGGCCGGGCTGCTGGATTGGAGGGGGTTTCCCATGGGATGCGTTCGGCTGCGGCAGCGAGTATCAGGCCGTGGCGGCGACCTTCGGTTCCACCAGGGGGATACTGAACACGTCGTAGCCGAAGCACCACGATGGATCCTCGTTCGTGCGCAGCCAGGTGTTGTCGTGCGAGATGCGCTGCACCTTGCTGGCGCGCTCGGCACGGTTGGCCTCGTACAGCGCGAAGGCGAGCTCGTGGTTGTGCGCGCCGACTTCCTTCAGGCAGCGCGCCAGCATGGCGCCGTCCTCGATGGCCATCGCCGCGCCCTGCGCCATGTGCGGCTTCATGGGATGGCACGCATCGCCCAGCAGCACCAGGCGGCCACGGCTCCACAGGGGCAGCGGATCGCGCTCCAGCAGCGACCACTTCGTCACCTCCACCGTGGCGTCGATCAGCGCCTGCACCGTGGGGTGCCAGCCGGAGAAGGCCTCGCGCATCTCCTCCTTGCTGCTGGGCAGCCAGCGGTCGTTCAGGTCCCAGTGCTCGACGGGCACGCCGGTCACGTAGTAGAGCTCGTCCTGTTTGCCGGTGACGAAGTAGGTCATCATGTGGCGGTCATCGCTCCACCACTTCACGCAGGCGTCGAAGGGCAGCATGCCGGCCTTGACCTCGGGCGTGGGGAACACGGCGCGGTGCGCCAGGTAGCCCGCGTACTTGGGCAGTTCGGGGCCGAGCAGTTCCTCGCGGATGCGGGAATTCACGCCATCGGCGCCGATGACGATGTCGGCCTCCTCGGTCGTGCCGTCGGCGAAGTGCATGACCACGACATCGCCGCGGTCCTCGACCTTCGTCAGGAACTTGCCGTAGGCCATCACGCTGTCCGGCAGCGCGTCGATCAGCAACGCGTGGAAATCGCCGCGGTGCACGGTGAGGTAGCTGGCGCCGTACTCCTGGACGGCGTAGTCGCCCAGCGGGATCTGCGCCAGCACGTCGCCGGTCTGCCAGTGGCGGCTGTACCAGTAGTCGGGGTGCGAGCCCTGGGCGTTGAGCGCATCCTCGATGCCGATGCGGCGCAGGATCTTCATCACGTTGGGCCCGACATGGATGCCGGCCCCCAGGCGCGAGAAGCTGGGCGCCTGCTCATAGACGCGGACATCGAAGCCCTCCTGCAGCAGCAGCTTGGCGGCGGCGGCGCCGCCCAGGCCGGCGCCGACGACGGCGATACGGGGGGATTGGGACACGGTTCTCTCCTTGCGGGAATGGGGGTGGGTCGGGGCGGGCGGCCGTCGCTGCGGCAGGCTCTTGGAAGGTGAAAAGCACTATCCATGCCATACAGGAAATCCACCTTATTTAGGTGTATGCACTTGATTTCTTGAGACATATCAAGAGCACCACGATGTGCAAGGATAAGCCTGCCATTGCATTTTTTGGTGCATTTCATGCACAACATAGGTGCAAACCCCGATGAAATTGCCGTTTGCCAGACGGCACGGGTTTTGCAAAAATGAAGCGTACACACCCATCTGATCTTTATCAAACGCGCATTGCGCGAACAAGGCACGCCATGACCCAGACATACCGCATCGGCCAGATCGTTCCCAGCTCCAACACCACGATGGAGACCGAGGTGCCGGCCATGCTGCAGGCCCACTCCACGCTGCGGCCGCAGGACCGCTTCACCTTCCACTCCAGCCGCATGCGGATGAAGAAGGTGCAGAAGGAAGAGCTGGCCGCCATGGATGCCGAAAGCGACCGCTGCGCACTGGAGCTGAGCGATGCGCGGGTGGACGTGCTGGGCTATGCCTGCCTCGTGGCCATCATGGCCATGGGCAAGGGATACCACCGCGTGTCGCAGCAGCGCCTGACGGAACGCACGGCGAGCAACGGCGCAACGGCCCCGGTGATCACCAGCGCGGGCGCGCTGGTCGAGGCGCTGAAGGTCATGGGAGCGAAGAAGATCGCCCTGGTGGCGCCCTACATGGTTCCGCTCACCCAGCTGGTCATGGACTACATCGCCGCCGAGGGCTTCGAGATCGTGGACTGGCGCGCGCTGGAGATTCCGGACAACCTCGAGGTGGGCCGCCACGACCCCGCGAAGCTGCCCGGCATCGTCGCCGGCATGGACTATGCGGATGCCGACGTGATCGTGCTGTCGGCCTGCGTGCAGATGCCCTCGCTGCCCGCGGTGGCCCAGGTGGAAGCGGCCACGGGCAAGCCCGTGCTCACGGCCTCCATCGCCACCACCTATGCCATCCTCAAGGAACTGGGCCTGGACCCGGTGGTGCCGGGCGCGGGCGCGCTGCTGTCGGGCGCCTATCCGTACGACACTGCGGCCAAGGCCTGAGGAGCATTCCCATGAGCGACCGCGCCAACATCTCCAGCACCCTCCTGTACGGCGGCCACGTCCACGCCAACGGCATCCGCCAGCATTACCTGCGCTATGGCGGCGCAGAGGGCGAGCGTGCAGGGCGCGATGCCGTCATCCTGATCCCCGGCATCACCAGCCCGGCCGTGACCTGGGGCTTCGTCGCCGAGCACCTGGGCCGTCGGTTCGACACCTACGTGCTCGACGTGCGCGGGCGCGGCCTCTCGTCCTCCGGCCCGGGCCTCGACTATGGGCTCGACGCCCAGGCCGCGGACGTGATCGCCCTGGCGCAGGCCCTGGGCCTGCAGCGCTGGGCGCTGATCGGCCACTCCATGGGTGGGCGCATCGCCGTGCGCGCGGCGCGCAGCCAGCCGGCCGGGCTCACGCGCCTGGTCATCGTCGATCCTCCCGTCTCCGGCCCCGGCCGCCGCGCCTATCCCGCCGCCCTGCCCTGGTACGTGGACTCGATCCGCCAGGCCACGCAGGGCATGGATGCCGAAGCCATGCGCGCCTTCTGCCCCACATGGACCGAAGAACAGCGCCGCCTGCGCGCGCAATGGCTGCACACCTGCCACGAACCCGCCATCGTGCAGAGCTTCGAGGACTTCGGCCGCGACGACATCCATGCCGACCTGCCGCGCATCCCGCAGCCGCTGCTGCTCGTCACCGCCGAGCGCGGCGACGTGGTGCGCGACGCGGACGTGGCCGAGTGGCAGGGCCTGGCGCCCCAGACCGTCCACGTGCGCGTGCCCGGTGCCGGGCACATGATCCCGTGGGACAACGAGGCCGGCTTCTACGCCGCCCTGGGAGACTTCCTCGGCGCAGAAGTCGACTGAATGCCTGAATGCCTGCCCGCAGACCCGCCATCACCACCACACCGCCAAGGAGCCCCGCATGTCCGTCAGCGACAACGATCTGATCCACGCCTGGAAGCAGGTGCTCACGCTGTCCCGGCTCGAGCCCGGCCAGACCGTTACGGTGCTCACGGGCGCCGACACGCATCCGCAGACGCTGCGCTGCGCGATCGCGGCCTCCAGCGACCTGGGCGCGCGCGTCAACCGGCTGGACCTGCCGCCCGTCAACGCCGAGAAATCGCTCAGCCGCGACTCGCTGGCCTACCTCGGCACGACGCCCCTGACCGGCAACCCCGCCGCCATCGCCGCGCTCAAGGCCAGCGACTTGGTGCTGGACCTCATGACCCTGCTGTTCTCGCCCGAGCAGCACGAGATCCTGCAGACAGGCACCAAGATCCTGCTGGCCGTGGAGCCGCCCGAGGTGCTGTGCCGCCTGGTGCCCACCGAGGCCGACCGCGCGCGCGTGCAGGCCGCATCGAAGCGCATCGAGGCGGCCAGGCAGATGCATATCACCTCCGCGGCCGGGACCGATCTGCACTGCGCTTTGGGCGAGTTCCCCGCCATCTGCGAATACGGCTTCGTGGACGAGCCGGGCCGGTGGGACCACTGGCCCAGCGGCTTCGTGCTGACCTGGCCCGACGAAGGCCAGAGCCATGGCCGCGTGGTACTGGACCGCGGCGACATCCTGCTGCCCATGAAGGACTACGTGACCGAGCCCATCGAGCTCACGATCGAGAAGGGCTACGTGACGCGCATCAACGGCGGGCTGCAGGCCGAGATCCTCACGGAATACATGGCCTCCTACGAGGATCCGGAGGCCTACGCCGTCTCCCACGTGGGCTGGGGCCTGCAGCCGCGCGCCCACTGGTCCATGCTGGCCCACTACAACAAGGAGACCCACATCGGCATGGATGCGCGCGCCTTCGAGGGCAACTTCCTCTGGTCCATGGGCCCCAACAACGAGGCCGGCGGCAGCCGCACCACCGCCTGCCACATCGACATTCCCATGCGCCACTGCACGGTGGCGCTGGACGGCACGCCCGTGGTCATCGACGGCGTGGTGCAGGACGAACAAGGACTGGCGCGCGCCGCCGGAAAATCCCGGCAAGGCAAGGACATCGCATGACGAACACCATCACCACCAGCGCCCAGGGCATCCCCGCCGGGGCCGTGCAGGGCGACATCTCCGCCTACGCGCGCCAGGGCTTCGGCACGCCGCTGCCGCTCAAGGCGCCCTTCGGCCTGCTCATCATCGACTTCGTCAACGGCTTCGCCGATCCGGCCGTGTTCGGCGGCGGCAACATCCCCGAGGCGATCGCCCGCACGCGCGGCCTGCTGGCCCATGCGCGCGAGCGCGGCTGGCCCGTGGCGCACAGCCGCATCGTGTTCTCGGACGACGATGCGGACAGCAATATCTTCTGCCTCAAGGTGCCCGGCATGCTGACCTTGAAGGAAGACAGTCCCGCCAGCGCCATCGTGCCCGAGCTGTCCCCCGCCCCCGGCGAATACGTGGTGCGCAAGAGCACGCCCTCGGCCTTCTTCGGCACCATGCTCGCGCCCTGGCTGGCCCAGCGCGGCGTGCAGACGCTGCTGGTGGCCGGCTGCGTCACCAGCGGCTGCGTGCGCGCCAGTGTGGTCGATGCGATGCAGTCGGGCTTCCGCCCGCTGGTGGTGGCCGACTGCTGCGGCGACCGCGCCCTGGGCCCGCACGAGGCCAACCTGTTCGACATGGCGCAGAAATACGCGGCCGTGATGCCCCTCGACCAGGCCCTGGCCGACACCGACGCGCTCGCGCGTTGAGAGAACGCCGCTCCATGACGCTGCCCCAGCCCCACGACCTGCACGCCCAGCTGCTGGACCGCCCCGGCGCCCTGCTCGTCGTGCGCCAGCCCGTGGCGCCTCCGAAGCCCGCGCCGGGCCAGCCCGGTTCGGGCACCGACTACGTGCAGGCCACGCCCGAGATCTTCGTGGCCGTGCTCTCCGATCCGGGCACGGAGGCAGGCTGGCGCGCCCTGGCGTTCAACGGCCACGTGGACCTGGGCACGGGCATCCGCACCGCCCTGGCCCAGATCGTGGCGGAAGAACTGGAAGTGCCCCTGGAGCGGCTGGAGATGGTGCTGGGCCACACGGCCGCAGCGCCCAACCAGGGGCCGACCATCGCCAGCGCGAGCATCCAGATTTCCGCCGTGCCACTGCGCCGTGCCGCCGCCCAGGCGCGCGAGCAGTTGCTGGCGCTGGCCGCCGCGCACTGGGGCGTGGAGGCCGGACGCCTGCAGGCGCGCGATGGCCACGTGGCCTTTGCCGACGGCGGCGATGCGCGCGCGCTCCACTACGGACAGTTGCTGCAGGGGCAGCGCCTTCACCTGCCGCTGGCACCGCCCGAGCAGCCGGTGAAACTCAAGCCCGCCAGCGAGTACCGGCTGGTGGGCCGCGGCGCCGCGCGCGTGGATATTCCCGCCAAGGCCGCCGGCGAGCTGAGCTTCGTGCACGACGTGCGCGTGCCCGGCATGCGCCATGGCCGCGTGGTGCGGCCGCCGCATCCGGGCCGCGACGGCGGGGATTTCATCGGCCACTGCCTCGTCGCGGTGGACCATGCCTCCGTCGCCCATCTGCCGGGCAACGTGCAGGTGGTCGCCGAGGGCGATTTCGTCGGCGTGGTCGCCGACCGCGAAGAGCAGGCCATCGCCGCCCTGCGCGCGCTGCGAGTGCAATGGCGGCCCGTTCCGCCCGCACCCGACCTGCGCGACGTGGCCAGCGCCATCCGCGCGAACCCGGCGCAGCGCCGCGCGCTGGTGGACGAGGGCGACGTGGACGCTGCCTTCGCGGGCGCTGAAACCGCCGCCGTGCTGGAGCGCAGCTACGTCTGGCCCTACCAGATGCACGCCTCCATCGGCCCTTCCTGCGCGGTCGTCGACTTCCAGGAAGGCCGGCTCACCGTGTGGTCCGGCACGCAGAACCCGCACATGCTGCGAACCGACCTGGACCGGCTGCTGCAACTGGGCGAGGACCATATCGACATCGTGCGCCTGGAGGCTGCGGGCTGCTACGGTCGCAACTGCGCCGACGATGTCTGCGCCGATGCGGCCCTGCTCTCCATGGCCGTGGGCGCGCCGGTGCGCGTGCAGCTCACGCGCGAGCAGGAACACCAGTGGGAGCCCAAGGGCACGGGCCAGCTCATGGACGTGCGCGCGGCCATCGGCCGAGACGGCGAGCTGCTGGCCTGCGACTTCGCCGTGCGCTACCCCTCCAACGATGCGCCCCTGCTGGCCCTGCTGCTCACGGGCCGCGTGCCGGGCCAGCCGCGCACGCTGGAGATGGGCGACCGCACCGCCGTGCCGCCCTACCGCTATGCGAACCGGCGCATCGCCTGCCACGACATGGCGCCGCTGGTGCGCTCCTCCTGGCTGCGCGGCGTGTCGGCCCTGCCCAACTCCTTCGCCCACGACTGCATGATCGACGAGCTGGCCCAGGCGGCCGGCGCCGATCCCGTGGACTACCGCGTCCGCCACCTCGACGACCAGCGCGCCATCGAACTGATCGAGGCCACGGCACGCCACGCGGGCTGGCAGCGCGGCCAGCCGGGCAGCCGGGGCCTGCCGGGCGCCCATGGTCTGCTGCGCGGGCGCGGCGTGGCCTATGCGCGCTACGTCCACAGCCGGTTTCCCGGCTTCGGCGCGGCCTGGGCCGCCTGGGTCGTCGATATCGAGGTCGATCCGGCGAGCGGCCGCATCGCCGTGCGACGCGTGGTGGTGGGCCAGGACACGGGCATGATGGTCAACCCCGATGGCGTGCGCCACCAGATCCACGGCAACGTCATCCAGACCCTGAGCCGCAGCCTGCTGGAACGTGTCGCCTTCGACGACCGGGGCGTGGCCAGCCGCGAATGGGGCGGCTATCCCATCATCGGCTTCCGCGACGTGCCGCCGATCGAGGTGGTGCTGATGCCGCGGCAGGACGAGCCGCCCATGGGCGCCGGCGAATCCGCCTCGGTGCCGGGCCCGGCCGCGCTGGCCAATGCCCTGTTCGACGCCACGGGACGGCGCTTCTACCAGGCCCCGTTCACCCCGGATGCCGTGCGCTCCGCGCTCTCCGGCTGACATGGAAGCGACCGACCTGGACAGCCTCGTGCTGCGCACGGCGAACGGCTGGCTGCAGGCGGGTGAGCGCGCGTGGCTGGTGACCGTCGCGCGCACCTGGGGATCGTCACCGCGCCCTCCCGGATCGCTGATGGCGATGAATGCGCGCGGCGAGGTGACCGGCTCCGTCTCGGGCGGCTGCATCGAGGACGACCTGGTGCGCCGCGTGCAGCAACAGGCCACGGCGCAGACGCAGGCCCACCAGGGCACCGCGGCGCTTCCCGAAGTCCTGCGCTACGGCATCTCGGCCGACGAGGCCCACCGCTTCGGCCTGCCCTGCGGCGGCACCGTGGAACTGGTCATGGAGCCCCTGCGCGAGCGCAGCCGGTTGCCGGAGCTGCTCGACGCCTGCACACGGCGGCGCTGCGTGGAGCGCACGCTGCACCTGGCCACCGGCGAAGTGCTATTGCACGATGTCGCACGGGGCTCGGCGCCGCAGCTGGATGCAGAGCGCTTCGTGGCCTGCTTCGCGCCGGTCGCGCGCCTGGTCGTCATCGGCGCGGGCGACACCGCGTACTACGCGTGCCAGATGGCCCTGGCCGTCGGCTTCGACATCGTGCTGTGCGACCCTCGCCTGGAGCAGGCCCCGGCCTGGGCGCAGGGTCGCATCGCGTTCACTCGCGATATGCCCGACGACGTGGTGCTGGCCCTGCGGGAGGACGACCGCACGGCCGTGCTCGCCCTGAGCCACGACCCCAGGCTGGACGACCTGGCCCTGATCGAGGCCCTGCGCTCGCGCGCGTTCTACGTCGGCGCCATCGGCTCGCGCAACAACAGCGCGCGGCGGCGCGAGCGGCTGCAGTTGCACTTCGGGCTCCAGGACTCCGAACTGCAGCGCCTGCACGGCCCTGCGGGGCTGTTCATCGGCAGCCGGACGCCGGCCGAGATCGCCCTCTCGATGATGGCCGAGGTGGTGGCGGCGAAGAACGGCACTTTAGGGACAGCGTTCTAGTGCAGCCACGGAACCCTCAATCGACGCTGGCGCCGGACTCCTTCACCACCCTGCCCCACTTCACGCTCTCCTTCTGGATGAAGTCGGCGAACTGCGCCGGCGTCTCGCCAGCGGCCTCGGCACCCTGCTCCGCGAGCTTCTTCCGGATGTCGGGCTGCGCGAGCACCTTCACGATGGTGGCATTGAGCTGCGCGACCACGGGCGCGGGCGTGCCGGCCGGCGCGAACATGCCGAACCACGACGTGGCCTCGTAGCCGGGCACGCCGGACTCGGCGATGGTCGGCACGTCGGGCAGCTCGGGCGAGCGCCTGGCCGTGGTGACGGCGATGGCGCGCAGCTTGCCCGAGCGCACGTGCTGGATGGCCGAGGGCATGTTGTCGAACATGATCGCGATCTGGTTGCCCAGCAGGTCCGTCACGGCCGGCGCGCTGCCCTTGTAGGGCACGTGCTGCATGTCCACCTTGGCCATGCTCTTGAACAGCTCGCCCGACAGGTGGATGGAGCTGCCGCTGCCCGAGGAGCCGAAGTTGATCTTGCCCGGGTTCGCCTTGGCATAGGCGATCAGCTCCTGCACCGTCTTGAAGGGCTGCGCGGGGTTGGCGACCAGCAGGTTGGGCACGTTGGCCACGCGGGTCAGGGGCGCGAAGTCCTTCACGGGGTCGAAGGGCATCTTCCTGTAGAGCGCCGCATTGATGGCGTGCGTGCCCACCGTGCCCATGAAGAGCGTGTAGCCGTCGGCGGGCGCGCGCGCAGCCACCTGGCCGCCGATGTTGCCGCCCGCGCCGGCACGGTTGTCCACCACCACCGACTGGCCCAGCTCGGCGCCCATGCCCTGGGCGATGATGCGCGCCAGGATGTCGGTGGTGCCCCCGGCCGCGAAGGGCACGATGATGGTGATGGGCTTGCTCGGGAATGCCTGTGCCGCAGCCAGCCCGGGCAGGAGCGCGCAGGCGGCAGCGGCGGCGATCAGGCCGCGGCGGAAGGTGGAATGGGTGATGGTCATGGCTTGTTTCCTCGGATCTCTTCGTTGTATGGACGGGGATGCGGTGCGGTGGGCGGCGAGTGCTCGCGTCACTCCTGCACGATGGACGACGGGTGGTTGGCCAGCGGCGTCACCTTGATCTCCATGTACGGGAACAGCGGCAGCCCGCTCAGGATCGCGTGCAGCTCGTCGTTGCCGGACACGTCGAAGATGCTCACGTTGGCGTATTCGCCGACGACGCGCCACAGGTGGCGCCACTTGCCGTCGCGCTGCAGCTGCTGCGAATACTCCTTCTCCTTGCGCTTGATCTCGTCGGCCACTTCGGGGGCCAGCGTGGACGGGATGCGGACGGTCATTTCAGCCATGAACAGCATGGGTTTCTCCTTGGGGGTTCGGGTGGGAATGTCGAAAAAAAGCGGGCGACCCGTGCAGCCATCACAGATGGGGCCAGACCAGCATGGTCACGGCGTAGATCGCGCCCACGAGCAGCATGGAGACCACCGTGTAGCCCATGATGTCCTTGAGCTTGAGCTTGGACAGCGCCAGCGCCGGCAGGATCCAGAACGGCTGCACCAGGTCGTTCCAGCCGTTGCCCAGCATCACCGACATGGCCGTCTGCGCCTGCGAGGCGCCGAGCGTGGTGGCCGCGTTGATCATGAACGGGCCCTGCAGCACCCAGTGGCCGCCGCCCGAGGGCGCGAAGAAGTTGATCACGAAGGAACTGACGAGGCCCCACAGCGGCAGCGTGGCGGCGGTGGAGATGCTCACGAACACGTGCGCGATCGACTCCACGAGGCCCGAGCCGTGCATGATGGCCATGATGCCGGCGTAGAACGGGAACTGCAGGATGATCCCGCCGATGGTGCGCACGCCCTCGTTGACCTTCTCCACGTACTTCATCGGCGTGCCCAGCAGCAGCACCCCGAGGAACAGGATGAAGAAGTTGATCATGTTCAGGTCGAGGTTGCCGCCCTTCATGAAGTGCATGGCCACGTACGCCATGCCGCACAGGCCGATCAGCAGGCTCAGCACGCGGCTGTTGTTCAAGCGCCAAGCCAGCGTCTTCTCGTCGCCCAGCAGGCCCTCGGCGCCGCCGGCCGGTTTGGCGTCCGCCACGGTGGCCGGGTCCAGCTCGACGACTTTCTCGCCCTGCTTCGGGTGCATGGCGGCATTGAGCAGCGGCAGCGCGATCAGCACGGCCAGGCTGGTGAGCAGGATGGGCGCGGAGAAGATCGTCTGCGTGAGCGGGATCAGGCCCATCGTGCCCTCGAAGGCATGGCCCTTGGTGGAGATGAGCACGGGGATGGTCGCCGAGAAACCCAGGCTGTACATCGTGAAGCCCGTGTAGGCCGCCGCGATGATCAGCGGATAGTGCACACCCTTCACCTTGAGCGCCAGCTTGCGCGCCATGATGCCGCCGATCACGAGGCCGAAACCCCAGTTCAGGTAGCTGCCCACGCCGCCCACGATGGTCGCGACGATGATGGCCTGCCGCGGCGTCTGCACGCGCGCGGCGATGCGATCGAGAAAGCGGTCCACGATGGGCGCGGCCGCCAGCACGTAGCCCATCACCAGGATCACCGCCATCTGCGTCGTGAAGGCCAGCAGGCTCCAGAAGCCCTTGCCCCAGTCCTGTACCACGGCATCGATCGGGCGGCTCTCCACGCCGAAGGCCAGCGCCATGGTCAGCAGCGTGAGCAGGATCGCGAAGACGAACGGATCGGGCAGGTAGCGCCGCATCAGTTCGGTGAAGAAAGCAGTGATTTTCGACATGGAAAACTTGTCTCGCTGTTATGGGATGAATGAGAAAGGAGGAATTGCTTCCGCGCCTCATCGCGCGGCTTGCGGAACCGGCACGGCACCACCCGTCAGAAGGCCGCGGAGCAGGCCAAGCCAGCAGACGCCGTGGAACGGGCTTCGCCCGGCCACCGGCGTCGTCCCCCTGCCCGCCGTGCACAGCACGTCGAGAGCGGGGGCTGAGTGCCGCGGCTCCGAGCCTGCCTGCGCAGGCTTGGACGTGCACGAAGGGCAGCGGCCTCTGGCGACAGCGCGGAGCGGCGCAGCCGCTCAGGGGGGTGTGGCCATCACACTCCAGCGACTCCCACGGTCATGCCGCCGCACACGTACAGCACCTGCCCCGTGACGAAGCCGCTGCGCGCATCAAGCAGGTACGACACGGCATGCGCCACGTCGTCCGGCGTGCCCACGCGCTTGACGGGCACCGCATCGATGATGGCCTGCGTGCGCGGTGCATCGGGCGGGTTGGCGCGGTCGAACAGTTCGGTGCGGATGGGCCCCGGCCCGATGGCGTTGGCCGTGATGCCGTGGCGCCCCAGCTCCAGCGCCCACACGCGCGTCATGCCGATCAGGCCGGCCTTGGTGGCCGAATACGCGGTGCGCAGTTCCTTGCCCAGGGCCGCCCGCGAGGACATGTTCACGATGCGCCCGAAGCCGGCCGCCTGCATGCCCGGCAGCAGCGCCTGCATGCACTGCAGGCTGCAGCGCAGGTTCAGCGCCACGGCCAGGTCGAACTGCTCCAGCGTCTGCTCGGCCGCCCCGGCCGGCACCACGATGCCGACGTTGTTGACCAGGCGCGTGATCGGGCCGCCAGCGAGTGCCTGCTGCAGCGCACGCGCCGTCTCCGCAGGGTTGGACAGGTCGGCCTGGATGCCGCCGGGCACATGGTCGACCACGCGGTCGATGACGACCGGCTCGTAGCCGTCGGCCCGGCAGCGTTCGGCCGTGGCCGCGCCGATGCCGGCACCGCCGCCGGTGATGAGGACACGCTCGCGCGTGGAGGAGGCAAGGGAGTTCGTCATGGGGAATCCTTCAGGGGGAACAGGTGGTGCCGCGCCGCAGCGGAACGCTCAGAGGTAGCACCGCCCGTCCACATAGGCCTTGCGCCAGCGGGTGAACGTGACACGCTCGAACAGCCCGGCGGCATGGAAGGGATCGGCCTCGATGAAGCGCTGCGCCTCCTGCCGCGAATCCAGCGCCACCACGTAGAGGCCGCCGCCCAGGTCCTTGCCGTCGTCGTCCAGCTTGGCCCCGCAGGCCAGCAGCAGGTCCTTGTGGCGGTCCAGGAATTCCAGGTGCGCGGCGCGCGTGGCCTGGCGCACGTGCTGGTGGCCGGGCTTGTCGAAGGTCTCGATGATGAAAGGCATGGCGTGTTCTTTCGTGCGCGGCGGGCCGGCACATGGCGGATGCCGCGGTCCGGGGCCCGCGGCGTGTGGTCTCAGACCGTGGCGACGGGCGTCACGGGCGAGCCCACGGCGCCCGGCAGGTTCAGTGGCGGCGCCGTCAGCAGGAACCGGTGGCGGCCCTGCGCGCGCAGCCAGCGCGCCAGCGGCGTGAGGTGCCACAGCTCGCCCAGGTGGACGCCCAGCTTGAACAGGCAGTGCTCGTGCAGCGGCAGCGCCGCGCAGCAGGCGGGCCCCGGGCGCGCGGGCAGGCCCTCGACGGCGTAGTTGTCGGCCGCGATGGCGGCGAGCTGGCTGTCGGTGATCCACTGCAGCAGCTTCTCGTCCCGGCCGTCCAGCACCGCGCAGGCGTTGTGCAGCACCTGCGGATCGGGGTGCCGGCGCATGCCCAGCACCACATCGGCGAAGCCCGTGTGCAGGCAGACGATGTCGCCCGTCTCCACCGCCACGCCGTCGGCTTCGAGCACGCGCATCAGCGTGTCGTAGCCGACCAGCGTGCGCGCGTCGCCCAGGTGGGCGCGCAGGTCGATCATCACGCCGCGGCCCTGCACGCCCGTGCGGGCCATGTTCTCGATGCCCAGCGCGTGCGCGGCCGAGGTGCTCGTGCCCGCAGCGCCCGGCGCGGCGGGTACGCCCGTGTCGCGCACGTCCCGTGGGCCGACGATGTGCCGCCCCGCCGAATAGCCGTTGTAGTAGAGCGCCTCGGGCAGGCCGTCGCCATTCGCGTCGAACATGGAACCCGCGTGCGCCAGGCTGTCCCACTGGGTCGAGTACTGCAGGTACAGGATGGCCAGGTCGTCGGACATCACGTCGGTGCGGCCCGGCTCCAGTTCGGCCATCAGGCAGTTGAAGTTGACCAGCCCCTTGCGCAGCGTGGGCCGCAGCACGGGCGGATGGCGTGCCGGATTGAGCGCACTGCCGCCCGGATAGTCCAGCGGCAGGCTGAGCGCGAAGCTCAGGCCTTCGCGCACTTCGGCCACGCCCTGGCGCACCTTCTCGGGCGTGAGCAGGTTCAGGCGGCCCAGCTGGTCATGGGGCCCGAAGTCGCCCCAGGTGGAGCCGGGTGGGCGCTGCTTCCAGCGGGGATTCACGGGCTGTGGCTGTTCCATGGCAGCGGTCCTAGTCCCTTTGCAGAAAATCCGCCAGCGCGGCATCGAAGGCCTGCGGCGCCTCGAGGTTGGACAGGTGCGAGGCCGGCAGTTCGGCCACGCGGGCACCGGCGATGGCCGCCTGCATGGCCTGCGCGTCCGCCACCGTGGTGACCGGGTCGCCCGTGCCCGCGATGAGCAGCGTGGGCACGGCGATGCCGCCGATGGCCGCGCGCAGGTCGGCCTGGGCCAGGGCTTCGCAGCAGCCGGCGTAGCCTTCCGGCGCGATGCCGGCGATCCAGCCCTGGGCGCGGCGCACCACGTCGGGCTGCGCAGCGGCGAAGGCGTCGGTGAACCAGCGCCCCGGCGAGGATGCGGCCAGCTCGGCCATGCCGGCCACGCCCTTGTCGCGCACCATGGCGGCGCGCGTGGTCCACCCTTCGGCCGTGCCGATCTTGGCGGCACTGTTGGCCACCACCAGGCGTTCGAGCCGCTGCGGCGCATGCACGCCGAGCCAGAGGCCGGTGAAGCCGCCCATCGAGATGCCGCAGAAGGCGGCCTTCTCGATGTCCAGGGCATCGAGCAGCGCGACCACGTCGCCGCCCAGCTGGTCGAAGGTGTACGGCCCGGGAGACACCACGCTGCCGCCATGGCCGCGCGTGTCGTAGCGCACCACGCGGTGGGTGCGGGCGAACCGCCCGGCCTGCGCGTCCCACATCTCCAGCGTGGTGCCGAGGGAATTGGAGAACACCAGGGCCGGCGCATCGGCAGGCCCTTCCACCCGCACGCGGAAGCTGCCCGCGGCGGTCTTCAGCACATCGTTCATGGCCATGCCGTCCCTGCTCACACGCGCTCCAGGATCACCGCGATGCCCTGGCCCACGCCGATGCACATGGTGGCCAGCGCATAGCGCCCGCCCGTGGCATGCAGCCGGTTGACGGCCGTGGTGGCCAGGCGCGCGCCGCTGGCGCCCAGCGGGTGGCCCAGGGCGATGGCGCCGCCCCAGGCGTTCACGCGCTCGTCGTCGTCTTTCAGGCCCAGCATGCGCAGCACGGCCAGGCCCTGCGCGGCGAAGGCTTCGTTCAGCTCGATCACGTCGAGCTGCTCCAGGGTGAGGCCGGTCTGCGCCAGCACCTTCTGCGTGGCGGGCGCGGGGCCGATGCCCATCACGCGCGGCGCCACGCCGGCCGTGGCCATGCCGACCACGCGGGCCTTCGGCGTCAGGCCATGCTTCGCGGCCGAGGCTTCATCCGCCAGCAGCAGCGCACAGGCACCGTCGTTCACGCCGCTGGCGTTGCCGGCGGTCACGGTGCCGCCTTCGCGCACCACGCCCTTGAGCCTGGCGAGCGCTTCCAGGCTGGTCTCGCGCGGGTGTTCGTCCTTGTCCACCACCACCGCGTCGCCCTTCTTCTGGGGAATGGTGACGGCCGTGATCTCGCGCGCCAGGTGGCCGGCCTTCTGCGCGGCCACGGCCTTGAGCTGGCTGGCCAGGGCCATGCGGTCCTGCGCCTCGCGCTCGATCTTGTAGTCGTCAGCCACGTTCTCGGCCGTTTCCGGCATGGAATCGACCCCGTACTGCGCCTTCATGAGCTTGTTCACGAAGCGCCAGCCGATGGTCGTGTCGTACACCGCGTTGCTGCGGCTGAAGGCACTTTCGGCCTTCGGCATCACGAAGGGCGCGCGGCTCATGCTTTCCACGCCGCCGGCGATCATCAGGCCCGCCTCGCCCGCCTTGATGGCGCGAGCCGCCGTGCCCACCGCGTCCAGGCCGGAGCCGCACAGGCGGTTGATGGTGGCGCCCGGCACGTCGATGGGCAGTCCGGCCAGCAGCGCGCTCATGCGGGCCACGTTGCGGTTGTCCTCGCCGGCCTGGTTGGCGCAGCCGTAGAGCACGTCGGTCACCGCGGCCCAGTCCACATGGGGGTTGCGCGCCATCAGCGCCTTGAGCGGAACGGCGCCCAGGTCGTCGGTGCGCACGCTGGAGAGCGCGCCGCCGTAGCGGCCGAAGGGCGTGCGGATGGCGTCGCAGATGAAGGCTTGCGAAGAGGTCATGGTGTCGTGTCTCCTGAGGGGGTGGGGGCGCGGCGTTTCAGGCGGCGCGGATGGGCAGGCCGACGAGGCGTTCGAGTTCGGCATGCTCCAGGCCCGGCACGGCGTCGATCAGCACCAGGCCGTCCGGCGTGCAGGCCAGCGTGGCGAGGTCGGTGTAGATGCGCTTGACGCAGCCGATGCCCGTCAGCGGATAGGTGCACTGCGCCACGATCTTGGACTGGCCCTGCTTGGTCAGCAGGTCCATCATCACCCAGGTCTGCTTGGCGCCGATGGCCAGGTCCATCGCGCCACCCACGGCCGGGATGGCCCCGGGCTCGCCCGTGCTCCAGTTGGCCAGGTCGCCCGTGGCGCTGACCTGGAAGGCGCCCAGCACGCAGATGTCCAGGTGGCCGCCGCGCATCATGGCGAAGCTGTCGGCGTGGTGGAAGTACGCACCGCCCGGCAGCAGCGTGACGGGCTGCTTGCCCGCGTTGATGAGGTCGTAGTCCTCCTGCCCGGCCGCGGGCGCGGGGCCCATGCCGAGGATGCCGTTTTCGCTCTGCAGGATGACTTCGCGGTCGGCCGGGATGTGGTTGGCCACGAGGGTGGGCTGCCCGATGCCCAGGTTGACGACGGCGCCTTCGTGGATGTCCTGGGCCACGCGGCGGGCCAGTTCGTCTTTGCTGCGTTTCTGATAGCTGCTCACGCTGATTCCTTCTGCGCTGGTGGCCTGTTCAATTCCGATGCGATGCCGGGCTCATGCGGCCTTCCTGAAGCCCGCGCCCTGGGTGGCGGTGCGCTCGATGCGCACGATGCGGCTCACGAAGATGCCGGGGGTCACGATGGCCTCGGGGTCCAGCGCGCCCAGTTCCGCGATCTCGTGCACCGTGGCGATGGTCTGCTTCGCGGCCGTGGCCATCACGGGGCCGAAGTTGCGCGCGGACATGCGGTAGGTCAGGTTGCCCCAGCGGTCGCCGCGTTCGGCCTTGATGAGGGCCACGTCGCCGTGGATGGGGTACTCCAGCACGTAGTGTTTGCCGCCGATCTCGCGCGTTTCCTTGCCCTTCGCCAGCTCGGTGCCGTAGGCCGTCGGGCAGAAAAAGGCGCCGATGCCGGCACCGGCCGCGCGCAGGCGCTCGGCGAGGTTGCCCTGCGGCACCAGTTCCAGCTCCAGCTTGCCGGAGCGGTACAGGTCGTCGAACACCCAGCTGTCCACCTGCCGCGGAAAACTGCAGATGATCTTGCGCACGCGGCCCGTCTTGAGCAGCGCGGCCAGGCCCGTGTCGCCGTTGCCCGCGTTGTTGTTGACCACCGTGAGGTCGCGGGCGCCCTGCTCGATCAGTCCGTCGATCAGTTCGCCGGGAATGCCGGCCGTGCCGAAGCCGCCGACGAGCACCGTGGCGCCGTCCTGGATGCCCGACAGGGCCTGGGCAACGGAATCCGCAATCTTGTTGATCATGGGAAGAAACACCTGAGATGGGAGGCAGGGCCGGACCGCCGTGCCGCACGGCGACAATCCGGCCCGTGAGCGGGAGGCAGCCGGATGTCCGGCCGCAGGATTTTGTTCGTATAAAGAACAAATGTTCGTACAATGAATTAATTCTAGAACCAACAGCTTATGAGCGATACCCCCACGGACATTGGTAAAAACCCTAGGCCGGGCGACAGCTACGTGCAGTCGTTCGCCCGCGGGCTGGAAGTGATCCGCTCCTTCAGCGCCGCCGCGCCCCAGCAGACGCTGAGCGAAGTGGCGGCCTCCTCGGGCCTGACGCGCGCCGGGGCGCGCCGCATCCTGCTCACGCTGCAGACGCTGGGCTACGTGGAAAGCGACGGGCGGCTGTTCCGCCTCACGCCGCGCATCCTGGACCTGGGGTTCGCCTACCTCTCGTCCATGCCCATCTGGGACCTGGCGGAGCCGTCCATGGAAGCCCTGGCCGGCGAGGTGCATGAATCGTGCTCCGCCGCCGTGCTGGACGGCCACGACGTGGTCTATGTGCTGCGCGTGCACACCCACAAGATCATGAGCACCAACCTCGGCGTGGGCTCACGCCTGCCCGCGTTCTGGACTTCCATGGGCCGCATGCTGCTGGCCGGCCTGCCCGACGAGCGCGTCATCGCGCTCATGCGCGACCTGCCGCGCAAGCGCTTCACGCCGCGCACCGTCGTGGACGACGCGGAGCTGCTCGCCCGCGTGCAGACCGCCCGCGCGCAGGGCTGGTGCCTGATCGACCAGGAGCTGGAGGAAGGCCTGATCTCCGTCGCCGCCCCGCTGCGCGACCGCGCCGGCCGCACGGTGGCCGCGCTCAACATCAGCGGGCAGGCCAACCGCACCAGCGCGAAGGTGATGCAGCGCGACCTGCTGCCCGTGCTGCTGCGCACGGCCGACACCATCTCTCGGCTGCTGGGCACGCGGCGCGGCTGAGGCCGCGTTTCTCTCCGCGAGGCCGGGCAGCGCCTACCACGCTCCCGGCCCCGGCCCCGGTCACGGCCTGCGGCGACCCGCGGCTTCGCATGCCTCGCAACTGCTTCGCCGCTCATGACGCTTTCGATGATGGATATGCAAAAGATGTGCATAACCATCGGGAGCGCCATCATGCAGACCTCATCCATCGCAAACATCACTGATCCATCCACCCTCTCACCTCCCTCGGCGGCATGGCTGCGCGAAGCTGCCCGCCGGTTCGGCGAAACGGAAGGCGCGGAGCCTTTCTCCGAGGCGCGCGCCTTCGAACAGGACGGCATCCGCTACTGTCCCCTGCTGATCGAGGACGCCCCGCAGGAGCGCTGGGTCCTGGTGGCATCGCAGCCCCGCCCTGCCGGCGTGGAAGAGCCCGTCTGGACCAGCCTGCTGCTGCACCTCAACGCCCCGGCCATGGCGCTCGGGTCCGTCGGCATCGGCCTGGATCGCACCGGCCGCGCCGTGGTCGTGCACGGCGTGCCCCCGTCGCATGTCGGCGATGCGGCACTGCTGGCCCAGGATCTGTTCCAGCTCAGCTACTTCAGCGGCATGCTGCGGGAAAGCGCTCTCGGGGTGCAACACCATCTGCCCTCGATGATCGAAGCGCATGCCCTGCGCCAGGCCGGGAGCGCCGCCGGGACGGAAGCCGCGCCACCGGAGATGCCGCCGCTGCCGCCAGGCCTCGCAGCCACCGTGCAGGCACAGGCCGGTGCGGACTGGCACCGCCCCCTTCTCGGGCAGGCCGTGGACGAGCTGGGCGCCGCGGTCTCGGCCACCCCCGACCTTCCATTGGGCGCCATCGCCCGGCTGCAGGGCAAGGATATCCAGATCGCGGCCTGCGGCGATGGCCGCACGCTGCTGCTGTCGGCACCGCTGGACCGGCGGCTGGCCGACAGCGCCGAGCGCACCGCTGCGCTGCAAGCCAACGTGGAGCTGATGTTGATCGCCGGCTGCGCGCTGAGCCTATCCCCCGAAGGCACGTTCGTACAGACACGCTGGGATTCCGAGGGCATGGATGGCAACGACCTGGCCGTCCAGCTGGACGGATTCGCCGCCCTGGCCGCCAGCATGGACGGCACCTCTGCCTCCACGCAATGAAACCCACCGAACGGAGCCTCCCATGCTGAAAAACGCCACCGCCTCGCCGAGCACCTCGTCGCCCCAGCACTTGCTCACCTCCCCGGGCAAGGAGACGCAGCCCACCAGCAGCCAGCCGACGTCACCCATCGTCCGCTCAGGCAGCCAGCGCCTGCCGGAAACGGAACTGCAGCGCTTCGCACGGCCGGATGCGCAGGCATCCACCTCCGCCGCGGCCTCTTCCAGCAGGCCCCCGCGCAACGATGCACCCAGTGCTCCAGCGCGTGAAATGTCGCTGCGCTACATGGCGGATGTGGAAGCCCAGACCCACACGCCTGTCCCGGGCAGGGGCGCGCGGCTCCTGCAGCAGGGCAGGAACCTGGCATCCGGGGCCCGGAATCTGGCGCAGAGTTCGATGACCCAGGCAAGGAGCGGCGCGGCCGCAGGTGCCGCGTACGCGGGACAGGCCGCCACGGCGGTCAAGGACAAAGCCGTGCAGGGCTACCACTACACGGCGGCGAAGGCGCACCAGGGCTGGCAGGTCACCAGCCAGTTCACCCGGCAAAGCGCGCAGGACCTCGTGGGCGACCGGCTCCCCAGCCGCGCGGCCGTGGGCGCCTTCACCGGCCACACGGTGCAGCAGTTGCTGACCTGCGGGATTCCCACCTTCTCCCGCGAATACGCGATGCTGCAGATCTACCGCGGCATCGTGAACTCCAGGTTCGCCCAGGACAACCCCTTCGCCATCGTCGGCATGCAGACCGCCGTGTCGATGGCGGCCGTGCTGGCGCACGCGAAGCTGCGCCATGCGCGCATGGACCGGGATCCGGAAGCCGCGGTCAAGGGGCATTTCGGCCTCACGAACGCGCAGTGGGAAGCGATGTCCCCGCAGGACAAGGCAAAGCACAAGGAGATCCAGCAGGCGGATTCGCGGCGTGTGACGGCGAACCAGGTCATCGCCGAGACCGGCAACTTCATCATGGGCGCCACCGCCGCGGCCGGCGGGGATCCCGGCGTGGCGGCGCGGGTGCTCGCCACCCAGGTGCGCAACGTCATCTATGCCGCCATGCGCGAGCTGATGCAGGCCAGCCTCAAGTTCGTCGATACCCGCGGCCCCGGCACCAGCGGCGTGAACGACGCCAACATGAGTTCCATGGCGGCGGTGTACACGTTGATGACCATGGGCGCCAGCACGGCCTCCGATGGTGTGGTCGGCGCGGTGCTGAACGCACGCTCCGTCGGCCTCAGCGGACTGCAGTTCCAGGTGGCGGACACGAACAACCCGGTCAATGATCCGCAGCTGGAGAACGCGGCCCTCGTCGGTTTGATCCGCGGGCTCTTCAATACCTCCGTCGAAGTGATCGACGCGGGCGTGGGCAAGCACTATGAAACCAGGCAGGTGGGCGCCCAGCAGGTATGGAACTCGGGCAGCAAGCTGCCCATGAAGGACCATGACCGCATCCTGGACCACTCCGTCGCGCGGTTCTCCTGGAACCAGTTCGCGGGCATGGCCAACCTCGCGGTGCAGCAGGTGGCCAGGGCCACCGGCCTCAACAAGGCGGCCCCCGCGCTGACCTCGTTCCTCGGGGTCGGCACGACGGCTGCCGCCTTCGGCCTGGCCTACCGCAATACCAACCAGACCTACCAGGCCCACGCCAGGGTGCGCTCCGCCGTGGCGAGCGCGCAGACGGACTCAGCCCACCCTCCTGCCCCGGAGGGCGGCGCGCAGGCGGAGGCACCCGGCACAGGCCAGGCCATGCAGGCGCGGCAGCGCCACGTGCAGACCACGGAAATCGCGGAGGACGTGTAGAGCTCTGCCGCACCACCACGACGCAGGTGGCGGACCGCCAAGCCCCCCGGGCGCGGACCTCGCGCAAGAGCTTGTACCGCAGAACCCGCGCCGTTTCCCCACCCTGCGGCACGCCGCGGCCTGCGGCTTCGCCTTTCCGCGAGCCGGTTCGTTCTTCATGCACTCCGTGCAGCCGATGAGTCGGAAATTGCATAGACCTATACCAACACAGGGAAAGAGCAATGAAAAACGACGCAGACCTCCGTTCCACCCTCCAGGCCGTAGCCCGCGCACTGGGCATTACCGGCACGCCGGACCAATGGCTTTCGGGTATGCCCTTCCAGGCCAACGGCCAGGCCTTCTCGCTGCAACAGCCTCCGGGCGATGGCGCCACGGGCATGCTCGTGCTGCGCAGCGAACTGGGCGAAGTGCCTCCCGCCATGCGCCTGCAGGTGTGCGAAATGCTGTTGCGCAGCAACGCCCTGGCAGCCGGCGCCTTCAGCCCTGTCGCCGGCATGCAGCTGGACGGCGCCGGGTTCGTCATGGACATGCCGCTGCAGATCGCATCGCTGACCGCCGACATGCTCTACGGCGTGCTGGACCGCATGGCCGAGTCGGCCGCCGTCTGGAAGGCCACGCAGGGATTCACGAAGGCGCCGGACGGCTCGGACATGCTGCCGGCCACCCCGCCCCTCACCGCCACCGCGGCTGCAGCCACCCGGTAAGGAGAGCGCCATGACCTCACCCACCTCCGTAAGCCGCAGCTCCAGCAACTCGACCCTGCAGAGCTACGTCACCGCGCCCGGCGACCGGGCCCCGGCGGCCCCCCGGCAAGAAGGTACCTCGACGACAGCGCCCCTGCAGGCGCCGCCCGGGCTGCATGCCCGCGAGGGCAGCGCAGACGCTGAGGGATCCGGGGCATCGCGTCCCCGGACCACTCTGCGGCAACTCAGCATCGAACACAGAAAGTCCCTGACCCGCATGAGCACGATGGAGCGGCAGAGGCTGCAGGCCCAGACTGCGGACAGGCTCCAGGCCCAGACGGAGGCAAGGATGAGGGAACGCGCCGAGGCTGCCGGCAGGGCGGGCGCCGGGACATCCTCCTCCCAGCCGCTGCAGGACGACACCGAGGATGTCTTCTACGACGCCGTGTCGAACGCCGGGAACGACAGCGAAGGCGATACCGCGTCCATGCTCGGCAGCCGCCGCGTGGATTCCAGCCGCGGAAACCCGGCGCGGCGCGACCTGCCGCCGTTTTCCGGAAGCCTCGGCGACCACTCCGGCCCGCTGCCCCACGCGACGGGAGACAACCGGCACAGATCCAGCCGCTTCAGCGACCGCTCCGGTGACCTGTCCGATGTGCTTGCACGACGGCGCGGCATCGACGCGGGCGGCTATTCCCGCGACCTGTCCGGAGATATCCCGCGTACGCGCCGCACCCGGCTGCCCGACGAGCTGAGCACGACATCGACCATCCTGTCGACCACCACCATCGTGTCGAACGTCACGCACGCCATCCACGTGGACCCGCCGTCGGACAGCGAGGCACAGGCCGTCGCACCGCCTCCCGGCCCGCCGACCTGGGGTGACACGGCCGCGGCGCTGGGCGCCACCTTCGGCCAGCGCGCCACCACCTACTTCGGGGCCCATGCCGGGGCCTGGGTGCTGCAGGCGGCATCGGTCGCGTTGCTCGCCGGAGCCCGCGGCGGGCAGGCCTCGCGCGAATCCATGACCAACCTGTCCAACCTCGTGGGCGGGGCCTCCAGCGCCGTCCTGAAGGAAGCCATCGGCGAGACCATGAAGACCATGCCCCGCCTCGGCGCCACCATCTCGCTGCCGGGCGAGACCGTCCTGCAGCGCGAAGGGCCGCGGGTGATGGCCGGCTTCAACGACATGTGGACGGCCATCGGCGGCGCGATGCTGAACGTGGCGGTGGGCGCCCGGATCGGCCCCATGATCGAGCAGTCGCTCAGGGACCGCGGCCTCTCGCCCGAACTGGCGCGGCCAATGTCCATGATGGCCAGCGCGCTCGTGCAGCGCATGGTCAGCGCCAGCGCGGACACCGTGTCCGACCTGACCAGCACACTGGCGAAGTCCTTCCTGCCCGGGGCCCGCGCCGGCCACGTAGTGAACGCCTCCCTCGACCGGCAGACCATGCTGGGCGGCATCACGGCGCGCGGGCTGCTGAACTTCGGCCTCACCCTGCCGCTGGGTCCGCTCATCACGCTGCGCAAGCTGATGGCCACCAACGACAACAACTACCAGCGCGCCGCGGCCTCCAACGCCATGGCCTGGGCCAGCCTGAACGGCTGGATCGTGGCCAAGGCGCACATCTCCGCCTTCTACAAGACGCTTGAGGCCGCCGCGCCCGCAACTGCGGCCCCGGCGGCGGCAGAAGCGGCCACGCAACAGCCTGCCGGGGCCGGAGAAGTGGAAATGACCTCGACCACGCCGTACGTCCGCGCCGCCGACGAGCGCAGCCAGGCCTAGCCGTTCCGCCCCGGCGTCCACCCCGGCGGGCGCCGGGGCGGACGCGGTGCGCAGGGCGCTGCGCCGTGCTACGCTGCGCGGCATCATGTTCAATCCCACGCAAGCGGATGTGCGCCGCTTTTTCTGCGCGGTGCATGCCAAGGCCCAGGCAGGCCAGCCGATGGAAGCCATCGAAACCCTGGCCAGCCTGTGGATCGCGGAACACCCCGAATACCACGAGGAACTCTCCGACGTGGACGCGGCCCTCGCGCGCGACTACGACCGCACGCCCGGCCGCACCAACCCCTTCCTGCACCTGTCCATGCACCTCTCGATCAGCGAGCAGTGCAGCATCGACCAGCCGCGTGGCATCCGCCAGGCGGTGGAGCTGCTCGCCGCCCGCCTGGGATCGCTGCAGGATGCGCACCATGCCGCCATGGAATGCCTGGGCAGCATGCTCTGGGAGAGCCAGCGCTCGGGGCGCCCTCCGGATGGCGACGCGTATGTGGCCTGCGTGCAGCGCCGGGCCACCCGCGACTGAAACCGCCACCCGGCGGTAGCTATAATTAAAATAGCAAACACCCGACGAAGACCACGGCAGTCCCACCATGAACCGACGACCTCCGGCACGCCGGGAACATGGTTTCGAAGGGCGGTGCTGAAGTGCGGCGCTGGGCCCTGTCGCTGCGCACGGCCATCGCCGTGCCGTTCGCGGCACTCTTCATCGGCACCGTGGCACTGCAGGCGGTCACCCAGCACCGCCAGATCGATGCGCTGATCGACCAGGAAAGCGTCCGCCTGCTCGACGCCGTGACCCACACGGCCAGCGACCGCCTCGTGAACTTCCTGGCCACGCCGTTTCGCGTGCAGCGCAGCGTCGCGGACGCGATCGGGCGCCACGGCCTCTACCACCCGGGCGACCTGCGCCCGATCCACGAATACCTGCGCGCCATCCTGGACGCCATCTATGCCGAAGAGCGGCAGATCGGCCTGCTGGGTTTCGGCGGGCGCGAGGGCGAATACACCGGCATGCGGCGCGAGGACGACGGCCGCCTGCGGCTGATCCTGCAGGACCGCAGCACCCATGGCCGGCTGCAGATATACGGACTGGAAGGCAACGGCGCCGTCATCGCTTCGCAGGAGGGCTACGACCCGCGCAGCCGCCCGTGGTATGCGCCCGTCGTCGCCTCCGGCCAGTCGCGCTGGTCGGACATCTACACCCGCGCGGGCGAGCGCGCCGACGTGATCATCGCAGCCTCGTCCCCGGTCGTGTCCGAGGGGGAACTCGTGGGCGTGGTGCAGGCCGAGGTGCGGCTCGACACGCTGCAGCGCTTCCTGAGCAACGACCCCCTGCTGGGCCACGGCCATATCTTCGTGCTCGATGCCGAGGACCGGCTCGTCGCGCAATCCGGCGAAGGCAGCGTGACGCTGCCCATGGCACCCGGCAGCCGCCAGTACGGCCGGCGGCTCGCCAGCCAGAGCACCAGCGAGGCCGTGCGCGCCGCGGCCCAGTTCCTGCCGCCGACCGCCCAGGACGAAGGCGCCGCGGCGTTCAGCTACCCCATGGACGGCCAGCGGTACTTCGCCCGCGTGACGCCGTTCACCCAGGTGCCCGGCCTGAACTGGCGCATCGTGGTCGCGCTGCCCGAGGCCGACCTGCTCGGCGACACGCGCGCGGCCTCCCGCCGGCTGCTGCTCGCCACCGCCGCCATCGCGGCGTTCGGCCTGCTGCTGGGGCTGTGGGCCATCCAGCGCATCGCCGCGCCGATCCTGCTCACGGCCCGGGCCGCGCAGCGCATGGCCCGCGGCGACTGGGACACGGAACTGCGCATCACCAGCCCGCTGCGCGAGACCGGGGCGCTGGTGCAGGCCTTCAACGACATGGCCGGCCGGCTGCGCCACTCGTTCGAGCAATTGCACCGGCAGTTGCTGGGCGATCCGCTGACCGGGCTGCTCACGCGCCGCGGGCTCCTGGAGAAAGCCGACTGGCCCCATCCCCAGCGGGCCGTGCTCGTGCTGGCGGGCATCGATGCGTTCCGCGCGGTGAACGACAGCATGGGGCTCGACACGGGCGACCGGCTGCTGCAGGCGGCGGCGGACCGGCTGCGCGGCTCGCTGCCCGCGCCGGCGTTCGCCGCGCGGCTGGGCGGCGATGAATTCGCGCTCCTGTACCTGGCCAGCGACGCCGCCCCGCCGGCCGATGCCGGGCGCGCCATCCAGGACGTCTTCGCCCAGCCTTTCTCGGTCGGCGAGGACGAGGTGCAGCTGACCGTCTCCGTGGGGACCGTGTCCGGCACGCTGCCGGCCGGCCGGCTGGCGGACTGGCTGCGCAACGCGAGCAGCGCGCTCGGCGAGGCCAAGCGGATGGGCCGCGGCCAGTGCGTGCCCTTCACCCCGGACATGATGGAGCGCTCCCTGGAGCAGTTGCGCCTGGCCTCCGAACTGCGGCAGGCCCTGGAGCGCGGGCAGTTCGTGCTGCACTACCAGCCGGTCGTGGAACTCTCCTCCGGCCGCACCATCGGCGCCGAGGCCCTGGTCCGCTGGGAGAGCCCCACGCGCGGCATGGTGCCGCCCGGCGTGTTCATCCCCGTGGCGGAAGCCTCCGATCTGATCCTGGGCCTGGGCGAATGGGTGCTGCGCGAGGCCACGCACGCCATCGCCGGACAACTGCCGCAATTGCCGGACGGCTTCGACATCCACGTCAACGTCTCGGCGCGGCAGCTCATCCAGTCCGACTTCCAGGAGACCCTGAAGCAGGTCCTGCAGGACAGCGGCCTGCCCCCGGGGCACCTGACGCTCGAACTCACCGAATCGGTACTGCTGGAGGACGACGGCGTGACCCGCGCCCGGCTGGCGGCGATCCGCGCGCTGGGCGTGAAGATCGCCATCGACGATTTCGGCACCGGCTACTCCTCGCTGGCCTACCTGGGCCGGCTGCCGTTCGACTGCCTGAAGGTGGACCAGCGCTTCGTGCGCAACCTGCTGCACTCGCCGCAGGACGAGGCCATCGTGACGGCCGTGCTCAGCATGGCCCGGGGCTTCGCCGTCACCGTGGTGGCCGAAGGCGTGGAAACCGCCGAGGAGGCCGCTCGCCTGCGGTCCATGGGATGCGCGAACGCCCAGGGCTACCACTTCGGGCGGCCGGCACCGCTCGAGCACCTGCGCCTGGCCACGCCCCTGTGACCGGCACGGCGGCTTCAGCCGCCGCAATTAATCGACGGCATTTTCCCGGAAAGGGAATGGGTGAATACCCTGGAATATGCGCCCGTGGCGCGAAACTCAGCGGAAACGCGATTGCGGCACCACCTGCAATTCACCGTCGAGCGAACCCAGATACCCGGACAGGGCCTTGAGCTCGGCATTGGAGAACTGCTTGGCGATGCCCGCCATGATGGCGTTGGAGCGGCCCACGGTGGCCGCGGCGGGGCCGCCCGTCTTGTACGCCTTGAGCGCGGCGAACAGGTAGTCGGGGTGCTGGCCCGCGATCTTCGGGTAGGACGGATCGATGGGCCTGGAGAAGTTCTCCCCGTGGCAGGACACGCAGGCGCCCTTCTGCAGCAGCTGCGCCACCTGGGCGCCCGGCTCGCGCGAGGGCTTGGCGGGCGCACCGCCCTGGCGGGCCTGGCCGGCGTAGTAGGCGGCCACGTCGGCGATGTCCTGGTCGGAGAGCGAATCGGCGATGCCGCGCATGGTGGGATGCCTGCGGTCGCCCTTCTTGTAGGCCTGCAGCGCCGAGGCGATGTAGCCAGCGTTCTGGCCCGAGATCATCGGCACCTTGTACACCTCGGGGAAACTCGCCTGGTAGCCCGGGATGCCGTGGCAGCCGATGCACATGGCGATCTTGCCCTCCCCGGCCCTGGCGTCTCCCTTGACGTCCTGGGCATGCGCCACCGCGGTCACGCAAGCGACAGCGACGGCGAATATCGTGGTCAACTTCTTGTTCATTTTGCGCGCACAATCCAATGGAGTTTGTCGGTGCTCGGGGGCCAAAATGATTATAGCCAGCGCCCCTTCCGGCCATTTATCAACGATTACCCTCACCGCCCGCACGCACGCACATGAAATTCCAAGGCTCCGAAAGTTATGTCGCCACGCCGGATCTCAAGCTCGCGGTGAACGCGGCCATCACCCTGCAGCGCCCGCTGCTGGTCAAGGGCGAGCCGGGCACCGGCAAGACCCTGCTGGCCGAGGAGGTGGCGCGCACCCTCGGGCTGCCGCTGCTGCAGTGGCACATCAAGTCCACCACCAAGGCCCAGCAGGGTCTCTACGAATACGACGCCGTGAGCCGGCTGCGCGACAGCCAGCTGGGCGACGCCGAGAGCGGCGAGCGCGTGAAGGACATCCGCAACTACATCGTGCAGGGCGTGCTCTGGCAGGCCTTCACCGCCGACCAGCCCGTGGCGCTGCTGATCGACGAGATCGACAAGGCCGACATCGAATTCCCCAACGACCTGCTGCGCGAACTCGACCGCATGGAGTTCCACTGCTACGAGACACGCGAGCTCATCCGGGCGAAGCACCGCCCGCTGGTCTTCATCACGTCCAACAACGAGAAGGAGCTGCCCGACGCCTTCCTGCGCCGCTGCTTCTTCCACTACATCCGCTTTCCCGACGCGGACACCATGCGCCAGATCGTGGCCGTGCACTTCCCCACGCTCAAGAGCGAACTGCTCGCCGCGGCGATGAAGACCTTCTACGACGTGCGCAACCTGCCCGGCCTCAAGAAGAAGCCCTCCACCAGCGAGCTGATCGACTGGCTCAAGCTGCTGGTGGCGGAAGACATCCCCCTCTCGGCCCTGCAGAGCGCGGACGACAAGGTGTCGATCCCGCCGCTCGTGGGCGCGCTGCTCAAGAACGAACAGGACGTGAGCCTGTTCGAGAAGCTGGTGTTCATGAACCAGCGCAACCGCTGACCGGGAGGCGCACGCCATGGCCTTCGTCGAACCCGTCACCCTGCAGGACCGCGGCATCCGCCTGGAGCCGCTCGCGCTATCCCACGAAGCGGGACTCGCCGCCGCGGCGGCCGATGGCGAACTCTGGAAGCTGCGCATCACCTCCGTGCCCGAGCCCGCGAACACCCGCGCCTACATCGAGGCCGCGCTGGAAGGCCGGGCCCAGGGCCACCGCTTCGCCTTCGCGGTGATCGAGGAGGCCGGCGGCGAGGTGCTGGGCACCACCAGCTTCCACGACATCCTGCCCGCCGTGAAGCGGGTGGAGATCGGCTGGACGTGGTATGCCCGGCGCGTGCAGCGCACCCACGTCAACACCACCGCCAAGCTGCTCATGATGGGCCATGCGTTCGACACGCTCGGCTGCCACGTCGTGGGCTGGCGCACCGACAACTTCAACTTCGCCTCGCAGCGCGCCATCGAGCGCCTGGGCGCGAAAAAGGACGGCGTGCTCCGCGGCCACGCGCTGCGGCGCGACGGCACCATCCGCGACACGGTGATTTACAGCCTGCGCGCGGGCGAGTGGCCCGAGACGAAGGCCCACCTGCTCTACCTGCTGGAGCGGCACGGCGCGGCCGCGGCCTGACCGGCGAAGGAGGCGCCCCATGCTGATCGACTTCTTCTACGCGCTGCGCGCCGGCCAGCTGCCGGTGTCCGTCAAGGAATACCTCGCCCTGCTGGAGGCACTGCAGGCGGGCGTCGTCGGCCCGAAGTCCGAAGACGGCTGGAGCATCGACGACTTCTACCACCTCGCGCGCACCATCCTCGTCAAGGACGAGAAGCACTTCGACAAGTTCGACCGCGCGTTCGGCGCCTACTTCAAGGGCGTCGAGATGGTGGCCGACTTCCGCAAGGAGGTGCCCGCCGACTGGCTGCGGCAGATCCTGGAGCGCGAACTCACCCCCGAGCAGAAGGCCGCCATCGAGAAGATGGGCTGGGACGAGCTCATGGACACGCTCAGGAAACGCCTGGAGGAACAGAAGGAGCGCCACGAGGGCGGCAGCAAGTGGATCGGCACCGGCGGCACCAGCCCCTTCGGCCACGGCGGCTACAACCCGCAGGGCGTGCGGATCGGTGGCGCAGGCAGGAACAGGAGCGCCGTGAAGGTGTGGGAGCAGCGCGCCTACCGCGACTACGACGACACCCAGGAACTCGGCACGCGCAACATCAAGGTCGCCCTGCGCCGGCTGCGGCGCTTCGCGCGCGAGGGCAACGAGCTGGAGCTGGACCTGGACGGCACCATCCGCAGCACGGCCGCCAACGCCGGCTGGCTGGACATCAAGATGGTGCCCGAGCGCCACAACAACGTGAAGGTGCTGCTGCTCATGGACGTGGGCGGCACCATGGACGAACACATCCAGCGGGTGGAGGAACTGTTCTCCGCGGTCAAGAGCGAGTTCAAGCACCTGGAGTTCTACTACTTCCACAACTGCGTCTACGACTACATGTGGAAGAACAACCGGCGCCGGTTCGCGGAAAAATTTCCGACCTGGGACATCATCCGCAAGTACAACCGCGACTACAAGCTGATCTTCGTGGGCGACGCGACCATGAGCCCGTACGAGATCGTGCAGCCCGGCGGCAGCGTCGAATACCACAACGAGGAGCCCGGCGCGGAATGGCTGCAGCGGCTCACCCATGCCTTCCCGAAACACGCCTGGATCAACCCCGAACCGCAGGGCGTCTGGCAGTACCGGCAAAGTATCGGCCTCATCCTACAGTTGCTGGGGGGGCGGATGTACCCTTTGTCCCTCAAAGGGCTCGAGGAGACCATGCGGCTGCTGTCAAAATAAACTTCATGCCCAGCCTGACTACAGCGCCGGCCCGTTGGCCGGCGTTGCTGCTTCTGAGTCTCGTGGCGCTCCAGGGCTGCAGCCTGCTGCCCGGCGCCCGCGACAAGGCGGACAGCGACGACAACACCGCCCCCATCGCCTCCGGTACCGGGGAAGCCGCCAGCGGCGCAGATGCCTTCACGCTCGACGTGCGCGGCCCCGACGCCGTGCGCGAATTGCTCGAGCGGCACATGGAGCTGCAGCGCTTCCGCAAGCTGCCCGACCTGCAGGCCAGCGAACTCTCGCGCCTGCTCGGCGCGGCCGATGCCAATGCCCGCGAGCTGCTGGGCACCATGGGCTACTTCAGCCCCACGCTCACCATCGCGCTCAAGGAAACGCCCGGCGGCCCCGCGCCCCGGTCCATCACCGTGGACGTGGAGCCCGGCCCGCGCACCCAGGTCGCCGCGGCCGACATCGCCTTCACCGGCCCCGAGGCCGAATCCCCCGGCTTCGCACGCCGCAAGGAGCGCATCCAGAGCTCCTGGTCGCTGCCGCCCGGCCAGCCCTTCACGCAGGATGCGTGGGACGGCGCCAAGGCCGACGGCCTGCGCCAGTTGCAAACCCGCCGCTACCCGACGGCGCGCATCGACGCCAGCCGCGCGGAGATCGACGCCGACCGCAGCGAGGCCAGGCTGGGCGTCACCTACGCCCCCGGCCCGCCCTACCGCTTCGGCGCGCTGCGCGTGCAGGGCGCGCACCGCTACGACCCCGACGGCGCGCGCCGCATCGCGCGCCTGCCCACGGGCTCCGACTACTCCGAGAAGGAGCTGCTGGACGCGCAGGCGCGCCTGGCCAGCAGCGGCTACTACGACGCGGTGTTCCTCGCCCTCGACACCGACGGCACCGATCCGCAGGCCGCGCCCGTCACCGCGCAGGTGCGCGAGGCGCCGCTGCAGAAGGTGGTGTTCGGCGTCGGCATCTCCACCGACACCGGCGCGCGCCTGAGCGTGGACCATATCCACAACCGGCTGCCCGGCATCGGCTGGCGCGCCGTGAGCAAGGTGACCATCGACCAGAAGACGCGACTGCTCTCCACCGAATGGACGGCCCTGCCCGAAGAGAGCGGCTGGCGCTGGTTCGGCGGCGCGCAGGTGCAGCGCGAGGAAACCGGCAGCTACGACACCGACAGCGTGCGCCTGCGCGGCGGCCGCACGAAAAGCACCGGCCACATCGACCGCAGCTACTTCCTGCAGTACGACGACTCCAAGAGCCGCGGCCCGTCGGCGCCGCCCTCCAGCAACGCCATCAGCGCCAACTACGGCTGGACGGGCCGCTACTTCAACAACGACACCTCGCCCACGCGCGGCTACGGCCTCGCGGCCGAACTGGGCGTTGGCACCACGCTGCGGCCCGAGCGCGACCCGTTCGTGCGCACGCGCGTGCGCTGGCAGTCCTTCCTGCCCCTGGGCCGCGTGGACATGGGCGAGGGCATCGTGCGCTCCAGCCGCCTCTCGCTGCGCGCCGAGGGCGGCGCGGTGATCGCCCGCCAGGGCGCGGACATCCCGGTCACCCAGCTGTTCCTCACGGGCGGCGACACCACCGTGCGCGGCTACGGATACCGCAAGATCGGCGCGCGCACCGAGAACGACACCCTCTACGGCGGCCGCTACCTCGCGGTGGGCAGCGTGGAATGGCAGCGTCCCATCACCCTGCGCGGCAACCGTACCGACTTCGAGAGCGCCGTGTTCGTGGATGCCGGCGCCGTGGCCGACCGCTGGGGCGACTTCGACCCGCGAGTGGGCGTGGGCGCCGGCCTGCGCTGGCGCAGCCCCGTGGGCCCGCTGCAGGCCGACATCGCCTATGGCGTGCAGGCCAAGGCCCTGCGGCTGCACCTGCGCCTGGGCTTCAGCTTCTGACCGGCTCCGGCCGCTTTTACCTGCGCGATCCGATGGCCACGCACCAGACACCGAATCTCTACGCCGCCGCCGCGGCCCCGCCACCCCGCCCGCGCCAGCGGCGCGCCCTGCGCATCGCGCTCTGGTCCCTCGCCAGCCTCATCGCGCTGCTGCTCGTGCTGCTCGCCGCAGCCTGGTGGTGGACGGGCACCGGCAACTCCCTGGCCACCGCGCTCGCCCAGGCCGCCCGCTACCTGCCGGCCGGGCAGACCCTGGAAACGCGCGACGTCTCCGGCTCCGTGCGCGCGGGCGGGCAGATCGGCTGGCTGCGCTGGAGCAGCCCCACCCTCACCGTGGAAGTGCAGGACGCGCGCATCGGCTGGAGCCTTCCGCCGCTGCTGCAGCGTGAACTGTCCCTGGGCGAAGTGCATGCCGCGCGCATCGTCGCCACGCCGCGCACGCCCGCGGAACCCGAGCCCGAGAAGCCGGTGCAGCCCCTGGAACAGCTGGTGCTGCCGCTGCGCATCGACATTCCCCTGCGCGTGGACGAAATCACCTGGGCCGCCGCCAGCCCCATCACCGTGCGCAACCTCGCCGGCCGCTACCGCTTCGACGGCGACCAGCACAGCGCCACGCTCGACAACCTGGAACTGGCCCAGGGCCGCTACAGCGGCAGCGCCACGTTGCAGGCCCTGGCCCCCATGGCCCTGGAGCTCACGGCCGACGGCGTGGTCCGCACGCCCGCCCCCGGCGGCGGCGCGGACCTGGAGGCCACCGCCCGCGCCGAGGTGCGCGGCACCCTCGCCACCGCCGCTGCGCGCCTGGACGTGTCCGGCCGCCTGCAGGCCGTGGCCGCACAGGCCGCTGCGCCGCAGCGCCCCACGGCGTCCGCACCGCGCCGCGCCGGCTCCGCGCCCCGCCCGGCCCCCGCCACGCCGTCCGCGTCGGTCGCAGCGTCTTCCCCCGCCGGCACGGCGCCTTCCGGCACGGAGGCGATGCAGGCCCAGGTCCAGGCCCGCATCGCCCCCTGGGCACCGCAGCCCCTGCTGCAGGCGCAGGCGCAGGTGCAGGCCCTGGACGTGGCCGCGATCTGGCCCCAGGCCCCTGTCACACGGCTGAGCGGCCGCGTCGAAGCCGCCCCCGCGCCGGCCACCGCGCCGGCCACCGCGCCAGGCACCGGGGCTCCGCAGGCCGTGCCGCAGCCAGCACCTGCCCAGGCGTCGGCACCGGCATCGGCCGCCTCCGCGCCCTCCCCGTCCGCGGGCACGCCGCCCGCCACCGGCTGGGCGCTGTCCGCCCAGCTGGAGAATGCCCTCCCCGGCCCCTGGGACAAGGGCCGGCTGCCGGTCGAATCCATCGACGCGCGCGCCGATTTCGATGGCGCACGCTGGACCGTGCCCCAGGCCACCGCCCGCGTGGGCAGCGGCACGATCGCGCTGGAAGGCGCCTTCACGCCCGCCACGCGCGCCCTGCAGGGCGACCTGGAACTGCGCGGCGTGCGGCCCGACGCCGTGCTCAGCACCCTGGACGCCGCGCCGCTCTCCGGCCGGGCGCGCGCACGCAGCGACGGCGCGCCCGCCGCCGACAACGATGCCGCCCCCGCCCCGCTGGTGCGCTTCTCGGCCGACATCCGCTCCGCGGGCGCCGCCCGCGCGCCACGCAAGGGCGGCACGTCCACCGCCCAGGCGGCCCCGCCACTGCGCATCGACCGTCTCGCCACCGAAGGCACCTGGCAGGGCACCCTGCTCGCCCTGGCGCAATTGCAGATGGACGCGCTGCAGGTGCAAGCCAGTGCGCGCCAGCTGCGCATCGACACCGCCGCCCGCTCCGCCCAGGGCCAATTGCAGGCCACGCTGCCCGGCGCCACCGCACAGGTGGATGGCCGCATCGCGCCGCGCGCAGGCGCGGGCACGCTGGACCTGCGTGTGGCGGACGCACAGCGCGTGCAGCGCTGGATCGAATCCGTCCCCGGGCTGGGCACCGCCCTCGGCGGCGCCGCGCTGCAGGGCGAGGCGCGCCTCGATGCCCGCTGGAATGGCGGCTGGGAGTCCCTGCTGGGCCAGTTGCAGGCCGCTGGACTCGTGGCGAAGCCTCGGGCCGGCGCCGCCACCGCCTCCGGCCCCTTCGAGCTGCAGGCCCGCCTCGCCGCCCCGCGCTGGGAGGTGGCCCTGCCGCCGCGGCCCGGCACCGGCGCGGGCCCCGCGACCGTCCGGCTCACGGCCGTGCGGGCCGACGTGGCCGGCTCCGTGCCGCGCGCCACGCTTTCCCTGGACGGCGAGGCACGGCTCGACGAGCGCCGGCTGGACCTGCGCCTGCGCGGCTCCGGCGGCTCCGCCGGCCCGGGCCAGTGGCGCGCACAGATCGATGAACTGCGCCTGCAGGCCCGTGACGGACAGCGCCCGGGCCCCTGGACGGTGCAGTTCGCGCAGCCGCTCACCGTGTCGGCACGCACCGCGCCCACGCTGCAGGTGGAAACCTCCGGCGGGCAGGCGCGCGTATCCGCGCCTGCCCCGAGCGATGTCACCCTGCGCTGGGAGCCCGTGCACTTCGCGCGCACCGCGGCGGGCAGCCTGCAGTTGCGCACGCGCGGCCAGCTGCAGGGCCTGCCCATGGCCTGGGCCGAAGCGCTGGCACAGGGCAGCGACGCCCTGGACCGCCTGGGCGTGCAGGGCAACCTGGTCTTCGACGGCGACTGGGACGTGGACGCGGGCGACACCCTGCGCGCATCCGCCAGCCTGCGCCGCACTTCCGGCGACCTGCGCCTGCTGACCGGCAATGCGCCCGCGGCCACCGTCGTGCGCAGCAGCGGGCCGAGCACGGGCACCGGCACGGGACCGGCCGCCGGCATGGTCCGCGGAACGGCTGCCGCAGCCAACGCCTCCGCGACCGACACGCCGCGCGGCGCCGGCACCCCCGCCGGCGTGCGCGCCGCCGAAGTGCGCGTGCAGGCGGAGGGCGACACGGTGCGCGCGCGCCTGCAATGGGACAGCGAGCGCGCCGGCCAGGTGCAGGCCGAGGCCTCCACGCGCCTGGCGCGCGTGGGCGAAGGGTGGGAATGGCCCGCCGACGCGCCCCTCTCCGCCACCGCGCGCGCGCGGCTGCCCGACGTGGGCGTGTGGTCCACGCTCGCCCCGCCGGGCTGGCGCGTGCAGGGCACGCTCGATGCCGACGTGGTCCTGTCAGGCACCCGCACGGCGCCACGCTGGAGCGGCACGCTCGCTGCCGACCAGCTGGCCGTGCGATCGCTGCTCGACGGCGTGGACCTGCAGAACGGCCGGCTGCGCGCGGCGCTGCGCGGCGACCGGCTCGAGATCACCGAGTTCCGCGTGAACGGCGGCCCCGGCAGCAGCGCGCGCATCGCGGGCTTCAGCGGCAACCGCACCGCCGCGCCCAAGGACGGCGGCACCCTCTCGGGCACCGGCACCGTGTCCTGGGCCGGCATGGGACAGCAGGCCGCGGCAGGCAGCTCGGGCATCGCCATGGACTTCACCGCGGATGCGCGCGCCCTGCAGGTGCTGGTGCGCGCCGACCGCCAGGTGAGCGTCTCGGGCCAGGTGCGCGCGCAACTGCGCCAGGGCCAGCTGTCGCTGCGCGGCAAGCTCACCGCCGACCGGGCCACCATCATCCTGGCGGAAGCCGGCGCGCCCAGCCTGGGCAGCGACGTGGTCGTGCGCTCCGCCGCCACCGACCGCGCCCGTGCCGAGGCCGCCCAGCGCGAAGGCGCGCAGGCCGGCCGCGTGGAGGCCGCGCGCCCGCCCGACATCGCCCTCACCTTCGACCTCGGCGACGACTTCGCGCTGCAGGGCCACGGCGTGACCACGCGCCTGGCCGGCGAGCTGGAGATCCGCGGTGCCACCGCGGCCGGCGGCCCGCCGCGCATCACCGGCGAGGTCCGCACCGTCGAGGGCCGCTACCGTGCCTGGGGCCAGGCACTCAACATCGAGACCGGCCTCGCGCGCTTCAACGGCCCTTACGACAACCCCGCGCTGGACGTGCTGGCCATCCGGCCCAACATCAGCGTGCGCGCGGGCGTGCAGGTCACGGGCACGGCCAAGGCGCCGCGCGTGGCGCTCTACTCCGACCCCGACCTGCCCGACGCCGAGAAACTCTCCTGGGTGGTCCTGGGCCGCAGCACCGCCGCGGGCGGCGCCGAGGCCGCGCTGCTGCAGCAGGCCGCGCTGGCCCTGCTGGGCGGCGGCGGTGGCAATGCGGGCGCAGGCAATTTCGCGAGCCGCCTGGGGCTGGACGAGATCGGCTTCCGCGGCCCGAACTCCGGAGCCAGCGGCGAAGACGCCTCGGGCGCCGCTCTCACCTTCGGCAAGCGGCTGTCCAAGGACCTGTACGTCACCTACGAGCGCAGCCTGTCGGGCGCCCTGGGCACGCTCTACATCTTCTACGACCTGACGCAGCGGCTCACGCTGCGCGGCCAGACGGGCGTGCAGAGCGCGGTGGACCTGATCTACACGCTGCGGTACGACTGACGCGGCGCGCGCGGGCCGCGCGCTGCCGCCCGGCCCGTGCGGAACCGCAGGTCTTCAGGAAACGGAAGGGAGAGGGAGAGGCGATGTGGAAGGGGCCTGCGCGCCCGGCGCCGCCTCGGGCACGCGCCCGCCGTGCAGGTGGCGCACGAAGGGATAGAGCATGTGGCCCGCCGCCTTGAGCAGCTCGTACTGCGCGGGCGTGAGCTCGCGCTCCTCGTAGTCGAAATGGCACAGCGTGCCCCAGAGCCCGCCCGCGTTGTCGCCAATCGGCACGCCGTGGTAGGCGACGACCACGCCGCGGAAGGGGCTGTGGGCCAGCTTGTCCTCGTGCAGCGAGTTCGCGGTCAGCAACTCGCCATCCCGCAGCACGAACTGGCAGAAGCTGTCGGCCAGCTCCACCACCGCCAGGGCCTCCGGGCGCGCCTGGCCGAGCTTGTCGTACACGTGGACATTGAAGAGACGGGGCCCATCGACCCGGAAGATGCCGGTGTAGCGGTGCGCGACATTGGCATTGAGCGCCTCCATGCCGGCGCCCAGCCCCCGCCCGCGCAGGATCGCCAGCAGTTGCGGGGACGTCAGGTCGAGAAGTGGAGGCATGGGGAAACCATTGTAGAGCCGGGCCGGATCGGATCGGAGAACGACGATCGCCCTGGCGCCCGCCGGCGATCAGCCCCGGCCGCCGGGCGCCAGCTGGATGGTGCCCAGGCCCGCCGGCGCATCGCCCGGCCTGCGGGGCGCGAGCCAGTACACCCAGGCGCCCTGCAGCCAGGCCAGCGCATAGAGCGCCGAGGCCGCGACCACGCCCCAGTGCCCCGACCGCCAGCCGGCCCAGAACCAGAAAGGCTGCCCCAGCAGCCCGACCACGCACGCCCACCGCCGCCAGCGCGCCGACCGCGCCTGCGACAGCCACGCGGCGAATGCGCCGAAAAACGCGATGGCAATCTGTTCGAAAGACATGGCCCGAGCATACTGTATATTCAAACAGCCTCCAAGACGCCCTGCGGGCGGACCGCGCCGCGTTCGGCCGCCCGCCCGGGCAACTCCGCGGCGGGCCTTACAATCCGCCGTCCTCTCCTCATAGTTCAATGGATAGAACGAGTGCCTCCTAAGCGCTAGATGCAGGTTCGATTCCTGCTGAGGGGACCAGTCTCTGGCGCCGGCTCAGTCTCCGCCGCCCCCATCCCCGCACCCTCCTGCGTCGCCGCTTTCGCCGCTACCGCAGCCATCGGGGCCGCCACCATCCGAACTGCCACCGTCCGGCACATCGCTGGTGCCCGACCGCCAGGCCAGCAGCGGAATCGCCGCCAGCAACAGCAGCCAGCCGCTGCCTTCCTCATAGGAGAGGAACGCGCAGCAGAGGGCGAAAAGCACGGCCACGCCACCGGACAGCAGGGGAAAACGCCGGAACCGCATGGCGGGCATTCTCGTGCCTGCGGCCCCAAAGGCAAGGCCCGCTCGAGGCGGGCCTTGCAGGTGATGGGGAGGAGAAGCGTCAGTCGGTGGACTTCTTCAGCGATTCCTTCGCCTTTTCCTTGGAGTGGTGCGCGCGGTTCTTGTGGTAATCGGCCTTCACGTTGTTGACGGCCTTGCCCACGGGGCCGCTGTGCTTGGCGTCGTTCTCGGCGCGCTTCTGGTCGATCTTGTGCTCCGTGGCGTCTGCCGCTTCGGAGGCCGCCTTGCCCACCTGGGCGTGGACGACATGGCCGCCCAGCAGGGCGGCGGCAGCGGCGAGGGCGGCAAGGGTCTTGTGCAGGGTCATGGTGCGTTCTCCTGGTGATGTTGTGGCACGTGGACCGCAGCATCGCGGACACCGCGGCCCGGCCGTGTCAGCGGGCACCCCGAGCCGCTGGCGGTGCCTGCCGCGCCTGTGCGGCGCCGCGGAACGGGCCCCTGCACCCACGCCGGGGCGGGCCCCCGTCCCACAGCCTGCCACGGCCCCGCTGCCTACAGTGGTGACGGTCGGGTTGCCTCCGGCGCAACAGCCCCCTTCTCCCTTCCGTTCCCCCCATTCCTCTTTTCCTCTTCACGCGCAGGAGTCCCCATGAGCGACGACGAACACGGCCAGCCCAACCCCCTTCTCAATGCCATCTCCAACGCCGTCGCCGCCGTGCGCGCCGACGACGACCAATTGGCACTGGCCCGCGCCCATGAAGCGCTGGGCCCCAAGGCCATCGAAAAGCTCGACGTGGCGGAAGCCCGCCGCCAGCCCACCGTGGCGGATGCCGTGCAGCACCTGCTGCGCGAGCAGGGCCGCTCCACCGATCCCGAGCGCCTGGTGCCCGGCGTGCGGGCCACCGAAACCACCGTGGACGGCGCCACCGGACCGCTGCGTGCCACGGTCTACACGCCCGAGACCGCGCCGGGCCCGCTGCCGGTGGTGCTGTACTTCCACGGCGGCGGCTGGGTGATCGCCAGCAAGGAGGTCTATGACGGCGGTGCGCGCGGCCTGGCCCGCGAAGCGCATGCCATCGTGGTGTCGGTGGACTACCGCCAGGCCCCGGAAAACCGTTTTCCCGCGGCCTGGGACGACGCCTTCGCGGCCTATCGCTGGGTCACCGAGAACGCCGGCATCCTCGGCGGCGATCCCGACCGGATCGCGCTGGCCGGCGAGAGCGCCGGCGGCAACCTGGCCGTGGCCACCGCCATCGCGGTGCGCGATGCGGGCCTGCGTGCGCCACGCCACGTGCTGAGCGTCTATCCCGTGGCGCAGACCAGTCTGAACACCGAGTCCTACCTCGAGAACGCCATCGCCAAGCCGCTCAACCGCGCGATGGTGAAATGGTTCGTGGACCATCTGGTGCGCTCCGAAAAGGACCTGGCCGACCCGCGCCTGTCCCTCGTCGATGCCCGCCTGGAAGGCCTGCCGCCGGTGACCATCATCAATGCCCGCATCGACCCGCTGCGCAGCGACGGCGCCAAGCTCGAGAAGGCACTGCAGGAGGCCGGCGTGCCGGTGGAGCGGCGCGACTACGAAGGCGTGGCCCACGAGTTCTTCGGCGCCGCCGCAGTCCTCGAAAAAGCCCGCCAGGCCCAGGCCTATGCGGGCGAGCGCCTGCGCGCGGCCCTGCGCGCCTGACGCGCTACACTCGCACTCCAATGGGTGCCCTTCCCGGTGCCGCGCCCCCGCGGCGCCGGTGAAGATGGCAGGTCGTCGCGCTGGTCGGGCCGCCGCGCGTGCATGACCACGACCTGCCGATCCCTTCCATGGACACCCATCCCCTCGCCCAGGGCATTTCCGCCGCGGTCTTCGCCGTCGCGCTGCTCCACACCTTCGCCGCCAGCCAGTTCGAACGGCTCTCGCGGCGCTTCCCGCGCCATGCGGGGCTGTTCCACCTGCTCGGCGAGGTGGAAGTGGTCTTCGGCTTCTGGGCGATCGTCCTCATCGCCCTGCTCGCCCTGCTGCAGGGCGGCGCCGAGGCGCTGGCCTATGCCGAATCCCGCAACTACACCGAGCCGCTGTTCGTCTTCGTGGTGATGGTGGTGGCGGCATCCCGCCCCATCCTGGAGGCGGTGACGCGCACGGTGGAGGCCCTCGCGCGGCGCATGCCCATGGCGCGCACCGTGGCCCTGGCCTGGCTGGGCCTGTCGGTCGTGCCGCTGCTGGGCTCGCTCATCACCGAGCCGGCGGCGATGACGCTGGCCGCCCTGCTGCTCGCGCCCGTGGCCTTCCACGCCGGCATTCCCGAGCGCGCCAAGTACCTTGCGCTCGGCGTGCTGCTGGTCAATGTCTCCATCGGCGGCACCCTCACCGCCTACGCAGCCCCGCCGGTGCTGATGGTGGCCGCGACCTGGCAGTGGGACAGCGCCTTCATGTTCACGCACTTCGGCTGGAAGGCCGCGCTGGCCGTGTTCGCCAACGCCACGCTCGCCGCGCTGGTGCTGCGCCCGCACCTGCTGCGCCATGCCGCGCGGGGCGTGCTTCCCGATGCCGTTGCCGGCGCCCCGGTTCCGGCCGTGGTGTCGGCAGTGCACATCGCGCTGCTGGCGGGCGTGGTGGTGTTCGCGCACCACCCTGTCGTCTTCCTCGGGCTGTTCCTGCTGTTCCTGGGCTTCACGCAGGCCTATGCGCGGCACCAGAGCCCGCTGATCCTCAAGGAAGCACTGCTCGTCGGTTTCTTCCTCGCAGGCCTGGTGGTGCTGGGCGGCCTGCAGCGCTGGTGGCTGCAGCCCATCGTCTCCAGCCTGGAGCCGCTCGCGCTGTTTTTCGGGGCCCTGGGCCTGACGGCGGTGACCGACAACGCGGCGCTCACCTACCTGGGCTCGCTCATCGCGGGGATCTCTCCGCAGAGCCAGTACATGCTGGTGGCCGGCGCGGTGGCCGGCGGCGGCCTCACGGTGATCGCCAATGCGCCCAACCCGGCCGGAGTGGCCCTGCTCAAGCCGGGCTTCGCGGACGGCACCGTCGGCGCCGGGGGCCTGCTTCTGGGCGCCCTGGTGCCCACGGCCGTGGCCGCGGCGGCCTTCCTGGCGCTGTAGCGGGACGGGCCGCGCCCGGCGGACGTCACTCCAGGCCGTCGAAGGTCGCGTCGTCCGGTCCCACGTAGCGGGGCGACTTCCAGGTCGCGTCGCGCAGGGACCCCGCGACCTGCGTCTCCACGCCCATCAGCACGGCGAACAGGGCCATGCGCACCGCGATGCCGTTGTCGGTCTGGCGGAAGATGGCCAGGCGCGGATCGTGGTTCAGGTCGGTGCTCAGGTCGTTCGCGCCCGGCCGGCCATCGCGCGGCAAGGGGTGCATGAGGATGGTGTCCGGCCGGCACACCGCATCCACCAGGCCCTTGCGTACCTGGAATTCGGGCGTGTAGCCCTCCATGGCCTCGCCCTCGAAGCGCTCCTTCTGCACCCGGGTGGCATAGACCACGTCGGCACCGCGCAGGCCGGCCTCCAGCGAGTCCACGGTCTCCACCGCATGGCCGCGCTGCGCCGCCAGCTCGACGAGGTGGTGCGGCATTTCCAGCGACGGGGGCGCCACCAGCGTGAACCGCAGCCCGCGGTACAGCGAGAGCAGGCGGATGAGCGAATGCACGGTGCGCCCGTACTTCAGGTCGCCCACGATCGCGACATGGGCGCCGTCCAGCAGCCGGCCCTGGCGCGAGAACTCGCGCTGGATGGTGTACACGTCCAGCACGGCCTGGCTGGGATGCTCTCCGGGGCCGTCGCCCGCGTTGATGACGGGGATGTTGGTGGCGCGCGCGAACTCGGCCACCGATCCCTGCTCGGGATGGCGCACCACCAGCGCGTCCACGTAGCCGCTCATCACGCGGCTCGTGTCGTAGATGGATTCGCCCTTGGCCATGGACGAGAAGGTGAAGCCGGTGGTGTCGCACACGCTGCCGCCCAGCCGGCAGAACGCCGCGCCGAAGCTCACCCGGGTGCGCGTGCTGGCCTCGAAGAACAGGCTGCCGAGCACCGCGCCCTCGAGCACCCGGGACACCTTCTGCCGGCGCGCGATGGGCTGCATCACGTCGGCGACGTGGAACAGGTCTTCCAGGCTGCCTCGGTCGAACTGCGACACGGACAGCAGGTGGCGCTGCCCTTCCACGGCAATGCGGTCGGCGAGAGGCCGGTGGTCCGGCTGCCCCGGCAGCTCGGCCGCCAGTGCCTCGTGCCGCAGGATCTCGGCCACGAATTTCTCGACCATGTCCGGCATGGCGCGGGATTCCGCCGAATCCTCCGGCAGCAGCCAGGTATCGAGCGCCCGGCGCCGCACGCCCAGGCGCTCGGCGAACGCATTGCGCGTGAGGTTGAGGCGGCGCATCGCGTCGCGCAGAAATTCCTGTTGTTGCTGGGGCATATATACGCAATGCGTTGTCGATGACTGCAATTTGAAACGCATTGCGCACACAAGTCAAGCCACGATCTGCACCACCGCCACGGCTTCGCCACCGGGCGCAGGGGTTCGCACCTGGAGCCCGCGACAGGCTGGATCACCCTACCCTGGTGCTTTGATCTACCTGATCATCGATATGGCACCCATCAACCTGAATCCGTTTTCCCGCAAAAAGAACCATCGCAACCCTTCCCACGGCGAAAGCTCTTCGCAAGCCGCCGAACGCGGTTCCCGGCATGCACCCCGCTCCCCGGCGTCGGACCACCTGTCGGCCCGGCAGGGCGCGGCGTCCCATGCAACGCCTGAGTACAGTTCCGGGCCCCGGCTGGACCGCAGGCAACCCTTTGTCCGCGACGAGCGCGTCGAGCGGTTGGCCACCCGTGCAACCCAGTACGCGACGTCACCCGAAGGGTCGAGCATCGGTCGTGGCGGCCCCTACATCGACCACCGGATCAATCCTCCCGACGAAGAGGCATGGCAGAACCTGTTCGATGCGGATTCCGCGGCGGCCCTGGGCCTGGAGGAACCCGAATGGGCACAGGCGTCGCAGGCCTGGGAGCCCTGGTACGGCAGCACCACGCCGGCATGGGAGGGGCAGGCCACCACGACCCGCATCGATCTCAGGGACTACTCCCACGCCAGCGTGGACTCCCTGCCAGAACCAGTGCTGCAAAGCCTGGGAACCGCCCTCGGCCTGCCGGGCAGCACCGGCTATCTACCGGCTCCAGCGCTTGCCGAAGGCATTCGCCAAAGCCTGGCAGCACTGGACATGGGCGTGTTCTCGGTCTATGACGATGTGCATATCCTCAACATGGACCGCGACACGCCGTTGCGGCGCAACCTCGACTCCAGCGACCGGCACAGGCTCTCGCATCTCGCGGCCAAGACCCACATGACGATCCGACAGACGCCTGTCACGCCGGCCGTACCGGGCGGGCCATCCTATCGTGTCAGCATCTATTTCGACGGCATGCCGGATGGCAGCAAGCAGCAGAACGGCACCACCCTGAAGGGGGGGGTGGGACGGGTCTACCGCATGGCCTGCGAGGCGGCACAACTTGTCGCCAAGGCACTGCAGGCCGATCCGACGGTTCAGGTGTCGCACATCTGCGGCTTGTCCATGGGCGGGGGCAGTGCGCAGATGTTCGCAGCGGTGCTGCAAGGCCACCTGCCGTGGTCCCCACCCCCGGCAGTGGTGCTGCTCGACCCGATGCTGCTCAACCCGAAGCAGAAGGCGCACGCGTTGGCACAGAGCCCCCATGGCTACGATTTCACCCAGCCACGCGGCATCGCGCTGACCCTGGACTACGCGGCCAATCCCCGCAAATGCCTCATGGACCGCCAGCACGCCATCGGCCGGTCATCCGAGGGCCTGGTCCGGTTGAGGTTGGGGCTGACCGACCGTGACGGGTTGGGCGGTACGCCTCCGAAGCCGCACGGGCCGCCGGGCACGGGTTACCACAGCAACCGGCACCACTACGAGGCCGCGCTGGCGCGCTTCACAGGCTGAATCCAGGCTACAGCTGGAACCCGACCGCCCGCACCACGCCTTCCGCAATGTCCCGCGGCCACGACGGCGGGCGGGCGTGCAGGCGCCGGGCGCGGGCGAACTGCTCTTCGCACCAGCCCGCCAGCCACCGCACTTCATCCGGGCCGTAGAAGGCCGTCATCACCTCGTAGTTGAGGAACAGGCTGCGCGCGTCGAGGTTGAGCGATCCCGACAGCGCGAGGTCGTTGTCGATCACCACGGCCTTGGCATGCACCATCCCCGGCGCGAGCCAGACCTCCGCGCCGGCCTGGGCCAGCTCGCGCAGGGCGCGGGCGCGTGCCCAGTCGGCCAGCCGGTGGTTGGAGCGCTCGGGCACCAGCAGGCGCACCTGCACGCCGCGGCGGCAGGCCAGGCACCAGGCATCGAGCAGCGCATCGTCCGGCACGAAATACGGCGTCACCGCCACGATGCGCTCCTGCGCGTGGTAGGCGCCGGCCACCAGCAGCGCATGCACCGTGTCGTCCGCATGGTCGGGGCCGCTGGGCACCCACTGTGCGGGCACGCCCTCCGGCGGGCCGGGGGGCAGCGGCCGCGGCAGCACCGCCCGGGCCATGCGCCCGCTCGCCGCCTGCCAGTCGGCCGCGAACTGGGCGGCCGCCTGCAGCGCGATCGGGCCATCGATCTCGTAGCTCAGGTCGATCCAGGCGGGCAGCTGCGGCCGGTCCAGGAAGTACTCGCAGGCCAGGTTGCGGCCGCCGCTCCAGAGCCGCTCGCCATCGGCCACCACCAGCTTGCGGTGGTTGCGCAGGTTCGTGTGGCCGCGCATCGGGTTGTGCAGCAGCGGCATGAAGCGGCGCACCTGCACGCCACCCTGCTTCAGGGTGCGAGACAGCTCCGCCGGCATGCCCAGGCTGCCCACCGCGTCCAGCAGCAGCCGTACCGCCACGCCCCGGCCGGCGGCCTCCTGCAGCGCCGCGGCCACGCGCCGGCCCACTTCGTCGTCGCCGAAGACGAAGGTGCAGACGTCCAGGCTGTGCTGCGCCGAATTCACCGTGGCCAGCAGCGCCTCCAGCGCCTGCGCGCCCTGCCCGTGGAAGGCGATGCGCGCATTGCGCACCGATGGCGCCAGCTCCAGCCCCGCCAGCAACTGCGTGGCCCAGGCAGGCCCGGGCGGGGGCGACGGTGCCGGTGAAGCTGCCGGCGGCGGGCCGGCGACCAGCGATGCCGATCCTGCCGCCAGCATGGGGGCGGCGCGCCGCTGCGGACGCACGAACTTGCGCGATCCGAACATCAGGAACAGCGGCACCGCCGCATACGGGAAGGCCACGATCGCCAGCACCCAGCCCATGGCCGCCGAGGGGTGGCGGCGCTGGCGGCCGATGCGCGTGGCCATCACGTAGATCAGCAGGCCCACGGCCACGAAAACCGCGTGGCCCAGGCCCGAGAGCAGCGCGAAGCGCGTCAAGCGCCGCCCCCTGGCCTGGCCGCCGCCGCGAAGCGCACCGCCACGCGCAGCCCGCCCAGGCGCGGCGACGCATCCAGCGCCACCGCGGTGCCATGCAGCCGCGCGATCGACTCGACGATCGCCAGGCCCAGCCCGCTGCCGCCCACCGGCGCGCTGCCGGCCGCCGCGGGCGCGCGGTAGAAGCGCCTCAGCACGCGCTCGCGGTCGTCCTCGGCGATCCCGGGGCCGCTGTCCTCCACCATTAGCTCCACGCCGGCAGGCCCCGGACCACCGGGCAGCTCGCGCACGTGCACGTCCACCACGCCACCGGCGGGCGTGTACTTCACGGCGTTGTCCACGAGATTGCGCAGCAGGATGCGCAGCGCATCCGCATATCCCAGCACCGCCACCGCATCGCCGGTCACCAGGCCCAGGTCGATGTCCTTGTTCTGCGCGGCCGGCGTGGCATCGGCCACGGCCTGCCGGGCGAGGCCCGCCAGCGGCACCGGCTCGGGCGGCGTGCCGGCGGCGGCGCTGGCTTCCTGCCGCGCCAGGGCCAGCAGTTGCTCCACGAGGCGCGTGGCACGGTCGATGCCGGCCGCGAGCCGCCCCGCCGCCACCGCGCGCGCCTCTTCGCTGCCCGCGCGCTGCAGGCCCTGCAGCTGCAGCTTGAGCGCCGCCAGCGGCGAGCGCAGCTCGTGCGCCGCATCCGCCACGAAATGCTGCTGCGCCTCGAATGCGCGGCGCACGCGCTCGAACAGCAGGTTCAGCTCGTCCACCATCGGCCGCACCTCGTCCGGCAGCGCGCCCGCATGCACGGGCGACAGATCGTCCGCCTGCCGCTTCGCCAGCTGGCGCCGCACCCGCTCCACCGGCGCGAGCGAACCGCTCACCGCCCACCACACGGCCAGGGCCAGCAGCGGCGCCAGCAGCGCGATCGGCCCCGCCGTGCGCCACGCCAGGTCGCGCGCCATCGCGCGGCGCGCGGCCATGTCCTGCGCCACCTGGATCACCTGCGAGCGCGTCTGCACCGAGAACACGCGGTAGATCGTGCCGTGCGCGCGCACGTTCGAGAAACCCAGCACCGCGCGCTGCGGCAGCGCCGCGCCCACGGACGACTCGAACACCCGCAACCCGTCGGACGACCAGATCTGCACCACGAACTCGGTGCTCTCCTCCTCCTGCTCCGGCGGCTCCGGCGCGCCCTCCGGCATGGCGGGCACGCCGGGGCGCAGCGCCATCGCCGTCTGCTGCATGTGGTAGTCGAAAATCTGGTCCGCCTCGGCCAGCGCCGAGCGGTAGGCGAGCGCGAACTGCAGCAGCGCCGCGCAGACGATCGCCACGAACAGGAAGCACAGCAGCCGCGCCCGCAGCGAGTGCGGCGCGCGCGCGGACAGGGCGTCCATCCAGCGGTCCCGGCGGCGGCCGCGCGCGTGCGGCACGGTGGCACCGGCCGGTGCCGCATCGTGCCCCGCGTCCGGGCCGCCGTCCACCGCTCCGCTCATACCTTCGGCACCATGTAGCCCACGCCCCGCACGTTCAGCACCAGGTCCGCGCCGAGCTTCTTGCGCAGCCCGTGGATATAGACCTCGACCGCATTGCTGCTGATCTCGTCCTTCCAGCTGTAGAGCTTTTCCTCGAGCTGCGTGCGCGAGAGCACGCGCCCCGGGCGGGCGATGAGCGGCTCCAGCACCGCCCATTCGCGCCCGGACAGCACCACCGGCTCGCCGTTCACCGTGACCTCGCGCGTGGCCGGATCGATGGTCACGCCCTTGTGCTCATAGACCGGTTCGGCCCGCCCTGCCGCGCGCCGCGCCAGCGCCCGGATGCGTGCCAGCAGTTCGTCGAGCTCATAGGGCTTGAGCACGTAGTCGTCGGCGCCCGCGTCCAGGCCCTGCACGCGCTGGGCCACCGCGTCGCGCGCCGTGGCCACCAGCACCGGCGTGCGGTCCTTGCGCGCGCGCAGGTCGCGCAGCACCTCCAGGCCGTCGCGGCGCGGCAGGCCCAGGTCCAGCAGCACCACGTCGTAGGTCTGCGTGCGCAGTGCCGTATCGGCCATCTCGCCATCGCGCACCCAGTCCACCGCGTGCTGCTCCGCGCGCAGCAGGTCATACACGGCTTCGCCGATCATCGTGTCGTCTTCCACCAGCAGAAGGCGCATGGCAGGTGTCCTCGGAAGGTAGGTTCGTTCTCGCGCCGGCCGGAAGCAGGCAGGGGCCCGGCGCCATCCTCCAAGGATAGCGGCAGGCCCCGCTGCGCCGCGTAGGAACCGGCCGGGCCGCAGGGACATGGGCCCGCCCAATGCGGGCCGAGGCCCCGGGCTCCGCCGGCAATGACCGGCGTCCGCCCGGGAAGGGTCAGCCCAGGGGCACGGGCACGAAGATCTTGTCGCCGTCGCGCTGGATCAGCAGCGCCACCGACTTGCCCGCCTTGGCCATCGCGGCGCGCACCTGCTCGATGCTCTGCGCCGGCGTGCCGTTGATGGACAGCAGCACGTCGCCGGGGGCCACGCCCGCCAGGGCGGCCGGGCCGCGCGCTTCTTCCACCACCAGGCCGCCGCTCACGCCGGCCTCGCGGCGCTCCTGCGGCTGCAGCGGCCGCAGCGACAGGCCCAGCTGGCCCTTGCCCACGGCCTTGTCGGCGCTGGCCAGCTTGGCCGGCTTGTCGCTCGCATCGCCCAGGGTGGCGGTGATCTCTTCCTGCTTGCCGTGGCGCCACACCTCCATGCGCGCGGTGGAACCCGGCGCGGACTGGCCCACGAAGGCTGGCAGGTCGCCGGACGCCACGATGGGCTGGCCGTTGATGCGCAGGATCACGTCGCCCGACTTCAGGCCGGCCTTGTCCGCGGGGCCGCCCGGCTCCACGCCCGCCACCAGCGCACCTTCGGGCTTGTCGAGCTGGAAGGAATCGGCGAACGCCTGGTTCACCTCCTGTACCGAAACGCCCAGGCGCGCATGGCTGGCCTTGCCCGTGGCCAGGATCTGCTCCTTCACCCGCTCCGCCACCTCGATCGGGATCGCGAACGACACGCCCTGGTAGCCGCCCGAGCGGCTGTAGATCTGCGAGTTGATGCCCACCACCTCGCCGCGCGAGTTGAACAGCGGGCCGCCGGAATTGCCGGGGTTCACCGCCACGTCCGTCTGGATGAAGGGCACGAAGCTGTCGTCCGGCAGCGCCCGGCCCTTGGCGCTCACCACGCCCGCCGTCACGCTGTTCTCGAAGCCGAACGGCGAACCGATGGCCAGCACCCATTCACCCACCGCGAGCTTTTTCGTATCGCCCAGGTGCACCACGGGCAGGTCCTTCGCGTCGATCTTGAGGACGGCGATGTCGGTCTTGGGATCGGAGCCCAGCACCTTGGCGCGGAACTCGCGCCGGTCGGTGAGCTTCACCGTCACCGTATTGGCGCCCTTCACCACGTGGGCATTGGTCAGGATGACCCCGTCCGGGCTCACGATGAAGCCCGAGCCTTCGCCGCGCATCGGCACCTCGCGCTGCGGCATGCGCCCGCCCCCGGCGCCGGGCATGCCCGGCATGCCGAAGCGGCGGAAGAACTCGAAGAACGGATCGTCCGGATCCATGCCCTGCCCGCCGCGGGGCTGCTGGTGCTGGGCGGAGGGCGTCTCGTCGTCGCCGTCATCCCCGCCGTTGTACGAGGTCTTGGTCGTGCCCGTCACGCTGATGTTCACCACCGCCGGGCCGTTGAGCGCCGTGATCTGCGCGAAATCCGGGGCGGACACGCCGGAATACGCCGCTGGCGCCGCGGCCACCGGCCCCGTGGCCGCGGGAGGCACCGCGGCATGGCTGGAATGCAGGTTGGTGACGAGCCCCGCGCCCGTCGCCCCCATGGCCCCGGCGACCACCAAGGCGAGGGTCAGGCGGCGGGGAGTGGAGAGGATCGTGTTCATGGCAAACCTTTCAGGTGGGTTGTGGCATGGACGGGAGTGTGCGGAGCGAGGCTTAGATCGGGCTTAGAGGAAGGTTAGGGGAGGCTTAGGGCGTAGCTGAGGCAGTGCGGTGCCTGCATGGGCCACTTGATTGGGAAGGCCGAGGCAGGCCGTTGCGTATGAACCTCGTCGCTGGAACACTCGTGCAGGCAGAGCCGAGGAATGGCTGGACTCCGATAGAAATTTTATCTCTCAAAATGGTTTATATAAAAAACTACCGCAGCTCTACTGTTGGAAGTAATTGTTATTCCATCTTCTTTAGACAAACAAGCATGGAGATGCCGAACTTCGTCCGAAAATCGGTCTTTGCCCGAAGGCTTAAATTCAGAGCAAATGAAACCTTTCACTACCTCACCACCTTTGAGGTTTGATGCAATATTCTCTATCTTGCTCTTGTCATCCCACTTTCTCGCAATGATTGTGTACACTTCACCGCTATAGTCTCTACAGTTGATTGATATTTTATGGACTTTTGATTCATCGTTATATTCAGACTTGACGCACCTATCCTTTGGCACCAACCTGGCAATATCTTTCTGGCCATTGAAATAATAAAAAATAGCTCCACCAGAAATCAATAAAAACAAAACCAGAAAGATGAGCCTCAATCTTATTTTCTTCATGGCCTCATCCCCGGGATATGAATAGGTCCTCCTGCGGAAGTACCGGGGGTCTCCATCATAATCTTCGTTACCTCCCCGGTGTTTGAAAGGATTTTCTTTCTTATTTCATTCATTCTTTTTTCAATCTGTTCGATTTTTGCCGATTGACAGGTAGGCGACTGAGACAGGCATGACAGCAGCTCTTCGTCAAGTTTATCCAATTCTTTTTGCAGCTTTTTATTCTCTGATACGAGCACCCCTGCTTCAACAGCATCTTTCACCGAGCTTGCCTTCTCACCCCAACCAAATATTTTCGATAGCCATCCCCCCTCCTCCTTCAGTCCAAGGGGATCCTTGCTTGAAGTCGGGTTCGTTGGATAAATCAGCTTGTTCATACCTCCAGCCAACCCCATCGGGTCCTGCGTCACATACTGCCCCAGCATCGGGTCGTAGTACCGGAACCGGTTGTAGTGCAACCCTGTCTCGGCATCGAACTGCTGGCCCTGGAAACGGATGTCCTGGCCGATACCGTGCGGATCGTATTCCTCGCGCACGGTACCCCAGGCGTGGTAACTGGCAGCCCAGGTGACCAGGCCCGCCTGCGGGCCGTTGGCGTCCACCAGCGCGATGGGCGTGCCCAGGTGATCGCACAGGACATGGCGGATGCGCGTTGCATGGGCCTGGATGGCGGCCTGCCGTTGCTGGTGCACGCCTCGGAGACCCGCGGAGAGCAGTGCGCCGGTTTCTTCGGGCAAGCCTGATTGCAGGCGTGCCCGCATCGCGTCGCCGCGCGGCCCCAGGGCGTCGTCCAGCACCTGCTCCAGCCATTCACGCTGCGTGCGCGGCAATCCCGCGAACAAGGCCGCCGCATGGGATTCGCCACCGTGGTTTTCCAACGCGAACATGGCCTGCACGGGCGTGGGGATGGCCCGGTCCCGCTCCAGCCGCACCAGCGGCACGAAGGATCCCGGCTCGTACAGCGTGTGCTGCAGCCCTTGCGGGCCTTCGGTATGCACGAGGCGGTCGCCGTCCCAGCCGGTGTAGGTGGCCAGGTCGTCCTGGTCCGCCGGGCCGTACACGGTCTTGCCCAGGCGGCGCCCGAACGCGTCGTACCGGTAGCGGGCCACCCGTCGCCACGCCCCACCGGGGCCCTCGCGCTGCCAGACCTCGCGCAACTGGTGCAGCGCGTCGTAGCGCAGGCGCTGGATGCGCCCACCAGGAAAGAGTGTCTGGACGCGGTTGCCGAAAGCGTCGTATCGATAGCGGATCAAGGTGCCCTTGCCGAAGCTGTCATCGCTGCCGGCTCCATCGGCATCGCCATCGACCGTGCTCCACCCGATGCGGTTGCCCTTCCAGCGCGTGACCGGGCCTTGTGCCTCGCCCGGCCTGCCGCGCGAGCGAAGCAGGTCGAAGTCCGGGTCGTGCAGGTGGTCGCGCACCTCGCGGGCCCACGCTTGCCGATCGACGTTCGGTGCCGCCACGCGGGCCTCCGGAGGCGCGGGCAGGCGGTTGCCTGCGGGGTCGAGCGCCCAGTGCGCCTGTACCTCGGGCGAGCCCTGGCCTGCGCGGTGCAGCCCGCTCAGGCGCTGCCAGGCATCGTAGGCGTAGCGCGTGGCCTCGCCCGGCGTCTGCACCCCCACCAGTTGGCCCAGCGGGTCGTACCAGTAGCGGCGCTGGGCGAGCGTGGACAGGGGGCCCAGGGCCGGGACGATGCGGCCCGCGGCGGACGAAGGGCCTGTCCCGGAGGCGTTGGCCGGGTCGGCAGGAACCACCGGCGTTGCATGGCGCAGGCCACGCCAGTCCTGGTGCAGCATGCGGCCCATCGGGTCGAGTTGCCGCGCATGCACGATCGCCGGCAGGTCTGCGTTGCCTTTGCCTTCCATCAGGTGCAGCGTGCGCCCCACCTCGCGGTGCATCGCATCGCGCTCCCAGTCCACCAGCGGCTGGCCGTCCAGCAGCAGCCCGTGTACGTGGCCCGATCCGTAGGCCAGCCACTGCAGCGTGCCCAGGCCTTGCGCCTGCGTGGCTGTGCGCTGGCCCAGCGGGCCGAGGGTGTGGGTGATCGAGTGTTCGAACTCCACGGGCGGCTCGCCGGCACCCAGGCTGGCCTGGAGGTGTGGCGCTTGCGGCTTCCGGTACAGCGTCTGCGTCTCTCCGCACACACGCCCGAAAGCATCGAGCGCCATCGCCACGCGCGTCTCTGGTTGCAGCCGCTGCGCCTGCAGCGCGGCGGCCAGCGGGGCCTGGGCCGGATCGCCGGGGCGGTCCAGCAGGGACAACAGTGCCTGCGTGTCCAGTGCCAGCCAGCGCTCAGCGAGGGGGATGGGTCGGTCCGTGGCAGCGCCTGGGCGCGAGGAGTCGGGAGACAGGGCCGTTGGCAGGGCCATGGGCTCGATCCCGTGGGGCAGTTCTGCTTCCCAGGTCCGCGCCTGCAGCAGGGCTCCGGCCGCAGTGTGCCCGAAACGCTGGATCTGCAGCACGGCGTGCGACTCAGCCGCTGGGTTGTCGGGCGCCTCGCCTGCGGCACCGATCCCAACGTCGGCTCCGCCAGCACCGGCCAATGCGCCCGATGCCGGCAGCCGCACGGCCACGCGCGCCACCAGCCGGCCGCCCAGGTCGTAGTGCAGCCGCGTGCGCACCACCGCCCCCAGTTCCGGCCGTGCCGCCGCCCCCGGATGGTGGCCCTCGCCATGCCCGTCGCCCGTGTGCGTGAGCTGGCCCGCCGCGTCGTAGCCATACACCTGGCTGCGGCCGTCGAAGCCCACTTCCTGCACCAGCCGGTCGGCCGCATCGTGCACGAAGCGCGTCACGTCGCCGTTCTCGTTGACGAGCTCCTGCAGCCGCCCGGCCACGTCGTAGCGCAGCTGCACGCCCCGGCCTGCCTGCACCTGCTCCACCACCCGGCCCCACAGGTCGTGCCGGTAGGCGACCGTCGTGCTGGTGCCCGCGGGCTCGCCCGTGCCTTCCAGCACGTCGTGCGTGCCGTGGGTGACGGCCGCCATCCGTCCGGATTCGTTCCAGCGGTAGCGCACCGCCGTGTTGCCCGGCTGCTGCACGCCTACCAGCCGCAGCGCGCCTTGCTGCATCGCGTGGTGCAGTCGTGTGCGCTGGCCCAGCGCGTCCACCGCTTCCACCACCTCGCCCCATGCACCGTGGCGCCAGGACTGGCTGCGGCCGGAGCAGTCGGTATGCCGCGTGATTTGGCCGCAGGCGTTGTACGCGTACTGGCTGCGCCCCCCTTGCGCGTCGATCACCGCCACGGGCTGGTCGCACCAGGCGAGTGTGTGCGGTGGGAAGGCCGTGGTGCCGCTAGCGGCATCTTCCTGGGGTTGCTCGTATTCGAAGCGGGTGGTGAGGGATGGGGTGTCGGTCGCCCCGCCCCCGGCTGGAGCCATCGCCACCTCCACCAGGCGCCCCCATTCGTCGTAACGGAACTCCGTACGCAGCCCTGCAGCGTCCTGGCTGGCCAGCAACAGACCATCCTGCGCGCTGCCCGCCGCACCCCAGTGCTGCTGGGTGCTCCGGCCGTCCGGGCCCTGCACGCCCAGCAGCCGGCCTGCGCCGTCGTAGCGCCACCACGTCGTGCGGCCCAGCGCATCGGTGACAGAGAGCCGCCGGCCGGCGCTGTCGTATCGGAACCCTTGTTCGGCCCCGTCCGGGGCCACGAGACGTACCAGGCGCTTGAGGCCGCCTTCGCCCTCGAAATGGTAGGTGGTCGTGCGGCCCAGGCTGTCACGCACCACCGTGCTGCTGCGCGCCAGGGCCGCCGGACCTTCGCCAACACTGGCAGGCGCTTCGCTGTACGCGAAGAAGTACGACAGCCCCTCCTCGTTGTGCTGCTCGGCCACGTGGGCGCCCGGGCTGGCGGGCATCCCCGTGCGCCGGCCCTGCGCCGTCTGGTCTTCATAGACGTAGCGGTGCCATGGGCCTTGGCGCACCTGGTGCTCCGTCATGCGGTGCAGCGCGTCGTAGCCGAAGCGGCGCAGCACCGTGCCGTCCGCACCCAGGACCTCGGCCAGGTTGCCTGCGCTGTCGTAACGGTAGCCCACGAGCGGTTGAGGGCGCAGTGCGGTGCCGGGTACCACGCCCGGATCGAGCGGGTTGAAGGTGCAGTCCACGCCCACCAGCCGCACCCCGTCGTCCGGGCCCAGCAGCGAATGGCGTGCATGCACGGACTCATCCGGCTTGCCAGGTCTGCGGGCTGCAGTGGCATCCGGCACGATGCGTTCGTAGCGCAGTGCGTAGCGGCGCCCGGTGCCATCGGTGGCGCCCACGATGCGGCCTCGCGACAAACCCTCTTCGCCCCATTGGTAGCGCTGGCTGCGGCCGAAGCGGTCGACCACGGCATGCAGGACATGGCCCGCGGCAGGTCCTTCCCCCGATGCGCCCGCTGGCAGGAACACCCAGGCCGGTGCGCCTGCACCGCCCGCGCCCGGCACGGCGACCACGCAGCCCGGGTCCGCACGCAGCACCGCCGGCATGTGCGACCAGCGCGGTTGCTGCGCCCAGGACAGCAGCTCGGCCGGGGCGGAGGCCATCGTCCCAGGCCGGACGGCAGCCATGCCCCCGCCCCGCAACAGCCACAGGTCCTCGCTGCTGCTGTACAGCGCCTGGCCTGGCTGCAGCGCCTCTTCAAAGGTGATCGCCCGGCCCGACGCATCGAAGAGCACCACCCGGTCCGGCTCCAGCCGCAAACGCAACTCCAGCGGCAACTTCCACCCATACCCCAGCAGCCCGCATGCCGCGCCGTGCTCCGCATTCACGTAACTGCTGTACACCCGCTGCCACGCCAGCGGCAGCGGCCCCGGCAGCGCGAAGTCCAGTTCATCGGTCCCCGTCAGCACCTTCGCGCCCAGCGACGGGTTCACCGGGTTGCCCACCGCCATGCCCCCGGGGCACACCGAGCACGCCACGCCCCCTGCAGAGCCGATCAGCACCGTCGCCGAGCCCTGGACGATCGGGCCACCTTTCTTCGTCAAATCGCCCTGCCGGGCAGCGGGTTTGCCGCTCATGTTCCTGCTTCCCTCGCCTGTCTTCCTCACTGCCCCGCAACTTCCAAAGTTTACTGGCAGTTACGTTGAAACGGCCGGGATCATAGGTGGCAAAACATCGGCATACAGCCCTCCCTTCATCCGCCGATGCGTTGGCACACGCCGTGTTTTCTGCCTTTTCCCATGCGGCGGAGAGGAGAAATCAACGCAACGTTATGGGTGCCATAAATAGTTGCCGCAGCATCTCCCACCGGCGTGCCAGGCAGGCCGGCATGACCTGGGTCAGGGAATTCCCGCAGGAGCACAGGCTGCGGATGACAGGGGCTCATCGGTTGCGCACAATGGCCGCAGAGGCTCCGCACCCGGCATGGCCGGGGCAGAACGGGGCCCCGACAAGCCATTGAGAGGGAATTCCTGTTGAAAGACGACACGCAGGGGAGCGGCCACGTCTCCGCTCCTGCCGACGACGCCGCTGCGCCCCACGCCCCGCCGGGCGCGCCATCCACCATCCCCGCGTTCCACGCCCACTCCGTCGAAGGCCAGCCGGAAAGCCGCTGGCAGACGCTGCCCGAGCACCTGCACGCCGTGGGCCGCATGGCCGGCGACTTCGCCGCCGTGTTCAATGCGCAGGAGCTGGCCCAGGTCATGGGCTGGCTGCACGACCTGGGCAAGTACACCCTGCCCTTCCAGGCCCGGCTGCGCGGCAGCCCCCTGCGCGTGGACCATTCCACCTGGGGCGCACGCATCGCCCAGCAGCGCCTGGGCGTGATGGGGCAACTGATGGCGTATGGCATCGCGGGCCACCACGCAGGTCTGGCCAACGGACAGGGCGAAGGGGAGCGCACGGCACTGGCGGACCGGCTCACCGCCGCCGACCTGCCCGCGCTGCACCCCGCCTGGGAAAAAGACATCCCCCTGCCCGCCCGGCTGGCGCTCCCCGCCGGCCTCAAGCTCTACGGCCAGGACCGGCAGCAGGCGCTGGCGCGGCAGCCCTTCCAGATGGCGTTCCTCGCGCGCATGCTGTTTTCCTGCCTGGTGGACGCCGACTTCATCGACACCGAGCGCTTCTACCTGCAGGTCAGGGGCGGACCGGACCACCGCTCCGCGGGCCCGGCCTGGCCGACCCTGCCCGCATTGCGCGCCCAGCTCGACACCTACCTGCGCACGCTCACGGCGCAATGCGATCCGGCACGCGAGGTCAACCGCCTGCGGGCGGACATCCTGCGCCAGGTCCGCGAGCGCGCCGAGTGCACCCCGGGGCTGTTCTCGCTCACGGTGCCCACGGGCGGCGGCAAGACACTGGCCTCGCTGGCCTTCGCGCTGGACCACGCCATCCGCCACGGGCTGCAGCGCGTGATCTTCGTCATTCCGTTCACCAGCATCGTCGAACAGAACGCCGCCGTATTCCGCAAGGCCTTGGGCCCACTGGGCGATGCGGCCGTGCTGGAGCACCACAGCGCCTTCACCGAGCGCCAGCCACCGCGCGACGACCCCGAGAAATACCAATCGGCCGAGAAACTGCGCCTGGCCATGGAGAACTGGGACGCGCCCATCGTCGTCACCACGGCGGTGCAGTTCTTCGAAAGCCTCTTCGCCGCGCGGCCCTCGCAGTGCCGCAAGCTGCACCACATCGCCGGCAGCGTGGTGGTGCTGGACGAGGCGCAGACCATGCCGCTCAAGCTGCTCAAGCCCTGCGTCGCCACCATCGACGAACTGGCGCGCAACTACCGCACCAGCGTCGTGCTCTGCACCGCCACGCAGCCCGTGCTGGAGGCCCCCGCGTTCGATGGCGGGCTGACGGGCGTGCGCGAGCTGGCGCCCGAACCCACGCGGCTGTTCCAGCAACTGGAGCGGGTGCGCGTGCGCCACGTGGGCACGCTGGACGACGCAGCCCTGGCCGGCCACCTGCGGGAACGCGAGCAGGTGCTGTGCATCGTCAACAACCGCCGCCACGCGCGGGCCGTGTACGAGGCCACGGCCGACCTGCCCGGCGCGCGGCACCTGACCACGCTGATGTGCGCGAAGCACCGCAGCGAAGTGCTGAACGAAGTGCGGCAGATGCTGAAGGCCGGGGAGCCCTGCCGCGTCGTCAGCACCAGCCTCATCGAGGCGGGCGTGGACGTGGACTTCCCCACGGTGCTGCGCGCCGAGGCGGGACTGGATTCCATCGCGCAGGCCGCGGGCCGTTGCAACCGCGAGGGCCTCAGGAACATCGATGCCAGCGAGGTGCTGGTGTTCGCCAACGCCAACGAGGACTGGGCGCCGCCCCCCGAGTTGACGCAGTACGCCCAGGCCGCCCGCGAGGTGCTGCGCCACTGCGCAGACGACCCGCTATCGCCCGAAGCCATCGCCCGCTATTTCGCGCTGCTGTACTGGCAGAAAGGCAGCGACCAGCTCGACGTGCCCGACCTCATGGGCCTGCTCAAGACCCGCCGCCCGGACAGCCTGCCGATGGAAACCCTGGCGACCCGGTTCCGCATGATCGACAGCGTGCAGATGCCGGTGATCGTGCCGTATGACGACACGGCCCGGGAGGCACTGAGAGATCTGGAATTCGCCGAGGGCAGCGTGGGGTTGGCCCGCAAGCTGCAGCCATATGTAGTGCAGTTGCCGCAACAAGGGTTCGATGCTTTGTTGAAGACTGGGGCCATAGCGCCCGTGAAACCAGAAAAGTGGGGGCAGCAATTCATGGAGCTAGTAAATCCAGACATCTACAGCAAGCGCTTCGGCCTTCACTGGGACGACCCAACTTTTATGGAGCCTTTTAGAACCATTGTATGAAAAATTTCTAGACTCTTTATATGGAACATGCCAGCATTCACTCCGCTGTGTGCAGGAGATGGCGATGGACGATCCCAACAAGCAATCCGACGACTTTCATTTCGATCTTCGCTTGAGATTTCGTGGGAGACGCCGTCGCTTTTTCCCGCCGCTGCTAGTCGTGTGCCTCGCGATGATCGGCGCTGCCAGTTTCTGGAAAGTGATTTATCGTCTCGTGGCAGGCGCGGGTTGAAACCATATAAAGAGACTGATTGCTGATGGGAGTACACCCCGAGGGCCTGCCCCTCGGGGTGCTTATGGAGGAAACCGATGGCCTATGGAATTCGATTGCGGGTCTGGGGCGAGCGCGCCTGCTTCACGCGCCCTGAAATGAAAGTGGAGCGTGTCTCGTACGACGCGCTGACCCCTTCCGCCGCTCGCGGCATCCTCGAAGCAATCCACTGGAAGCCGGCGATCCGCTGGTCCATCGACCGCATCCACGTGCTCAACCCCATCCGCTTCGAGTCCATCCGGCGCAACGAAGTGGGTGGCAAGATCTCGCCGGCCAGCGTGGCCAAGGCCATGAAGGCCGGCACGCCCGATGGCCTGGCGAACCATGTCGATGAAGACCGGCAGCAGCGCGCCGCGACCATCCTGCGCGACGTGGCCTATGTGATCGAAGCGCACTTCGACCTGACACCCAAGGCCGGCCCCGACGACTCGGTGGGCAAGCACCTGGACATCTTCAACCGCCGCGCGCGCAAGGGGCAGTGCTTCCAGCAGCCGTGCATGGGCGTGCGGGAGTTTCCGGCCAGCTTCGAACTGCTGGAGGACGGTGCCCCGATCCCGCCCGTGCATGACAGCCTGATCGAGCCGCGGGACCTGGGCTGGACACTGCACGACATCGACTTCGACCGCGGCATGGCGCCGCGCTTCTTCCGCGCTCAGATGGTGGGTGGCGTGATCGAGGTGCCGCCCTGGCAGAGCGAGGGGGTGAAGTCATGATCCTGCAGGCACTGAACACCTATTACAGCCGGCTCCAAGCCACCGGCGAAAGCGACATTGCGCAGCCAGGGTATTCGCAAGAGAACATCTCCTATGAAATAGTTCTGGCGCTAAATGGTTCGGTGGTGGCTGTGAATGACCTCAGGAACACGGCAGGAAAAAAGCCTCTACCCAGAGTCGTTGCCGTACCTGCGTCCTTCAAACGTCCTGGCATTGGTTCAAAGTCCTTCTTCCTGTGGGACAAAAGCAGCTATGTGCTGGGTTTTGGAGAGGCAAAGGCGGCCCAGGACCACGCGGCGTTTAAGGAACTGCACCTTTCCGCCATGCCCAACTTGGATGATCCAGCACTCATCGCACTTCAATCATTCATCAATGCATGGCGACCTGAATCCTTGCCATCCCATGCCCTTTTCGCTCCCCATGCAGAGGGTTTAGCGGGCGCGAACATTGTGTTTCGACTGGATGGAGAACTGCGCTTTATGCATCAGCGCCCGGCTGCAGAAGAGGCGCGCGAACGGATATTCGGTGATTCGGGCAAGACAGGGCCTCTAGCCGAGTGCCTGGTGACAGGCAAGCGCTCGAAAATCGCAACGTTGCATCCTGCCATCAAGGGTGTGAACGGCGCGCAAAGCTCGGGCGCTTCCATCGTCTCGTTCAACCTGGAATCGTTCACCTCGTATGGCAAGAGCCAGGGGGACAACGCCCCCATCTCCGAGCAGGCCGCGTTCGCCTACACCACGGTGCTCAACCACCTGTTGCGCCGCAGCGAGCACAACCACCAGCGCATTCAGATCGGCGATGCCAGCGTGGTGTTCTGGGCCGAGGCCGACGACACCGAAGCAGCCCAGGCCGCCGAGTGGACGTTCGAGTCGCTGCTCAACACGCCCCCCGATGACTCGCAGGAGGCCGCGCGTGTGCGCGACGTGCTCGCACAGGTCGCCAAGGGCCGCCCCTTGAGCGAGCTGGACCCGAAGCTGCACGACGGCACGCGCATGTTCGTGCTGGGGCTGGCCCCCAACGCCTCGCGCATTTCCATCCGCTTCTGGGAAACCGGCACCCTCGGCGTTTTCGCCCACCGGCTGGCGCAGCACGCGCAGGACTTCCGCCTGGAGCCCGTTCCCTGGAAAACCGCCCCGGCCGCGCGTCGTGTCGTGCTGGCCACGGTGCCGAACCGCGAAGGCGCCATGCCCAAGATGGACGACGCCTTCAACAACCTGGTGGGTGAATTCATGCGCTCCGTGCTGACCGGCCGGCCCTATCCGCGCAGCCTGCTGGCGAACACCCTCATGCGCATCCGGAGCGACGGCAATCTTTCGGGCCTGCGCGCTGCGATCTGCAAAGGCATCCTGGCCCGGGAGAGGCGGCTGGGCATCAACGTACATATCCACAAGGAGGAGGTTCCCGTGAGTCTCGACAAGCAATCCACCCACCCGGGCTACCGGCTGGGCCGCCTGTTCGCCGTGCTGGAGGCCGTGCAGCGCAGCGCACTCGGCGGACAGGTCAACGCCACCATCCGCGATCGCTACTACGGTGCGGCATCGGCCACGCCTGCGTCCGTGTTCCCCGTCCTGCTGCGCAACACGCAGAACCACCTGGGCAAGCTGCGCAAGGAGAAACCGGGCCTGGCCGTCAACCTGGAAAAGGACATCCGCGAGATCGTCGATGGCCTGCCGGAGCACTTCCCCCGCAGCCTCCGCATCGAAGACCAGGGCCGCTTCGCCATCGGCTACTACCACCAGTCGCAAACCCGGTTCGTGAAGGGCGACGGCAGCGCAGCGCAAGACAGCAACGACCACGATTCCAACGCAGATACCACCGAGGGAGCCCCCGCATGACCGCCATCGCCCACCGTTACGAGTTCGTCTACCTGTTCGACATCACCAACGGCAACCCCAACGGAGACCCGGATGCCGGCAACCTGCCGCGCCTGGATCCCGAAACCAACCGCGGGCTGGTGACCGATGTGTGCCTCAAGCGCAAGATCCGCAACTTCGTGACCCTGGACAAGGAAGACACGCCCGGCCATGCGATCTACATGCAGGAAAAAGCCGTCCTGAACCAGCAGCACCAGAAGGCCTGGGAAGCACTCGGCATTCCGCCCGACGCCAAGGAGCAGTTCAAGAAACTTCCCAAGGATGAGGCCAAGGCCCGGGAGATCACGGCGTGGATGTGCGCCAACTTCTTCGACGTGCGCACCTTCGGCGCCGTGATGACCACGGGCGTGAACGCCGGCCAGGTGCGCGGCCCCGTGCAGATGGCCTTCGCCACCTCCATCGATCCCGTGGTGCCCCTGGAGATCTCCATCACCCGCATGGCCGTCACCACCGAGAAAGAGGCCGAAGCGCAGAGCGGCGACAACCGCACCATGGGCCGCAAGCACATCATTCCGTACGGCCTCTACCGCGCGCACGGCTTCGTCTCCGCCAAGCTGGCCGAGCGCACGGGGTTTTCCGATGCCGACCTGGAACTGTTCTGGCGCGCCCTCGCCAACATGTTCGAGCACGACCGCTCCGCTGCGCGCGGCGAGATGGCGGCGCGCAAGCTCATCGTCTTCGAGCACGAAAGCGCCATGGGCAACGCCCCGGCGCACGTGCTGTTCGATGCGGTGAAGGTGGTACCCGCCCAGTCCGATGCCGACGCGGCCCCACGGCGCTTTGCGGATTACCGGGTGGAGGTGAATCATGCCGCCGTGCCCCAGGGCGTCACGGTCCGCGAGCTGATCTGAGGCCACAGGGCGGCGGCAGAGACAGTGGCAGCAGCGATGGAATCGGACGAATTCATCCCGCTGTCCGCCCTGCAGCACTACCTGTACTGCCGGCGCCAGTGCGCGCTGATCCATGTCGAGCAGCTCTGGGCGGAAAGCCGCCACACGGCAGAAGGTCGGCTGCTGCACGAGCTGGCGGACAAGCCCCGCGGTGAACGCCGCCGCGGCGTGCGCACCGCCACCGCCCTGCCCCTGGTGCATGCCGGGCTGCGCATCAGCGGCATTGCCGACGTCGTGGAGTTCCATGAAGGGCCGGATGGCGAGCAAGCTTTCCCCGTCGAATACAAGCGCGGCCGGCCCAAGGCCCACCGGGCCGACGAGGTGCAGCTGTGCGCCCAGGCCCTGTGCCTGGAAGACATGCTGGACCAGGCCGTGCCGCAGGGCGCGCTGTTCTACGGCGCCACCCGCCGCCGCGCCGACGTAGCCTTCGATGCCGAACTGCGCCGCCTGACGCAGGACACCATCGCCGCCACCCGCGCCATGCTGGAAGCGGGCATCACCCCCACGGCCGAGTACAGCCCCAGGCGCTGCGACGCCTGTTCGCTCATCGACCTGTGCAGCCCCAGGCTGCTGCAGCGCCGCACCAGCGTCAACGCCTGGCTGGCGCGCCAGTTGCAGGCCGGGCGCGACGACGGCACCAACGACGACCACGAAGACGGCGGGAAGGACGAGGCATGCGGCGGCAACTGAACACGCTCTACGTCACCACCGAAGGCGCATGGCTGCACAAGGACGGCGCCAACATCGTGATGGAGGTGGAACAGCAGGTGCGCGCACGCCTGCCGGTCCACATGCTGGAAAGCCTGGTGTGCTTCGGCCGCGTACTGGTGTCACCGCCGCTGCTGGGCTACTGCGCGGAGCAAGGCATCACCACCTGTTTCCTGACGCCGAACGGCAAGTTCCTGGCTCGCGTGGAAGGCCCCATCTCTGGCAACGTGCTGCTGCGCCGGCAGCAGTACCGCGCCAGCGACGACCCGGCCCGGTGCTCCGCCATCGTCTGCAACCTGCTGCAGGGCAAGCTGCACAACCAGCGCGCCGTGCTGGGGCGGGCGCTGCGCGACCACGGCGGCAAGCTGGCAGGCGAACACGAGGCCGCGCTGCAGCACGCCCACACCCGCCTGGAGCGCATCGGGCGGCAACTGTCCCCCGACCAATCGGTGGACCTGCTGCGCGGCTACGAAGGCGAAGCGGCGCAGTCGTATTTCAGCGTGTTCGACCACCTGGTGCGCGTGCAGGAGCCGGCCATGCGCTTCACCGGCCGCAGCCGCAGGCCGCCGATGGATGCCGTCAACGCGCTGCTGTCATTCCTGTACACCCTGGTCACCCACGACTGCCGCTCCGCGCTGGAAAGCGTGGGGCTGGACCCCGCCGTCGGATTCCTGCACCGCGACCGCCCGGGCCGGCCCAGCCTGGCGCTGGACCTGCTGGAAGAGTTCCGGCCCCTGATGGCCGACCGCCTGGCCCTGTCGCTCGTCAACCTGCGGCAGATCGGCGAGCGCGACTTCCAGACCCTGGACAACGGTGCCGTGCTGCTGCGCGAGGAATCGCGCAAGACCGTGCTCACCGCCTACCAGGAGCGCAAGCGCGAAGAACTGCGCCACGTCTTCCTGGAAGAAAAGGCGGCCATCGGCCTGTTCCCTTTCATCCAGGCCCAGTTGCTGGCCCGGCACCTGCGCGGCGACCTCGACGCCTATCCGCCCTTCCTGTGGAAATGACAACCGTGCGCTCCGCAGCCCGCCACCACGCGCCACCAGGACACCCGGCACCATGATGGTCCTCGTCAGCTACGATGTCCGCTCCCAGGACAAGGCTGGCGCCCGCCGGCTGCGCCACATCGCCAAGGCCTGCCTGGATTTTGGGCAGCGGGTGCAGTTCTCCGTGTTCGAGATCGAAGTGGATGCCGCGCAATGGACCGCCCTGAAGGCCCGGCTGCAGCAGACCATCGACCCTGCGCAGGACAGCTTGCGGTTCTACTACCTGGGCAACGACTGGCAGCGCAAGGTGGAGCACGTGGGTGCCAAGCCGGTGCTGGATTTGAACGGGCCGCTGGTGCTGTAGCGCCTCTCGTTCCCCCTCCTCTTCTTCGTCATTCTTCCAATCATCCGGCGCGAACCGGAAGCGACTGCCTGCGCCCAGGAGAGGTTCGCAGCGTGGCAAGTGATTGATGTGCAAGGGGATTGTTGGACCATGGGCAGCTTTGCCAGGCAAAAGTCCGGTTCCGTGGGCAGATTCGCGCGCGTTGGTGGAAAAGTGGAGGAATGGCGCGCGGTTATAAAGACGCCGTCGCGCCCCGCGTGGGCGCGTGGGTTGAAACCGGGAACGTAACTCCAAGTTTTGCCGGCAATAGACGTCGCGCCCCGCGTGGGCGCGTGGGTTGAAACATCGCGGTCCCATGCGCTCAACGGCTCCACGTCCTGTCGCGCCCCGCGTGGGCGCGTGGGTTGAAACTGATCACCGGCCACCAGCACCGGCTTATTGAGCGGGTCGCGCCCCGCGTGGGCGCGTGGGTTGAAACAGGAATTGCAAAATGAACTTGCCGAGGTGAGCGCGGTCGCGCCCCGCGTGGGCGCGTGGGTTGAAACTTTCGGCGCTACTTCCTGAACGACGACATGCCCGACGTCGCGCCCCGCGTGGGCGCGTGGGTTGAAACGTGTACGCGGACTACTTCCCTGCCAGCCTGCGCGCCGTCGCGCCCCGCGTGGGCGCGTGGGTTGAAACCATTCGATGGGGGAAATTGGGCTGTCGCCAGTCAGGTCGCGCCCCGCGTGGGCGCGTGGGTTGAAACTTTGCTAAGTGCGCAGCAGGCGGCAAGAAGTGATCGTCGCGCCCCGCGTGGGCGCGTGGGTTGAAACTGCAACTACATTGGGCCGGTGCGTCGCACCGCGTTTGGTCGCGCCCCGCGTGGGCGCGTGGGTTGAAACATAGAACCCCGTGATCTTGGGTTTCGTCGTAGGTTGTCGCGCCCCGCGTGGGCGCGTGGGTTGAAACTACGACAGGTTCGGCGCGGCCAAGTGGGCAATCCTGGTCGCGCCCCGCGTGGGCGCGTGGGTTGAAACGATAGCCGCCTTGATTTCCATTTCCGTTTCGTCACGGTCGCGCCCCGCGTGGGCGCGTGGGTTGAAACCATCTCAAAGGAGAAAACATGGCATTCGTCGCCAGTCGCGCCCCGCGTGGGCGCGTGGGTTGAAACAACCCCACAGCCCTTGCACTCGCTCCCTTTGCGAGTCGCGCCCCGCGTGGGCGCGTGGGTTGAAACTTTGTCTTGTTGGCGCGTCCCTTGATGAGCCCATGTCGCGCCCCGCGTGGGCGCGTGGGTTGAAACCGCATCGCCATCGACAACTGAGGGTTGCCCATGCGTCGCGCCCCGCGTGGGCGCGTGGGTTGAAACTTCGTCGGCGCCTTGAGCTCGTTGTACTTCGAGGGTCGCGCCCCGCGTGGGCGCGTGGGTTGAAACGACGGGATGAGCATGCCCAGGCCCATGAAAAAGTGTCGCGCCCCGCGTGGGCGCGTGGGTTGAAACCTTGCCGTCCCCGGGCTTGTTCGTGGTCCCGTCCGTCGCGCCCCGCGTGGGCGCGTGGGTTGAAACAGGCGCAGGGCGACAGCAAGGACTGGGCGCGCTCGTCGCGCCCCGCGTGGGCGCGTGGGTTGAAACGCCAAGGAGCCAAAGCTCAAGTACCCGACCAACAGTCGCGCCCCGCGTGGGCGCGTGGGTTGAAACCCACCCACCACCTGCGGTGACGGGTAGCACATCACGGTCGCGCCCCGCGTGGGCGCGTGGGTTGAAACGACACTACTACGCCCGTAGGCGTGTGCATGTTTCAGTCGCGCCCCGCGTGGGCGCGTGGGTTGAAACACCAATCCCTGCGAACCGGCCGCAGTGGGTCTTTGGTCGCGCCCCGCGTGGGCGCGTGGGTTGAAACCGACGATGCGCGCCGCCAATATCGCGAACTTGTAGGTCGCGCCCCGCGTGGGCGCGTGGGTTGAAACTACGCGGAGGGCAACACGGACGATACGCCGCGCGCAGGTCGCGCCCCGCGTGGGCGCGTGGGTTGAAACAGGGCGGGCGTGACGAGGCTAAAGAACGTAAAGGTCGCGCCCCGCGTGGGCGCGTGGGTTGAAACGTTACTCTCGCCACGGTTTTACCGGCCCTGCTGGGGGTCGCGCCCCGCGTGGGCGCGTGGGTTGAAACTGAACCCTACGCCGCGCGACCTGAGCAAGTCAAAGGTCGCGCCCCGCGTGGGCGCGTGGGTTGAAACTCGTAGTCGCGGTACGGGTACACGCAGCCCGTGTGTCGCGCCCCGCGTGGGCGCGTGGGTTGAAACCTTCGCCGCTCTCAGTCATTGCCGTCATCGCGTGTGTCGCGCCCCGCGTGGGCGCGTGGGTTGAAACGTCGTGCGGAAGGTCCACGAGGTTGGCCTGCTGCGTCGCGCCCCGCGTGGGCGCGTGGGTTGAAACATCGGTGTGGAGCAATTGCCGAACGGAGATGTTGGTCGCGCCCCGCGTGGGCGCGTGGGTTGAAACTTCGCCGAAAACGACCAGATCCCGCCGGGCCTGTCGTCGCGCCCCGCGTGGGCGCGTGGGTTGAAACTTTCGGCACCGCTATACGCGCTCGCAGCGGCCTTGCCGTCGCGCCCCGCGTGGGCGCGTGGGTTGAAACGGGCCGAGAGGTCGCGCGTCCATTCGTCCCGCTTGGGTCGCGCCCCGCGTGGGCGCGTGGGTTGAAACAATACGCACATTGCGGGACCGATACGCCGCAACCCGTCGCGCCCCGCGTGGGCGCGTGGGTTGAAACGTTACTCTCGCCACGGTTTTACCGGCCCTGCTGGGGGTCGCGCCCCGCGTGGGCGCGTGGGTTGAAACACGGGGTTGCGGTCTGACAATGTTGTACTACGGTGGTCGCGCCCCGCGTGGGCGCGTGGGTTGAAACACCATTGATTACACGTTCGCGCTGCCGCGTATTGAGTCGCGCCCCGCGTGGGCGCGTGGGTTGAAACTCTCTCTCGGGCGCAGCAATGGCGGTACTGCGCGGGTCGCGCCCCGCGTGGGCGCGTGGGTTGAAACAAGGTCAAGAGCGCTATCAGCTACTACAAGCTCGTGTCGCGCCCCGCGTGGGCGCGTGGGTTGAAACGCGGGCGGTCACTGCGCCCGGATCATGCTGGCACTGTCGCGCCCCGCGTGGGCGCGTGGGTTGAAACTCTCCAGGTCGATCGCTGGCTGCAGCTCCAGCTGGTCGCGCCCCGCGTGGGCGCGTGGGTTGAAACGCGGGCACCTGGCGCAGCGGCAGCTTGTCGTACACGTCGCGCCCCGCGTGGGCGCGTGGGTTGAAACGGGCCCAACGAAAATCCGACCTCCACCCGGCGCATGTCGCGCCCCGCGTGGGCGCGTGGGTTGAAACTCCATCGTCGTGGAGCCGCGATTGATCGCGTCGGCGTCGCGCCCCGCGTGGGCGCGTGGGTTGAAACGCCGAGATGTGGCCGTCTGCCAGGCTCTCCGTGACGTCGCGCCCCGCGTGGGCGCGTGGGTTGAAACACGCGGTGGCCGCACCACTCCTTGCCCTGGGCGATGTGTCGCGCCCCGCGTGGGCGCGTGGGTTGAAACTCCGTGTCGCGAGCGACATCCGCCTTGGCCGTGTGTCGCGCCCCGCGTGGGCGCGTGGGTTGAAACGCTGGCGTCGGGTACGTCATGACCCGGCCCCACGGCGTCGCGCCCCGCGTGGGCGCGTGGGTTGAAACCCAACATCGTGAGCCCAGAAGTTAAAACCCATACTGGAGCCCCACCCCCCCCTGTCGCCCCAGTCCGACATCCACCCAGCCCTCCTCCCCGGACACTGCCTCCATGCCCCTGCACCGCCGCACCCTCTACCGCGCTGCCGCCCTCGCCCTGGGCATGGCAGCCCTGCTCCGCACCGCCTGGGCCGGCGAAAGCGGCAACGGCCACCGGAACGACCGGGACGCCCCCACCAACCCGCTCACCGCCGAGCACTGGCAAACCCGCCCCGTCGTGGTGATCGTCCCGCAGGAGAACGATCCCCTCCTCGCCAAGGTCCGCGCCGCCCTGCAGGAACCGGCCATGCGCGAAGGCTTCCGCGAGCGCGACATGGTGCTGTTCACCGTGGTGGCCGGCCAGGGCCGCCGCAATGGACAACCGCTGGGGGCCGCGCGCACCGCGGCGCTGCTGAAGGCGCTGGATCTGGATGCGCGGGCTCCGGCCACATTCATCCTCGTGGGCAAGGATGGCGGCGTGAAGATGAAGGAGGAAGGCACGGTGGTCGATCTGCAGGCCGTCTTCGCGGAGATCGACCGCATGCCCATGCGCCAGCAGCGCTGAGCCCTTGCGCCACGCAGGAAAACAATCCATGCAAATGAGAATTGTTATCATATGTATCTGTTAATTCCTGCCATAGTGATTTTTTATGAAGTTCCTGCCGTCTTCGCTGGCCGCCGCGGCCATGCTCGCCTGTGCGCCCACCCTCCACGCCCAGAGCGCTGACAAGGGGTCTTCCGACAAGTCGCTGGACACGCTGACCGTCCGCGACGAGCGGTCCAACGGTTTCGTTCCCAACACCGTGGAGGCGGGCACGTTCCGCGGGGCGTCCATCATGGATGTGCCGGCCACGGTGAACGTGATCACGCGCGAGGTGCTGGACCGGCAGGCGGCCGGCGGCCTGTACGACGCGGTGCGCAACACCGCGGGCGTGACGCGCCAGCAGAACGGCGGCGACAGCTGGGACCAGTTGGTGATCCGCGGCATCGCGGTGGAGAACCGCACCAACTACCGGCTGAACGGCTCACTGCCGATCATGAATTTCTCGCAGGTGCCGATGGAGGACAAGGAGCGGGTGGAAGTGCTCAAGGGCACGTCGGCCATCTACTATGGTTTCACCGCGCCGTCAGGGGTGGTGAATTTCGTGACCAAGCGCGCGGGCGCCACGCCCGTGGCAACGGTCGGCACGGTGTTCGACAACTACGGCACGGTGCTGGGCACGGCGGACGTGGGCCGCCGGTTCGGCGATGCGCAGCAGTACGGCCTGCGGATCAATGCCGCCGGAGGCACGCTGGGCAATTCCATGCGCGGCGCCGACGACGGCAGCCGGCGCTTCCTGTCGGCGGCATTCGACTGGCGCGTGGACAGCCGCCTGTCGCTGCGGGCCGACCTCGAATACGACCGCAGGAAGCTCGTGGAGCAGGCGGGCATCGCTCTGCCCGCGGCCGTCAACGGCCGCATCACGCTTCCGCGCGTGCCGGACGCGCGCGCCCTCATCGCGCCCAACATGGCAGTGTTCGACGCCGAGACAACGAATGCCCAGGTGCGCGCCGACTATTCGCTGAGCGACGACTGGGCGCTCACGCTGGAAGCAGGCCGGTCGAAGACGGCCCGCGACCGCCGCCTGTCGATCTTCACGCTGAACAACACCGCCACCGGCGCGGGCACGATCCGCGGCAACATCCAGCACCACGTGGTGGAGTCGGACATGCTGCGGGCCGAGGCCTTCGGCACCTTCAGCGTCGCCGGCTACCGGAACGAACTCACGCTGGGCGCCGCGCGGACGAACAAGACGCAGGACCCGATCTACCAGCGCAACTACAGCGCCACCCAGAACCTCTACAACCCGGCCCCGATCACCAGCGTGACCTACGGCGCGGCGCCCACCGCGCCGACCACGCCCGGCTACGAGACGGAAGAAAAGGGCATCTATGCGGTGGACCGCATCGAGCTGTCGCCGCGGTGGCAGGTGATCGCCGGCGTGCGCTACACCGACTACGGCAGCAACCAGGGCGCGCTCAACTACGCGGCCACCAAGACCAGCCCGATGGCGGCGGTGATCCACAAGTTCAGCCCGGATCTCTCGGTGTACGGGTCGTATTCGCAGGGCCTGGAAGAAGGCGAGACGGCCCCTACCGGCTCGGCCAACGTCAACACCCGCCTGCCCCCCGGCGTGAGCAAGCAGAAGGAACTGGGACTGCGCTGGAGCGTCGGCGGGACGCTGCTGTCCACCGCGGTGTTCGACATCGACCGCCCGGGCTACTACACCAACACCAGCAACATCTTCACCGCGGACGGCCGGCAGAGGTACCAGGGCATCGAAGCCTCCGCCCAGGGCCGGCTGACGCGCCAGCTCGCATGGCAGGTCTCGGCGCAGCTGATCGATGCGAAGTTCGAGGACATCGGCCCGGCCTACGACGGCAAGCTGCCGGAGAACACGGCGAAGAAGACGGCCAGCGCCTTCCTGTCCTACGACATCGCCGCGGTGCCCGGCCTGAACGTGAACGGGGGCGCTTACTTCACGGGACGCCGCCCGGTCAACGACCTGAACCAGGCCTTCCTGGGCGGCTACACGATCTATACCGCCGGCGTGGGCTATGCCACCTCGCTGCTCGGCAAGCGCACGCTGCTGCAGCTGAACGTGGAGAACGCTGGGGGCAAGCAGTACTGGGCCGCGGCCGGCACCCGCCTGGCCACCGGCGCACCGCGCACGGTCAAGGCCACCGTCAAGGTGGACCTGTGACCGGCCACCGCCTGGCACGCCGCTCGCTGCTGCTGGCTGCCGGCGGCCTGGCCTGCCTGCGCGCGGACGCGGCCGGCTCCACGGACCGGGTGCTCGACGCGGCGCTGCAGCCCTATGTGCCCGAGCCGGCGCAGCCAGGCGCAGAGGCCGGATGGATGACGCCGGACGGCGCGATCCGCATCGGCGGCGCCGAGCACGTCGAGTTCATCGTGCGCCGCTTCAACGCACTCTATGCACGCACACATCCCGGCACGCGCTTCGTGTTCGAATCCAGAGGCACCACCAGCGCGGTGCCGCTGCTGATGTTCGACAAGACGCTGTTCGGCGCCATGGGCCGGGAAATCAACCCCGTCGAACGGGTGCCGTATCGCAAGATCGTGGGCACCGATCCGCTGGAGATCCGCGTGGCACATACGTCCGACGACACCTCGCAGCATCTGGCGACGTCGCTGGCGGTGTATGTGCACCGCAGCAATCCGCTCACAGGCATCTCGCTGGAGCAGATGGCGCGCGTGTTCGCCGTGGGCAATGCCGGTGGCGACTACTCGCACTGGGGGCAGCTCGGCCTCGGCGGGGAGTGGGCCGGGCGCACGATCCACCCTTACGGGACGCCGGAATACACGGGCTTCGGGAACTACCTGCAGGCGCGGCAACTGCAGCGGCTGCCGCTCAATCCGCGCCACGAATTCCATGGCGGCACCGGCGAGCTGCTGCGGCGGCTGGGGTCCGATCCCGCCGGCATCGCTGTCGCCGCCATCGGCCGGGAGGATGCGCAGGTGAAGCAGCTCGCACTGATCGGCCCCGACGGAGCGGCCACGACAGGCACGGCGGCCGAAGTGGCCAGCGGGCGCTACGGGCTGGGCCGGCCGCTTTTTTTCTATGTACGGCAGCAGAAGGGCCGACCCATCGATCCGGTGGTGCGCGAATACCTGCGGCTGGTGCTGTCGCGCGAAGGCCAGCAGATCGTGGCGTCCCAGCCCCGCGGCTACCTGCCGCTGTCCGAAGCCGACGCGGCCCGGGAACGCGCGAAGCTGGAGTCCACCGCATGACCGCCGCACGCATTCGCCGCCTCCTGGCCGGCATGGCCGTGGCGGCCTCCTGCGCCTGTGCTGCGCAGCAAACCGATACGCCGCGCGCCCTCGCCCCAGCGCCAGGCGCGAGCTACCTGCAGCGCGACGGCAGCATCGCCATCGTCGGCAACGATGGCATGGATGAACTGGTGACTTCGCTGAATGCCCTGTTCGTGCGGCACCATCCGGACCTGCGGTTCACCACGCGCATGGAAGGCTCTTCCACCGGCATGCCGGCATTGACGGCCGGTGCCACGATGGTGGCGCCGATGACCCGCGACCTGTGGCCGGCGGACCGCAGCGCCTTCGTGCAGGTGTTCGGCTACGAGCCCACGGCCGTGCGCATCGGCTACAACGGGCACGGCCCCCGCCCGCCGGCCAAGACACCGCCGGCGGTCTATGTGAACACCGCGAACCCGCTGGCGGGCCTGGCGGTGCAGGACGTCGCGCGCATTTTCACCGAAGGTGCGGCGGCGGGAAATCTCAGCACCTGGGGGCAGCTGGGCCTGGGCGGCGCCTGGGCCGAACGCCGCATCCACCTCTATGGACTGCGCGACGACGGAGGGTTCGCCACCGGCATGCGGATGCGGTACTTCGGCGGGCGGCCGTTCAGCCCGCGCTATGAAGCCCTGTCGTCCCGCGAGGCATTGGTCCGCGCGGTCGCGGCCGATCCCTACGGCATGGCGCTGGTGGGGTGGATGAATGCCGCCGCGGTATCCGGCAACGTGCGCGTGCTGCCCCTCGCCTCCGAGCCGGGCACCGCTTTCCACACGCCTGCGCTGGACGACGTGCGGCGCGGACTCTACCCGTTCTCGGCGCCGGTGCAGTTCTACGTCAACAAGGCACCCGGCCGGCCGCTGGAGCCGCTGGTGCTCGAATACCTCCGGCTTTCGCTGTCGGACGAAGGCCAGGCACTGGTCGCCGCACAGACGGCATCGGAGGAAGGCTACGTTCCCCTGAGCCCCGAGGATCTGCGACGGGAGCGGCAGAAGCTCGAAGCGCTGGGCCGCTGACCGCTAGCGCGCCGCCCGGGCCAGGCCGCGCTTCAACTCCTGCAGCAGCATCACCACCTGCCGCGAGGCATGGTGGCAGCTCTTGAAGGCCTGCCGGGCCTGGCGCTCATCGCCGGCTTCGGCGTGCAGCACCACGTCGGCGGCCTGCTGGTGGAAGTAGCGGTGGCGGCGGGCCATCATGTCGAAGGCCGGCAAATGCCCCAGGGCGATGCGGCCGGGGCCGCGCAGCCATTGGCCGAGCTCGGAACGGGTGTCGTCGCGGATGGCCTCGGGGCGCAGGCGTTCGTCGTGTGCGCCGCGCAGCAGCACCAGCTCCAGCCAGGGCACCCAGCGCTCCTGGGCGGCGATGGCGGCGTCGATGTCGATCTCGGCCAGCAGCTTGGCGGCCTCGTCGCCCATCAGCACCAGTTCGCTGGCCTGGCTGTCGGGCAGCGAGGTCCAGTCATCGGGCACGGGACGGCCGTCGGCCCGGGGCGGGAACAGTCGGCTGAAGAATCCCATGGTGGCGTGAGCGCGATCGGAACGGAGGAAGAAGGAAGGAGCGAAGGGGGTATTTTATTTGAAATAATTGATTTGCCTTAAACGATAAATTTAAGCAATCGATTTGCCATCGGTGCCCCGGTTGCCCGCATGGCCACAGCGGTTTTGGGGTGCGCCGCACAATGGTCCGCATGACGACCACGATGCCCTCCACCCCTTCCTCCACGGCCCCGTCTTCCATTGCTCCCGGGGGCGGCCATCGCCCCGCGCTCTCCATGCTGGACCTGGTGGCGGTGCGCGAGGGCGGCAACGTGGCCGATGCTCTGGCCCTAGCGCTGCGCACCGCGCAGCATGCGGAATCGCTGGGGTTCCGGCGCTACTGGCTGGCGGAGCACCACAACATGCCGGGCATCGCCAGCTCCGCCACGGCGGTGCTGGTGGGCCACATCGCGGGCGGCACGCGCTCGATCCGCGTGGGCTCGGGCGGCATCATGCTGCCCAACCATGCGCCGCTGGTGGTGGCCGAGGCGTTCGGCACGCTGGCCGAGCTGTACCCGGGCCGCATCGACCTGGGCCTGGGCCGCGCGCCCGGCACCGACGGGCCCACGATGCGTGCGCTGCGCCGCGACCGTGTCGAGACCGAGGAAGACTTCCCGCGCGACGTGGCCGAGCTGCAGCGCCTGCTCGGCCCCGCCCAGCCAGGACAGCGCATCACGGCCGTGCCGGGCGCGGGCACGCAGGTGCCCATCTGGCTGCTGGGCTCCAGCCTGTTCTCTGCGCAGCTCGCGGCCGAGCGGGGCCTGCCCTATGCCTTCGCCTCGCATTTCGCGCCGCGGCTGCTACACCAGGCACTGGACCTGTACCGCCGGCTGTTCCGCCCCTCCGCCACGCTGGAGAAGCCCTACGTGGCGATCGGCGTGCCGGTGATCGCGGCCGATACCGACGAGGAGGCCGACTACCTCGCCAGCAGCACCTACCAGCGGGTGCTGGGCATCCTGACGGGGCGGCGCGGCCTGCTGCAGCCGCCGGTGCGGGATTACGCGGCACTGCTGTCGCCGCAGGAGCGCGCGGCGATCGGCGACTTCCTGGCGGCGGGCGTGGTCGGCGGGCCGGAGACGGTGCAGGCCGGCCTGCGGGCGCTGGCCGGGGAGACGCTCGCCGACGAGTTCATGCTGGTGAGCGATGTGTACGACCCGGCGCTGCGGCTGCGCTCGCTGGAGATCGCCGCGCAGGCGAACGCCGCGGTGGAGGCCGCGCACACGGCCTGACACACCGGGGCACGGTCCCGTCGCCGGCAGCGGCTACCATCTCCGTCCGTCGCGCCGCTGGCGCCCCGTTTCCGGTCCGACCGCCCTCCCCGAACTTCCTGCCCGCATGCCCGCGTTTTCTTTCGAAGCCCTCGATGCCCAGGGGCAGACCCGCAAAGGCACCCTCGAAGCCGACAACGCCAAGGCGGCGCGCAGCCTGCTGCGCGCCCAGGCGCTGGTGCCGCTGGCCGTGGAGGCGCTCGGCACCGGCCAGGGCGCGGGCGGGGATGGCAGCGTCTCGCTCGGGCAGCGGCTGTTCACGCGGCCGGTGTTCGGCGCCACGGGCCTGGCGGTGTGGACGCGCCAGCTCGCGGGGCTGGTGTCTTCGGGGCTGCCGCTGGAGCGGGCGCTCACGGCGCTGGCCGACGAGTCGGATGACGACCGGCAGCGCCACCTGGTGGCCACGCTGCGGGCCGAGGTGAATGCCGGCTCCACCTTCGCGCGGGCGCTCACGGCGCACCCGCGCGAGTTCTCGTCCATCTATTGCGCGGTGATCGGTGCCGGCGAATCCAGCGGCCACCTGGGCCTGGTGCTGGAGCGCCTGGCGGACGACCTCGAAGAGCGGCAGGCGCTCAAGGCCAAGCTCATCGGCGCGTCCCTCTATCCGGCGATCGTGACGGTGATCGCGATCGTGATCGTGCTGTTCCTCGTGGGCTACGTGGTGCCGCAGGTGGCCGCGGTGTTCGCGGGCAGCAAGCGCGCCCTGCCCTTCCTCACGGTGGCGATGATGGCCTTCTCCGACGCCGTGCGCAGCTACGGCTGGGCGGCCCTGGGGGTGCTGGTGGTGCTGGCGCTGGCCGCCCGCTCCGCACTGGCGCAGCCCCGCGTGCGCGAACGCTTCGATGCCGCCTGGCTGGGCCTGCCCGTGGTGGGCCGGCTCTCGCGCGGCTACAACGCGGCCCGTTTCACGGGCACGCTGTCGATGCTGGCCGGCGCGGGCGTGCCCATCCTGAAGGCCCTGCAGGCCGCCGCCGAGACGCTGGGCAACACCGCCATGCGCGCGGACGCACTCGACGCGCTGGTGCTGGTGCGCGAGGGCGCGCCACTGGCCTCCGCGCTGGCGCAGAAAAAGCGGTTCCCCGGCCTGGTGTCGATGTTCGCGCGCCTGGGCGAGCAGACGGGGCAATTGCCGCTGATGCTGCAGCGCGCGGCCGCGCAGCTGTCGGCCGAGGTGCAGCGCCGCGCGATGCAGCTGGCCACCATCCTGGAGCCCCTGCTCATCGTGGCGATGGGCGTGATCGTGATGCTCATCGTGCTGGCGGTGCTCATGCCCATCATCCAGCTCAACCAGTTCGTGAAGTAGCCCTGCCATGGCCCTGACCCTGGACGACAAGCTCGTCGTCGCCATCTCCTCCCGGGCGCTGTTCGATTTCGAGGAAGAGAACCGCCTGTTCGAGGCCGGCGACGAGGCCGCCTACATGCGCCGCCAGCTGGAGCTGGTACAGCAGCCCGCGCGCGCGGGCATCGCCTTCCCGCTGGTGCGCAAGCTGCTCGGCTTCAATACCGCCCAGGCGCAGCGCGTGGAGGTGGTGGTGCTGTCGCGCAACGACCCGGCCAGCGGCATGCGCGTGTTCGCCTCGGCGCACGCCGCGGGCATGCACATCGAGCGCGGGGTGTTCACGCGCGGGCGCGACCCGTTCGCCTACCTGCGGCCGCTGGGCGCGCACCTGTTCCTCTCGGCCAACGAGAAGGACGTGCAGCAGGCGCTGAACATGGGCTTCCCTGCGGCGCGCGTGATGACCGATTCCACGCCGGCCGGCGACCGCTACCCGCACGAGGTGCGCATCGCCTTCGACGGCGATGCGGTGCTGTTCTCCGACGAGGCCGAGCGCATCTACCAGCAGGGCGGCCTGCCCGCCTTCCACGAGCACGAAGTGAGCAAGGCGGCGCTGCCCCTGGCCGGCGGCCCCTTCAAGCCATTGCTGGCCGCGCTGCACCAGTTGCAGCAGCAGGCCGATGCCTCGGAGACCATGCGCATCCGCACCGCGCTGGTGACGGCGCGCAGCGCCCCGGCCCACGAGCGCGCCGTGCGCACGCTGCTGGACTGGGGCATCACCGTGGACGAGGCGATGTTCCTCGGCGGGCTGGAAAAAGGCCCGTTCCTGCGGGAATTCGAGCCGGACTTCTTCTTCGACGACCAGCGCAGCCACGTGGCCTCCGCGGCGCGGCACGTGCCGGCCGGGCACGTGAGCGCCGGCATCATCAACCTCGTGCGCGAGGAACCTCGGGCCGATGCCCTGCTCCCACCATGATGCGACTCCGAACCCGACTGCACCATCCCCTGGCCGCCCTGGCGCTGGGACTGGCGGCGACCCTCGCCGCCGCGTCCGCCTCTGCCGCAGACGCGCCATCGAAGGCCACGGCCAGGGCCCCGCACGCCTCCGCAGCGGCCGAACCGGCCCAGTCCGCGGCCAGCCAGCCGCTCAGCAAGGGCGAGATCAAGGCGATCCGCGAGTTCCACATGCTGGATCTCAACGGCGACGGCAAGCTCAGCCGCAAGGAGGTGTCGATCATTCCGCGCCTGGCAGCCGCCTTCGACGACGCCGACACCAACCACGACGGCTACGTGACCCTGGACGAGGTCCGCGCCTATGCGGTGAAGTACCGCGCGGAGCGCGACCGGGCGAAGGCCGCCGCGGCTGCGGCATCCGCCGCCGATTCACCGGCTCCGGCGGCCTCAGCGCCTGCGGCCCGGAAGTAAGCCCCCGGCAGCACCGCCGCCCCCGGGTCAGGAATTGCCCGTGCGCTTGACCTTGGGGTCGGCGTAGGTCAGCGGCTGGTCCTTGGTTTCCTGGGACATGCGCTCCTGCAGGCTGTTCTTGTTGATTTCCTGCGCCATGTCCACGGCGGAGCCGCTCGCGCGCCACATCGACTGGATGAACTCCAGCAGCTGCTTGTAGATGGGCTCGGGCGGCGGCTCCTTGGCCTTCTCGGCCTCTTCCTTCTCTTTCTTCTTGACCTCGGTCCAGTCGCGGTTGGACGGGTCCTTGTCCGAGGGCTTGTCGGGCTCGCGGATGGAAGTGCCCTCGCCCAGGCGGTCCGTGGACTCCACCGGCGTCACGCCATTGACGGGCCTGACCGGCACCGCGCCCGAAGCGCCGGTGGAATACAAATCGGCGCCCTGAGGACGCCAGAGCGGCGATCGATCGACAGGTGGCATTTGCATGGCAGGCTTCCGTTGGTTGGCGAGAAACGTCGGGGGGGAGCTATCCCCGTCTCGTACATCCATAACGGCAAAAAAAAGGGTGGATTAAGGCCTTTTTTCACCTTTCGGCGTAATTTAAGGGTTTTCCCCTAGTCTTGCCACCTGCCAGCGGCCTCCCCAGGCTACAGAAAGCGCTCCAGCAGGCGCCGGGAGGCCTTGTCCAGCGCGGCCACGTCGGGCACGCGGAACTGCACGCCGTCGGCCGCGGCGATCAGCAGCGCGTTGCGGCTGCCCAGGCGCCGGATGTCTTCCTCGCCCTTCAGGATGAGCCGGGCCGCGCCCCGGTCGGTCTCCACCGTCCAGGTGCTGGGCGTGGTGAAGCTCGACACCGCGGCGATCCGCGTGATAGTGGGTACAAACTCCCGCGCCGCGAGCTCTTCCTCGATGAGCGCGCGGGCGGCTGCGTCCACGCGATCCAGCCGGTCGATCCAGAGGGCCTCGTGGCCGTCCTGGCCGACCAGCGACAGGCCCTCGCCCGGCGCGGCGATGGGGAATGCCCGTACGGGGGTGACGGCTTCGTGCACCGTGCCGCCGGCCAGCGTCAGGACCAGCCGGCCATGGGCATCGCGCTCGAGGCCGAAGGCGGGAAAAGCGGGGGAAGGATTCATCGCTGCGGAAGAGGAAGGAAGGAGTGGCCCGGCCATGGTCGGTCAGGACGAGCCCGCGGGATGGGTCGGATGGAGCAGCGCGCTGTCCACCACCACGAGGCCGGACGCCTGCGCGTCTTCCTCTGCTCGGCGCGCCTGGGCTTCATAGAGCCGCCAGTAGGCGCCCTGCTTCTCCATGAGTTCGTCGTGCGGGCCGACCTCGACGATCTCCCCGCGGTCCATCACCACGAGGCGGTCCGCCTTGCGCAGCGTGGAGAGCCGGTGGGCGATGGCGATGGTGGTGCGCCCCTGCACGAGGTTGTCCAGCGCCTTCTGGATTTCCTTCTCGGTCTCGGTATCCACCGCCGAGGTGGCCTCGTCCAGGATGAGGATGCGGGGATCGATGAGCAGGGCGCGCGCGATGCTGATGCGCTGGCGCTCGCCGCCCGACAGGCCCTGTCCCCGCTCGCCCACCAGCGAGTCGTAGCCGTGGGGCAGGCGCAGGATGAACTCGTGGGCATGGGCGGCGCGCGCCGCCGCGACGATCTCCTCGCGCGATGCGTCAGGCTTTCCGTAGGCGATGTTCTCGGCGATCGTGCCGAAGAACAGGAACGGCTCCTGCAGCACCAGGCCGATATGGCGGCGGTAGTCGGCCACGCGCAGGCGGCGCACATCCACGCCGTCCACCTGGATGGAGCCCTCCGTGGCGTCGTAGAAGCGGCTGATGAGGTTGACCAGCGTGCTCTTGCCCGAGCCGCTGTGGCCCACGAGGCCGATCATCTCGCCGGGCCGGATCTCCAGGTTCAGCCCCTTGATGACGGAGCGGCTGCCGTAGCGAAAGCCCAGGTTGCGCAGGGAGATGGCGCCCCGGACATGCGACATCGCCACCGGCTGCGCCGGGTCCGGCACGTTGCTGACGTGGTCCAGGATGTCGAAAATGCGCTTGGCGCCCGCCGCGGCTTTCTGCGTGACGGAAACGATGCGGCTCATCGAGTCCAGCCGGGTGTAGAAGCGGCCGATGTAGGCGATGAAGGCCGCCAGCACGCCCACCGTGATCTGGTTGTGCGCCACGAGCCAGATGCCGAAGCCCCACACCACCAGCAGGCCGATCTCGGTCATGAGCGAGACCGTGGGAGTGAACAGCGACCACGTACGGTTGAGCCGGTCGTTCACCTCCAGGTTGTGCTGGTTGGCGTCGCGGAAGCGCTGGGCCTCGCGCTTTTCCTGGGCAAAGGCCTTGACCACGCGGATGCCGGGAATGGTGTCGGCGAGCACGTTGGTCACCTCGGACCAGACACGGTCGATCTTCTCGAAGCCCGTGCGCAGCCGGTCGCGCACGTTGTGGATGAGCCAGGCGATGAAGGGCAGCGGCACCAGCGTGACCAGGGCCAGCCAGGGGTTGATGGAGAACAGGATGCCCGCCGTCATGAGGATCATGAGCACGTCGGTCATGAAATCCAGCGCATGCAGCGACAGGAAAACGTTGATGCGGTCCGTTTCCGAGCCGATCCGGGCCATCAGGTCGCCCGTGCGCTTGCCCCCGAAATAGTCGAGCGAGAGCTTGAGCAGGTGCTCGTAGGTGGTGGTGCGCAGGTCGGCGCCGATGCGCTCGGACACGAGCGCCAGGATGTAGGTGCGCGCCCAGCCCAGCCCCCAGGCCAGGAGCGCCGACAGCAGCAGCCCGCCCAGGTACAGCGCCACCAGGTGCACGGGAATCTGCTGTCCGTTCTGGAACGGAATGAGGACGTCGTCCATCAGCGGGATGGTCAGGTACGGCGGCACCAGGGTGGCGGCCGTGGAGGCCAGCGTGAGTGCGAAGCCCCCGGCCAGCTGCTTGCGGTAGGGCCGCGCGAAGCGCCACAGGCGCAGCAGCACCCAGGTGGAGGGCGGCGGGGATGGCGCGCGCGCGCAGGCCGGGCATTCCTCGGAATCCGGCGGCAGCACCGCGTGGCATGCGGGGCAACGTGGCTCGTCCTCGCCCGGTCCGCTGTCCATGGCCTCGGGCCGCTGCAGGAGCGCCACCTGCTGCTCGAATTTCTGCACGAAGCGCAGGGCCTGCGCATGGTGGCCCAGCGTGAAACGCCAGAGCGCGATGCGCCGTTCGGCATCGTGCAGCTCCAGCGTACCGACGCCGCCATGGTCCAGCATGCGAAGGCCCATGCCGGGAGCCAGGGCCCACTGCTGCAGGGGTCCGTTCCCCTCGCGGGCGATCAGCCGCCGCTCCGTGAGGGCCACCAGGCCGGAAGCGAAGCGCAGGGACGCGCTCAGGTCAACCCCGAGCGCGGCTGTTACGTTTTCATCGGACGCGAGTTCCGCTCGCAGTTCGGCCCCGGCGGGGCCCGTCAAGACACCGGAGGCGTCCACAGGATGGTGATTGTGCATTTTGGTTCGTGGTTCCGTCCCGGGTGGCCCGGGAGCCAGCCCGTTCGCCGGGTGTCATTGTCCCCGATGCCCGGTGCCTCCGGCCGGCATCTGCGTCTAACGCTGCGCCCCCGCCCCCCGCTGACATCCCCCGCCCTCCCGGGCTGACCGCCAGCCCCGCCCGAGCTGGCGCACAATCGCCCGCATACCCCTTCGTCTTCCCCGCATGGCCCGGCCGGCCTCCGTTTCCTTTACGCTGCAACCATGGCGACGACATTCCCCGACATCCAACTGCTGCGCATCAACTACCTGCGCGGCCCCAACATCTGGACGTACCGCCCGGTGCTCGAAGTCTGGCTGGACCTCGGTGCGCTGGAGGACCACCCCTCGAACACCCTGCCCGGCTTCAACGAGCGCCTCACGCGCTGGCTGCCGGCGCTGATCGAGCACCATTGCGGCGTGGGCGAGCGCGGCGGCTTCCTGCAGCGGCTGGAGGGCGGCACCTGGTGCGGCCACGTGCTGGAGCACATCGTGATCGAGCTGCTCAACCTCTCGGGCATGCCCACGGGCTTCGGGCAGACGCGCAGCACCAGCCAGCGCGGCATCTACCGCATGGTGTTCCGCGCCCGGGACGAGAGCGTGGCGCGCGTGGCGCTGGAGCAGGGCCACCGGCTCATCATGGCGGCCATCAACGACCAGCCCTTCGACGTGGCGGCGGCCGTGGCCCGCGTGCGCACCGAGGTGGACGACCAGTACCTCGGCCCCAGCACGGCCTGCATCGTCACGGCCGCGTCCGACCGCGGCATCCCGCATATCCGCCTGAACGACGGCAACCTCGTGCAGCTGGGCTACGGAGCGGCGCAGCGCCGCATCTGGACGGCCGAGAGCGAGTTCACCAGCGCCATCGCCGAGGGCATCGCCAGCGACAAGGACCTCACCAAGACCCTGCTGAGTTCCTGCGGGGTCCCGGTGCCGGAAGGCCGGATCGTGGACAGCCCTGAAGAAGCCTGGGAGGCCGCCCAGGACATCGGCCTGCCCGTGGTGGTCAAGCCCTCGGACGGCAACCATGGCCGCGGCGTGACGCTGGACCTGCGCCGCCGGGAAGACGTCGAGGCGGCCTACCACGTGGCCTACCCCGAGGGCAGTGACGTGATCGTGGAGCGCTTCATTCCTGGCGACGAGCACCGCCTGCTGGTGGTGGACGGCAAGGTGGTGGCAGCGGCGCGCGGCGAGGTGGTGAGCATCACCGGCAATGGCCGCTCCACGGTGAGCGAGCTCATCGACAGCCAGATCAACTCCGACCCGCGCCGCGGCTATGAGGAGGAGTATCCGCTGGACATCATCAATGTGGCGACCGATCCGAAGGTGCAGCTGGAACTGCAGCGACAGGGGCTGGGCGCCGACTCGGTGCCCGCCGCGGGCCAGCCTATCGTGGTGCAGCGCAACGGCAACGTCGCCGTGGACTGCACGGACGATGTCCATCCCGAGGTGGCCTACATCGCCCAGCTGGCCGCCCGCGTGGTGGGACTGGACATCGCCGGCATCGACCTGGTGGCCCAGGACATCTCCCGGCCGCTGCAGGAGCAGGGCGGCGCCATCGTCGAGGTGAACGCCGGCCCCAGCCTGCTGATGCACCTCAAGCCCGCCGTGGGCGCGCCCCGCCCCGTGGGCCAGGCCATCGCCGAGCACCTCTTCCCGGCAGCCGACGACGCGCCCGAGGGCACGGCCGGCCGCATTCCGGTGGTGGGCGTGGCGGGCACCCGCGGCACCGCCACCATCGCCCGCGTGGTGGCGTGGCTGATGCACCTGGGCGGCCGCCACACCGGCCTCGCATGCCGCGAAGGCCTGTACCTGAACCGCCGCTGCGTGGATACGTCCGACAACGCCCACTGGGAAGCCGCGCACCGCCTGCTGATGAACCAGACGGTGCAGGCCGCGGTGATCGAGAACGACGCGCGCACCATCCTGCGCGACGGCCTGGCCTACGACCGCTGCCAGGTCGGCGTGGTCACCGACATGGACGGCCGCGAGGCACTGGCCGAGTTCGACGTGCAGGACCAGGACCAGATGTACAAGGTGATGCGCACGCAGGTGGACGTGGTGCTGCCGCACGGCGCCGCCGTGCTCAACGCTGCCGAGCCGCAGGTGCTGGAACTGGCGCCGCTGTCCGACGGCGCCGTGGTGCTCTATGCGCAGGACGGCATGCTGCCCGCCATCGTGGAGCACCGCGCGCAGGACGGCGGCCGCGCGGTCTTCGTGAAGAACGGCCGGGTGGTTCTGGCCACCGGCACTGCCGAGCACGTGCTGGCCCCGCTCGCCGACCTGGCCTTCGGCCGCAACGCGGTGCAACCCGATGCGGACACGCTGCTGGCGATCGTGGCCACGGCCTGGGCGCTGGACGTCGCGCCGGACCTGATCAGTGCGGGCATCAAGACCTTCGAGCCCGAGCCGCCCTGCGCCACCCCCGCGGCCGTGGCCCCGGCCGCTGCCTGAACGCGGCCCCGCCCCCTCTTTCGAACGCGAAGCACAAGAGAGCATTTTCCCCATGGACGTATCCCGCATCCGGGCCCTGCGCGGCCCCAATCTCTGGAGCCGCCACACCTCCATCGAGGCCGTCGTGACCTGCACCGGCAACGAGCGCGCGATGGGCCAGATCGCCGGCTTCGAAGCCCGCCTGAGGGCGCTGTTTCCGGCCGTGGGCGTGCTGCACCCCGAGGGCGGCGACAGCGACATCTCGCTGGCCCACGTGCTGCAGTCCGCGGCGCTGGCGCTGCAAGCCCAGGCCGGCTGCCCGGTGAGCTTCAGCCGCACCTCCGCGACGACCGACCCGGGCGTGTACCAGGTGGTCGTGGAATACACGGAGGAGGCCGTGGGCCGCCAGGCCTTCGAGGACGCGCAGGCACTGATCGAGGCTGCACTGAACCAGGGCCCCTTCGACGCCGACGCAGCCATCGCCCGCCTGCGCGAGCTGGACGAGGACGAGCGACTGGGCCCGAGCACGGCTTCCATCGTCGATGCCGCCGTGGCGCGCGGCATCCCGTACCGCCGTCTCACGCGCGGCAGCCTGGTGCAGTTCGGCTGGGGATCGAAGCAGCGCCGCATCCAGGCCGCCGAGGTCGACTCGACCAGCGCCGTGGCCGAATCCATCGCGCAGGACAAGGATCTCACCAAGCGCCTGCTGCACGCCGCCGGCGTGCCCGTGCCGCTGGGCAAGCCGGTCGAGACCGTGGAGGAGGCCTGGGAGGTCGCGCTCAAGGTGGGCCTGCCCGTGGTCGTGAAGCCGCAGGACGGCAACCAGGGCAAGGGCGTCACGGTGAACATCACCGAGCGCGGCCAGCTGGAGGAAGCCTTCCGCACTGCGGCCGAATACGGCACGGTGATGGTCGAACGCTTCCTGCCGGGCCATGATTTCCGGCTGTTGGTGGTGGGCGACCAGCTTGTGGCTGCCGCACGGCGCGAGCCGCCCCAGGTGCTGGGCGACGGCGAGCGCACGGTGCGGGAGCTCGTGTACCTCGTCAACCTCGATCCGCGGCGCGGCGAGGGCCATGCGACCTCGCTCACCAAGATCCGCCTGGACGACATCGCCGTGGCGCGCCTCGCCGCCCAGGGCCTCACGCCCGATTCCGTGCCGGCCAAGGGCCAGCGCGTGATCCTGCGCAACAACGCCAACCTCTCCACCGGCGGCACGGCCACCGACGTGACCGACGACGTGCATCCCGACGTGGCCGCGCGCGCGGTCGCCGCCGCGCAAATGGTGGGCCTGCACATCTGCGGCGTGGACATGGTGGCAGAGACCGTGCTGCGCCCGCTGGAAGAGCAAGGCGGCGGCTTCGTCGAGGTGAACGCGGCCCCTGGCCTGCGCATGCACCTCTCGCCGAGCTACGGCAAGCCGCGCAACGTCGGCCAGGCCATGGTGGACAAGCTCTTCGCGAACGGCCAGGACGGGCGCATACCCACCGTCGCCGTCACCGGCACCAATGGCAAGACGACCACCGCGCGGCTGATCGCGCACCTGTTCTCCGCCCAGGGCCTGCGCGTGGGCATGACCAACACCGACGGCGTTTACGTGAACGGCCGCCAGATCGACAGCGGCGACTGCTCCGGCCCGCGCAGCGCGCGCAACGTGCTGCTGCACCCCGAGGTGGACGCCGCCGTGTTCGAAACCGCGCGCGGCGGCATCCTGCGCGAAGGCCTGGGCTTCGACCGCTGCTCGGTGGCCGTGGTGACCAACATCGGCGCGGGTGACCATCTGGGCATGAACTACATCAACACGGTGGAAGAGCTGGCGGTGCTCAAGCGCGTGATCGTGCAGAACGTCTCGCCCGACGGCTACGCGGTGCTCAACGCCGCCGATCCGATCGTCGCAGCCATGGCGGCATCCACGCCCGGCAAGGTGATCTACTTCGCGAGCGACCGCCACCACCCCGTGATGGCCACGCACCGCGCGCAGGGCCACCGCTCGGTGTACGTGGACGGCGACTCCATCGTCGCGGCCGAGGGCTCCTGGCGCGAGACGGTGCACCTGCGCGACGTGCCGATCACGCAGGGTGGCCGCATCGGCTTCCAGGTGGAGAACGTCATGGCCGCCGTGGCCGCCGCCTGGGGCGCGGGCCTGCCGTGGCAGACCATCCGCCGCGGGCTCTCGGGCTTCGTGAACGACAGCGACAACGCGCCCGGACGCTTCAACGTGATGGACTTCCGCGGCGCGACGGTGATCGCCGACTACGGCCACAACCCCGACGCGATGCGCGCGCTGGTGTCGGCCGTGGACGCCCTGCCGGGCAACCGCCGCAGCGTCGTGATCAGCGGCGCGGGCGACCGGCGCGACGAGGACATCCGCGAGCAGACGGTGATCCTGGGCGCGGCCTTCGACGACGTGATCCTCTACCAGGATGCCGCCCAGCGCGGACGGGCCGACGGCGAGGTGATGGCGCTGCTGCGCGAGGGCCTGGCCCAGGCCTCCCGCACGAAGTACATCGACGAGATCCGCGGCGAATTCGTGGCCATCGACGCCGCGCTCGACCGGCTTCAGCCCGGCGACCTCTGCCTGGTGCTGGTCGACCAGGTGGAGGAGGCGCTGGCCCACCTTGCGAAGCGTTGCGCCGAAGGCGCACCCGCCCAATGACCCGTGAGACCAGCGACAGGAGCCCCCGCCATGCATTCCCAAACCGTCCCGACTGCCGCACGGCGCATCGCCCTGCTGCTGGCCCTGGCCGGCACCGCCCTGTCGGCCCAGGCCGACGCGGACACGATCGGCACCGTGGACACGGCCTTCAAGCTCATCGGCCGCGACCACGACGTCATCGTAGAGGCCTATGACGATCCGGCCGTGCAGGGCGTGACCTGCTACGTGTCCCGCGCCCGCACGGGCGGTATCAAGGGCTCGCTGGGCCTGGCCGAGGACAAGTCCGAAGCCTCCATCGCCTGCCGCCAGACCGGCCCGATCAGCTTCGCCGCGTCGCCGCTCAAGAAACAGGACGAGGTGTTCAGCGAGCGCACCTCCATCCTCTTCAAGCGGCTGCGCGTGGTGCGCATGGTGGACGCCAAGCGCAACACGCTGGTCTACCTGAGCTACTCCGACAAGCTGATCGACGGCTCGCCCCAGAACAGCGTGACGGCCGTGCCGGTGGACCGGGGCATGCCGATCCCCGTGCGTCAATAACGGAGCGGCCCGCCGTCACGCGGGCGGCGAGTGCAGGCCAATGCAATTGCCCTCCGTGTCCTCGATCTCCGCGACCAACCCGAACAGCCCGACAGCCGTATGCGGCGAGCACGCTGCCAGGTGAATGGCGAGAGGCCGAACACCATGGCTCCACAGGGCCTACGGCTTCGCCGCGGTGACCATGGCGATGAATTCCGGGCCGGTCATGTTCTTCGTCGTCTCGGCAAACGAATAGCTGGCAGGCTTCTCATCCACGAAAATCTGCGATGCCAGCGCGAACGTGGACGGATCACTGAACGCCTGCACGGAAACGGCATGGTGCGTGCCATCTTTCGACCGCCACATGACCGTGCTGCCGCACACCTTGCAGAAGCACCGTTCGCCCCATTCGGAAGAAGCATAGACACCCAGGTGCTCCGGATCTTGCACGGCCACGCCTTGGCACTCCACCGCGAGAAACACACCACCGGACCAGCGACGGCACATGGAACAATGGCAGGCACCCATCTCGCGGGCGCCGATCGTCGCCTGGAAGCGAACGGCGCCGCAAAGGCACTGCCCCTGCTCTTCGGAATGTGCTGCGCTCATTGCTGGCCTTTCCTTCCACGGGAACCACTGGGTTGCGCCCTTCCAGGCAACCGGAAGCGGAAGCCACTGTCCAGCAGCGAAGGCGCGCTTTGAAGAAATCATCCTAGCGCACTTCCGTGGATTTGCAGGGCAGCCCGGAAGCCCAACCCGGCTCCGCGCGGGCAAAAAAATACCCGCCGAAGCGGGTAAACAGCAGCCTGAGTAAGGAGGGAGGGAGAAGAGACAGCGGCTGCCGAACCCCTAATGTGCCCTGCTTGACTTAGGCCAATCTTAAGAATGGCCAGGACATGGTTTGAGGGCCATTTCACCCCTGCGCGGCGATCTGCCGCAAGGCCTGCTCGAACACTTCCGGCGGCTGGCCGCCCTGGATCAGGTGCCGCCCGTTCACGATGACGGCCGGCACGGACTGGATGCCGTGCTGCTGGTAGAAGGCTTCGCGCTCGCGCACCGCGTCGGCGTACTCGCCGGATTCCAGCACCTGCTGCGCGCGCGCGGCGTCCAGGCCCGCGCCGGCAGCCAGTTGCACGAGCAGTGCCCGATCGCCAGGGTCGCGGCCCTCCGTGAAGTAGGCATGGAACAGGGCCCGCTTGAGCGCCTCCTGCGCCTGCGGGCCGGCCGTCTCGTGCGCCCAGTGCAGCAGCTGGTGCGCATCGAAGGTGTTGTAGATGCGGCTGCGGCGGTCCATCCGGAACTCGAAGCCCAGCGCCGCGCCGCGCTCCGCGATGGCGCGCTGCGTCTGCGCAGTCTGCTCGGGGGAGGCCCCGTATTTCTCCGCAAGATGCTCACCGATGTCCTGCCCGCCTGGCGGCATCTGCGGATTGAGTTCGAACGGCTGGAAATGCAGTTCTGCCTGGACGGAGCCCTGGAGCGTGTCCAGCGCCCGGCCGAGCGACTGCAGGCCGATGGCGCACCAGGGGCAGGAGATGTCGGAAACGAAATCGATGCGCAGCGGGGTCGCGCTGGAAGCTGGCGGGGACACGGCGGTCATGGAGGGGTTTCCTTGGGCAAACGTGGGATGCACAGGAGCATGGCAGGATGCGAGAGCCCTTGCAGGACTGCGGCAAAGGCGCCATGTGGTCCATGCCATGTCCGCATCATCTTCCACGACACCCGACCTTTTCGACGGCGACCCCGCCGGGGCCTCTGCGATCCCGCTGGGGCCGGGCGCGGCCCTGCTGCGCGGGTTCGCGCTGCCGGTGGCAGCGGCGCTGCGCGAAGGGGTGCTGGCCGTGGCCCGTACCGCGCCCTGGCGGCACATGGAGACCCCGGGTGGGCGGGCCATGTCGGTCGCGACCACGTCCTGTGGCCGCCTGGGCTGGGTGAGCGACCGCCGCGGCTACCGCTACGCCCCGCTCGACCCGGGCTCCGGCACGGCCTGGCCCGCCATGCCGGACGCCTTCCGGCGGCTGGCCCGCGAAGCCGCCGGGCGCGCCGGATTCCCGGATTTCGAGCCCGACAGCTGCCTGGTCAACCGCTACGCGCCCGGCGCGCGGCTGTCGCTGCACCAGGACCGCGACGAACGTGACCTGCAGGCGCCCATCGTGTCGGTATCGCTCGGAATCTCCGCGGTGTTCCTTTGGGGCGGCTTCGCGCGCACCGGTCCCGTGGAGCGCGTGCCGCTGCAACATGGCGACGTGGTGGTGTGGGGCGGACCGGACCGGCTGCGTTTCCACGGCGTGCAGCCGGTGAAGGACGGCCTGCATCCGGAATGGGGCGCGGAGCGGGTGAACCTCACCTTCCGCAAAGCGGGCTGAACCCCGGTGGCCAGGGGCTGTCGGCAGTCCCTAGCTGAAACTCCGGCTGCGGCCGAACCAGCGGCCGGCCGCCCGGCGCGCCTCGTCCGCCATCCACTGGGCCACGCCCGCGGCATATTCGCCATCCATCACCCCCTGGGCTGCATGCGTCAACGCGCCCGCCACGCTGTTCGACAGCGCGGCACGGCTTTCGCTCAGGGATCGCCGGAGGGTGCCTGCGGCCGGCCCCGCTGGCGTACAGGCCTGCGCCGGCAACTGGCCCGGCGCATGCGCCACGGCCAGGGCATCGCGCTGGCGGGCCATCCTCTGCCAGTAGGCCAGCAGCATGCCGAGACCGGCGAGCAGTTGCAGGCCCGCCAGCTGGCGGTCCGGCAGATGCCGGAGCGTGCCGTACACCACCTCGCCGATCAGGTCCTCGGCCAGTTGCGGGCCATCGAGCTGCACCAGTGCCTGCGCGATGCGCCAGGCCGTCTCCTGGTCGCCTCGCTCCGCCAGTTGCCGTGGCAGCGCGGCCGCACCGGCAGAGAACCATTGCGCGGCCGTGGCCAGCTGCGCAGCCATGGCCCCGACGAGTTCCGGTTGCCGCAGGGTGTCCAGGACGACGGCGGTCCATGCGGGATGGGCGCGCATCTCCCCGGTCAGCCGCGCCGCCTGGCGGACCAGGCTGCGCCACAGGGGCTGCAGGGCGGGGCCCAGGCCCCCGGAGCCTTGCAGCCCTTCCGGCACGGAGGCCAGCTCTGGCGAAGAGGCTGCACGGGATGCGGCACGGGAGGAGGACGCGCCCTCAGCGCGCGGCGGGCGATCGGCGCTTCGGGGCAGTCCCGCATGCGCGGGAAGGGAACGGGCGCGCGGCAGCAGCGGGCCGGCATGGGCAAGCCGCCGCGGCCCGGCCTGCTGCGCCTGCGCAGCGGCAGGCCCAGGGTGGGAGGGCACGGCCTGGCGGCGGGACGATCGCGGCGACGTGGCAGATGGCGTGTTGGGCACAGAGGCAGGCGCCGGCCGGCGGACAGGCAGCGCAATGCGGTGATGGAAGGCAGGCATGGCGCGGCAGCGCCCGGCCCGGCGGACGGGATCCGGAGATCCCAGGGTGTGCATTGAAGCGGCCAGGCCGGCCATGGAGGGGCCGGCACGCGAACCGGCGGGCGCGTGCGCGAACCCGGGTCACCCCGGCGGCCCTGCCCCCGGGGAAACGCCTCAGGCGCCGGCCGCCTCCAGTGCGGAGGTGCGCCCCGTGCCCACGTACCCCCCGCGGCCCTGGCGTGCCGGAGCGCGCGGTGCGCCGTGGCCGTCGGGAAAGTCGGTGGACAGCGCCAGCGAGGAATGGTGGGGCAGCTCGAAGCCGCGGGCCGGGTCCTGCACGGCCCAGGCCCGGATCTTGGGAGCCTGTGACTGCACGCCGCCGAAGATCGTGGCGAAGGCCACGTCCGCGGCATCGCGGCCCGTCGCGAGCCGCACCATGCCCATGGGGATGGCCGTGCCGGAGGGATCGAACACGTACCAGCGGTCGCCGAGGAAGACCTCCACGTAGGCATGGAAGTCGGGCGGCCCCAGCGCGGGGTCGGCGCCGTAGTCGGTGCCGGTCGCGATGCGCGCGGGAATGTTCAGCGCGCGGCACAGCGCGATCATCAGGTGCGCGAAATCGCGGCACACGCCCACCCGCTCCACGAACGTGTCGATGGCGGAGGTGGTGGAGTTGGAGGTGTTGGAACGGAAAGCCACGTGGCCCCGCACCCAGTCGCAAATGGCCTGCACGCGGCTGTAGCCCTGCCACAGGTGGCCGAATTCGCGCATGGCCAGCGTGACGAGGCGGTCGGACTGGCAGTAGCGGCTGGGCAGGATGTAGCCCACGGCCTCGGGCGGCAGGTCGCGCACGGGCACTTCAGGGATGTGCGCCGGATCGGCGGCATGGTGGTGCATGTCCACCGTGGCCGCGTAGGCGACGGTCAGCGGACCGGGCCCCGCATGCAGGCGCATGCAGCGCGTGCCGGTGGCGGGATCGGTGTGCAGCAGCGGAATCGCGTCCGGCTGGCTGATCTCCAGGGTCTCGTCCAGAACCTTCTGGCCCCCTGTCTGCGCGGCATGGATGTTGAAGACGAAGTCCGCACCGGGGCCGTCTGCAACGCAGTACTCCAATTCCACCTGGAGCTTGATTCGGATCATGTGTTTTCTCGGGGAAAAAGGGGACATGGGGGCGCGACGGCATGGTGCGTCCGCATGGCGTGCGGCGCGGCCACCATTGCTTCGGCGCCTGCACCCAGTATCCGGACCCGACAGCCCGCGGCGTGTCGGAGGAAGGCGCGTCGCAGCGCCAGTGCCTCGCGGCCAAAGCGCGCTTGTCCTACAGCCCCGCATCCCCTGGCGGAAAAAGATGCCGTCTTCCGCGCCCCGCGGCCCACCTTCCCACAAGGAATGCCCCATGCCCAAGAACACCACATCCCCCAGCGAATCCGCCGGAAAGAAGACACCGCGCAAGGTGCAGGCCGCCTCCGCCGCGGCCACCGGCGATACCGCGCGCGGCCAGGGCGGGGAACTGCAACAGCAGGCCGGCGGCGGACATCCGGTGCTCACCACGCAGCAGGGCATCCCCGTTGCGGACAACCAGAATTCGCTGCGCCCCACGCCGCGCGGGCCCACGCTGCTCGAGGATTTCATCCTGCGCGAGAAGATCACGCACTTCGACCACGAGCGCATTCCCGAGCGTATCGTGCATGCGCGCGGCAGCGCAGCACACGGTGTGTTCGAGCTCACGGAAAGCCTGGAAAAGTACACCACCGCGCGCATCCTCACCGAAGTCGGCAGGCAGACGCCCTTGTTCTGCCGCTTCTCCACGGTGGCGGGCGGCGCGGGCTCGGTGGACACGCCGCGGGACGTGCGCGGCTTCGCCGTGAAGTTCTACACCGACGAAGGCAACTGGGACCTGGTGGGCAACAACATTCCAGTGTTCTTCATCCAGGACGCGATGAAGTTCCCCGACCTGGTCCACGCCGTGAAGATGGAGCCCGACCGCGCCTTTCCGCAGGCCGCGAGCGCCCATGACACGTTCTGGGATTTCATCTCGCTCATGCCCGAGAGCCTGCACATGATCATGTGGGCGATGAGCGATCGCACCATCCCGCGCAGCCTGCGCACCATCGAAGGCTTCGGCGTGCACTCCTTCCGCCTTCTGAACGCGAAGGGCGAGAGCACGTTCGTGAAGTTCCACTGGCGCCCGCGCCTGGGCATCCAGTCCACCGTGTGGGACGAGGCGGTGAAACTGCAGAGCGCCGACAACGACTTCCACCGGCGCGACCTGTTCGAGGCGATCCAGGCAGGCGACTTCCCCGAATGGGACCTGGCCGTACAGCTCTTCACCGAGGAAGAGGCCGCGCGCTTCCCGTTCGACCACCTCGACCCGACCAAGCTCGTGCCCGAGGAACTGGTGCCCCTGAAGACCATCGGCCGCATGACGCTGAACCGCTGGCCCGACAACTTCTTCGCCGAAACCGAGCAGGTGGCGTTCTGCCCCGCCAACGTGCCGCCAGGCATCGATTTTTCCAACGACCCGCTGCTGCAGGGGCGCCTCTTCTCGTACCTGGACACTCAACTCTCGCGCCTGGGCAGCCCGAACTTCGTGCAGATCCCGATCAACGCGCCCAAGTGCCCGTTCCACAACATGCAGCGCGACGGCCACATGCAGATGCAGGTGCCCAAGGGCCGCGTGGCCTATGAGCCGAGCAGCCTGCAGCAGGACACGCCGCGCGCCTCCGTGGCCCAGGGATTCCGCCATTTCGCCGAGCGCCTGGCCGGCGATGACGGCGCCAAGGGCCGCTTGCGGCCGGAGAGCTTTGCCGACCACTACAGCCAGGCGCGCATGTTCTACCGCAGCCAGAGCGCCATCGAGCAGGCGCACATGGCGTCTGCGCTGGTGTTCGAGCTGTCGAAGGTGGAGACCGAGCGCGTGCGCGTCGCCGTCGTCGCCCAGCTGCTGAACGTGGACGAGGGCCTGGCCCAGCGCGTCGCGGACGGCCTCGGCCTGCCGGACCTGCCCGCGCCCTTCCCGGCCGCGGCGCCCGCGCAGGACCTGCCGCTATCGCCCGCGCTGCGCATCATCGACCGCATGAAGCCCACGCTGCAGGGCCGCTGCATCGGCATCCTGGTGGCCGACGGATCGGCGCCGGAGCCGATCGCAGCGCTGCGCAAGGCTGCCGAGAAGGCCGGTGCGCAGGTGAAGATCGTGGCGCCCAAGGTCGGCGGCGCCGTGCTGTCCGACGGCTCGCGGCTGCCGGCCGATGGCCAGCTGGCGGGTACGCCCTCGGTGGTGTTCGATGCGGTGGCCTCCGTGCTCGCGCCCCAGGCCGGCGCCCAGCTCGCCCGCGAAGCCGCGGCGGTGGACTGGTTCCGCGACGCCTATGGCCACCTCAAGGCGATCGCCGCCTGCAAGGGTTCCCAACCCATTCTGGCGGCCGCCGGCATCGAGCCGGACGCCGGCGTGCTGGCTCCGGACAACGTCTCCGCCTTCATCAAGGCGGCCACGACCCGCCAGTGGGAACGCGAACCCAAGGTGCGGATGCTGGCATGATCCAGTCCCCCGCGCCGGCTCCCGCCACCGACCTTCTCCGACCTTCCTCCCTCGAACCCTTGCAAGGGACAGACCATTCCATGACCCCCCTGCGTATCCTGTACGTGGAAGACAACGCCGAACTCCGCGAAACCATCGGCATGCTGCTGGAAGGCGACGACCGCGAAGTCACGTCCTGCGCCACGGCGGAAGAAGCCCTGAAGCTGGACGGGCCGCAGCCCTTCGACATCGTGGTGACCGACGTGAGCCTGCCGGGCATGTCCGGCACGGACCTCTGCCGCAAGCTGCTGCAGGTCGATCCCCAGCGCTGGATCGTGCTGTGCTCGGGCTACCAGTTCGGCCACGGGCTGGACACCCTCGGACCGAACGTGCGGGCGCTGCTCAAGCCCTTCGAACTCGAAGACCTGGAAGCGCTGATGGAATCGATCCGCAGTGCGCTGAGGCCGGGCACGGCCTGAGCCCGGGACCGCGGCGGGGCGCGCTGCACGCGGCCCCTGCCCCGCCCATCCCGTCCGCCCATCCCGTCCGTCAATCCCGTCCGGCCAGCGCGCAGGGCGGCGCCTCGCGCGGCAGCTCGACACGGAAGATGGTGCGCCCGTCGCGCGAGCACACGCTGATGGTGCCGCCATGGCCTTCCACGATCTGGTGGACGATGTAGAGGCCCAGCCCCAGTCCCTGGTGGCGGCCGGGCTCGCGCTCGCGCCCACGGAAGGGGTCGAAGAGCTGCGGGATCAGCGCCTGGGGGATCTCCCCGCCGTTGCGGACCGTCATCACGACGTTGTGCGGCGCGCTGCCGTCCAGCGCGGCCTGGACGGGCTGCTGCGGGTCGCCGTGGTGGATGGCGTTGCCCAGCAGGTTCGACACGACCTGGCACAGGCGCTCGGCGTCCCACTGGCCACCGAGGTCGCCCTCCTGCAGCACCTCGATCACGCGCTCCGGATGGCTGGTGCGCCACTCGGCGGCCGTGCGCTGCACGAGTTCGCCCAGGTCGGCCGGCGCCGCCCGCACCGGCAGACCGCCGAACTGGCGCACCCGCGTCACGTCCAGCAGGTCCTCGATCATGCGGCCCATGCGCTGTGCACTGGTCTGCACCTTGTCGGCCATGGCCAGGACCTTGTCGGGCTCCTGGGTCCTGCGCAGCACGGCGGCGCTGGCGAGGATGGCGCTCAGCGGGCCGCGCAGGTCGTGGCTGAGCACGGCCATGAACATCTCGCTGAGCTTCAGCGCGTGGGTGCGGTCCTGCAGTTCGCAGGCCAGCGCTACCTTCTGCCGGTGCAGCTCGAAGAACACGTTGGCCTTGTTGACCAGCATGTGCGGATCGATGGGCTTGTAGAGAAAATCGACGGCGCCGTTCTCGTAGCCCTTGAACTGCCAGTTCTGGTCCCGAGAGCCCGCGGTCATGAAGATGAGGGGGATGTGGCGCGTGCGCTCGCTGCCCCGGATCAGCTCGGCCAGTTCGAAGCCGTTCATCTCGGGCATCTGCACGTCGAGCATCGCCAGCGCCACGTCGGTGTGGGCCAGCAGCAGCTCCAGGGCCTCGGGGCCAGAGGCCGCCTTCAGGATGTGCACGTCGTCGCGGCGCAGCAGGGCCTCGAGCGCGATCAGGTTCTCCGGCACGTCGTCCACCAGCAGGCACTTCACCGGGACGGCGTGGCGCGGCGTCGCGGGCGCGGCGGGGGGCATGCGCGGCGGCGCGATCATGCGCGCCCTCCCGTCGGCAGTGCGGCCAGCCAGTCGGCGATGCGCTGCGGCGAAAGGACGTGGGCCGGCGTACACAGCTGCAGCGCCGCTTCGGGCATGGAACTCATGGGAGCGCTTTCGGGATCTTGCACGATGGTCGTGCCGCCCGCGGCCTGCACGGCCGCGATGCCCTGGGCCCCGTCGTGGTTGGCACCGGAGAGCAGGATGGCCAGCAGCCGCCCGGCATAGGCGTCCGCGGCGGACTCGAAAAGAACGTCGATGGACGGGCGCGAGAAGTGCACGGGGTCATCGACCGACAGGGCCAGCGACGGCCCGGCGTCGATGAGCAGGTGGTAGTCGGGCGGCGCGAAATAGACGGTGCCCGCTTCCACCGGCTCCTTGTCCTGCGCCTCGCGCAGCGGCAGCGCGCAACGCGGCTGGAAGATTTCGCACAGCAGGCTGCGCCGGTCGCGCGGCAGGTGCAGCACCACGAACACCGCGGCGCGCTGCGCAGGCCCGAGCGCGGGCAGCAGCACGGACAGCGCCTCGATGCTGCCGGCGGAGCCACCGATGACGATCGCCTCGAACGGCCGGGCGGGCACCTGCGGAGCTGCGGTGGGACGGATCATGCGCCCCCCCGCTTCTGGTAGATGCGCTCGGGCGGGACCAGTTCGTCGAACGCCTGCGCATGCGACGAAAAGCGCAGCGATTCCTTGGAGCCCAGGCCCAGGAAACCCTTGCGGCAGAGCGCCTCGCTGAAGAGGCCGAGTGCCCGGTCCTGCAGTTCGCGGTCGAAGTAGATGAGCACGTTGCGGCAGGAGACGAGGTGCACCTCGGCGAACACGCTGTCGGTCGCCAGGCTGTGGTCGGAAAACACGATGTGCCGGCGCAGGCTCTTGTCGAACACCACGCGGCCATAGGCGGCCGTGTAGTGCTCGGACAGCGAGCCCTTGCCGCCGGAGCGGGCGTGGTTCTCGGTGAACGACGGCACGCGGTCGATCGCGTACACGCCGGCCTCCGCCTTCTGCAGGGCATTGGCGTTGATGTCGGTGGCGTAGATCAGCGTGCGCTCCAGCAGGCCCTCCTCGCGCAACAGGATGGCGAGCGAATAGACCTCTTCCCCGGTGCTGCAGCCGGCCACCCAGACCTTGAGCGAGGGGTAGGTGCGCAGCACCGGCACCACCGTCTCGCGCAGCGCGCGGAAATAGGTGGGGTCGCGGAACATCTCGCTCACCTGCACGGTGAGGTATTCGAGCATGGCCGGGAACACTTCCGGGTCGTGCAGCACCAGGTCCTGCAGCTGCGAGAGCGTGCGGCAGGAAAAACGCGTGAGCGCCGCCTGCAGGCGGCGCTTGAGCGACGCCTGCGCGTAGCCGCGGAAGTCGTAGTGGTAGCGGCGGTAGATGGCCTCCACGAGCAGGTGCTGCTCGATGTCGAAGGTCTTGCGGCGCAGCGCCGCCCGGGCATCGTCTTCGGGGTTCACTTGGGCATCCACACGCGCACCAGGGAGAGCAGTTTCTCGACATCCAGGGGCTTGGCGATGTAGTCGTTGGCGCCGGCCGCGAGGCATTTTTCCTGGTCGTCCTTCATGGCCTTGGCCGTGAGGGCGATGATGGGCAGGCGCCGCCATTCCTGGCGCTTGCGGATCTCGCGCATGGCGGTGAATCCGTCCATCTCGGGCATCATGATGTCCATCAGCACCAGGTCCACCTGGGGCGCGTCGCCGGCCTGGGAGCGCTCCAGCACCTCCAGCGCTTCCCGGCCGTTGCGCGCGATCTGCACCTTCGCGCCGGTCGGCTCGAGCACGCTGGAGAGCGCGAAGATGTTGCGCACATCGTCCTCCACCACCAGGATGCTGCGCCCCTCGAAGGTCGCTTCGCGGTCGCGCGCCAGCCGCAGCATCTGCTGCCGCTCCGCGGGCAGGCTGGATTCCACCTGGTGCAGGAACAGGGTGACCTCGTCGAGCAGGCGCTCGGGCGAGCGGGCGTCCTTGATGATGATCGACTTGGAAAAACGCCGCAGCCGCTGCTCCTCGTCGCGCGAGAGCGACCGGCCCGTATAGACGATCACCGGCGGGAAGGCGACGTCCTCCTGCCCGGCCATCTGCTCGAGCAGTTCATAGCCGCTCAGGTCCGGCAGGTTCAGGTCCATCACCATGCAGTCGAAGGTGCTGCTGCGCAGCAGCTGCAGCGCGCGCTGCGCGGTTTCCGCGCCGACGATCTCCACGTCGCCATTGGCCAGCAGGTGGCGCATGCTCTCGCGCTGGCGGTCGTCGTCCTCCACCACCAGCACGCGGCGCAGCGCCTGGGTGAACTTGGCCTCCATGCGCTGCAGCGCCTGCACGAGCTCGTCGCGCTTGACGGGCTTGAGCGCATAGCCCATCGCGCCCAGGCCCAGGGCCTCCTGCGAATAGTCGGCCACCGACACCACGTGGACCGGGATGTGCCGGGTCGCGGGGTTGCGCTTGAGCTGGTCGAGCACGCCCAGTCCCGAGAAATCGGGCAGGTTCATGTCCAGCACCACGGCGCTGGGCATGTAGTCGGTGGCGGCCACCAGGCCCTCGCCGCCGCTGTGCGTGACGATGCACTGGAAACCCATCTCGTGGGCCAGGTCGTAGAGGATGCGGGCGAAGCGCGTGTCGTCCTCCACCACCAGGATGGTGCGCTTGCCGGCCTGGAGCGTGTCGCGGTCGTCCGCCACCGCCGATGCAGGGCGACGCGGCGGGGCCGGCGTGGGGGCCAGGACCGGCTGCTCGGACACCTCCGCCGGCAGGGCGGAGACGGGCGTGGCGCTGGCCGTGGCCACCGCGCGCTGCGGCGCGGGGGCCGTTGCCTGCTCGGCTGCCTGGGTGCCCTCGGGGGGCTGCACCGGCAGCACCAGCGTGAACACGCTGCCCTGGCCGGAGGTGCTCTGCACCGAGACGCTGCCGCCCAGCAATTGCGCGAGATCACGCGAGATCGACAGGCCCAGCCCCGTTCCGCCGTACTTGCGATGGGTGCTGCCGTCGGCCTGGCGGAACGCCTCGAAAATCAGTTTCTGCTGGTGCTCGGGAATGCCGATGCCTGTGTCGCGCACCGAAAACGCCACCCGCCCGTCGGGCTGGGCCGCCACGCGCAGCGCGACCTCGCCACGCTCGGTGAACTTGATCGCGTTGGACAGCAGGTTCTTCAGGATCTGGCCCAGCCGCTGGGCATCGGTGCGCAGCACGTCCGGCACGCCCGGCTCGACCACGGCGCTGAACGCCAGGTTCTTCTCGCGGGCAAGGGGCCGCAGCGGCTCCACGATGGACTGCACCGCGCGCGCCACGTTCACGGGCTCGATCTCCACCGTGGCCTGGCCGGCCTCGATCTTCGCCAGATCGAGGATGTCGTTGATGAGCGTCAGCAGGTCGTTGCCGGCGCCGTGGATGGTCTCGGCATAGCGCACCTGCTCGTCCGTGAGGTTGCCGCCCTTGTTGTCGGCCAGCAGCTTGGCCAGGATCAGGCTGGAGTTGAGCGGCGTGCGCAGCTCGTGGCTCATGTTGGCCAGGAACTCGCTCTTGTACTGGCTCGCCTGCTCCAGGTCGCGGGCCTTGTCGGACAGTGCATCCTGCGCGCGCAGCAACTGCTGCTTCTGGTATTCCAGCTGCTGGGTCTGCTCTTCCAGCTGGGCATTGCTCTGCTCGAGTTCGGTCTGCTGGGCTTCCATCTGCGCCTGCGACTCCTGCAGGACGCGGCTCTGCTGCTCCAGCTCCTCGTTGCTCACGCGCAGTTCTTCCTGCTGGGCCTGCAGCTCCTCCGCCTGGCGCTGCGTCTCGTCCAGCAGCGCCTCGAGCTGGGAGCGGTCGATGGCCGAGCGCACGGCGACGGCGAGTTGCTCGGACGCGCGCGACAGCATGTCCATGTCGATGGACTGCACGGGACGGAAGAAGCCCAGTTCGATGACGGCCTGCACCACGCCGTTGTGCACGGCCGGCAGCACCACGAGCTCCGCGGGCGTGCTGTGGCCCACGCCGGACTGCACCTCCAGGTGCGACGCGGGAACATGCCGCGCATGCATCGGCTGCAGCGTCTGGGCCACCTGCCCCACCAGGCCCTCGCCCGCGGCGATGCGCTCGGGGCCGGTGCCGGAGAGCGCGTAGGCGCCGAAGCGGCGGAACGCGCCGTGCCCGTCCGAGACATAGGCCGCACCCACGCGCGCGCCCAGCCGGCGCGCCAGGTAGGCCAGCACGCGCGGGCCGAGCTCGTCCAGCCGCAGGTCGCCCCGGATTTCATCGGACAGCCCCATCAGGCCGCTGCGCACCCAGGCCTCGCGGGCCTTGGTGCGGTGGTCTGCGGCCGTCATGGCGGCCACGCCGAGGATGAACACCAGCAGCAGCAGCGAACTGCCCCAGGTGAAGTACGCCGCGAAGCGCGCCGAGTCTTCCCACATCGCGCGGCGCTCTTCCAGCTCTTCGCGCTCGGCCGCGATCATCTCGCGCACCAGCGAGCGGATGGCGTCCATGGTGGCCCGGCCGCGGTCCGTGCGCACCACGGCCAGCGCCGCATCCGCCTGGCCGGCGAGGCGCAGCTGGATGGTTTCGTGCAGCTCGGACATCTTCTGGCGCGCGAGGGGCGCGAGCTGCTCGTAGCGGCGCAGCTGCCGCGGCGAATCGCCGACCAGTCCCCGCAGCCGCTCCAGCTCGGTCGTGAGCGAGGCCTCCGCGGTCTCGTAGGGGCCGAGGTAGCGGGGCTCGCCGGCCAGCAGGTAGCCGCGCTGGCCGGTTTCGGCGTCCTTGAGGATCGACAGCACGTACTGGATCTGCACGATCGACTCGACGGCCGAGTTGATGCGCCGCACCGCCTCGCCGCGGTCCTGCTGCGACTGGTAGGTGAAGATGGCGATGACGGTGGTCGCCAGCGCCGCCAGCACGAAGCCCAGCAGCATCCGCAGCGGCATGCTGTGGTGGATCTTGTCGTTCGGAATGGGTTGGGAGGGCATGGGCGTGCGGGACGGGAAGCTCCGGATCATAGGGTGCGGGCACCGCCGCGCACGTAGGCCATATCCTGCAAAAGAAGGAGCAACCGTCCCGCGCAGGTCCTCACGTTCCCGCCAGCGCCTGCAGTCGAGCCACTTCGCCGCGCAGGGCCTCGTTCTCGGCGGACAGCTCCGCCACACGGCGGCGCAGCGCCTCGATGTCGTCCTGGGGCGCGGAGGGCTCGCCGCCTCCGGCAGAGCCCTCCGGCGTGGATCCGTCCTGCGGAATCTCCGCACGCGGCTTGCGGCGTGCATCGCGCGCGCGCTTCGCGGCCTGGCGCAGCTCATCCTTGCCGGCCACCGCCGCCGCGCGCTGCTCTTCTTCCGGCAAGGTCGCCACGGCGGCCGCCGTGTTGATGGAGATGGCGCCCGAGCGCACGGCGGCCACCAGTTCGGGCGCCGCCTGTTTCTGGATCTTCTCGATCATCACCACCTGGCTGCTGCTCAGCCGTGCCGCCCGGGCGATGGCTTCGCGGCTCTTCAGCGGCTCGGCCTCCTGCACGGCCGCGGCTGCTGCCTCCTGCGGTGCCGGGGCCGCGGCATCGGCCGGCCCGTCCCACGGCGCAGAGCTGTCCGCGGGCTCTGCGGCATCAGAGGCCTGGGGGGCGGTGGCCGCCACGCGCTGCGCCAGGATCTCCCGCTTGCGCAGCGCCAGCACGCCGCGCTGGAAGTCCGAGACGCTGCGGCGCCCCAGGTGCTGGTCGATCATCCAGAGATGCACATCCTCCATGGAGCGGAAATGCGGGTGCTGGACGGTGTTGAACGGCAGTCCGTGCTTCTGGCAGATGCCATAGCGGTTGTGGCCATCCACGAGCACGTCGCCCCAGAGCACGAGCGCATCGCGGCAGCCTTCGGCGAGCAGGCTGCGCTCCAGGGCGGCATGCTCCTCGGGCGTGAGCGGATCGATGTAGGCCTTGAGTTCTTCGTTGACGATGATGGGCATGGGGTGGGGTTCGCGCGGGCCGAAAAGGGGCGGCATTGTAGTGAATGCGCGTCTTCGGGAATTCCGCAGGGCGGCCGCCGCGCCCCCTGCCGGGCGGACCGACAATGCGCGCCATGCATTCGATCGCCCGGCCAGTACGCCCCCCCAGCCTGCGGGGACAACTCACCCTCTGGTTCGGTACGCTCACGCTCGCCAGCGTGCTGGGCGTGGGCTTCTACCTGGGACGCATCGCCACGCAGGATCTCGCGCGCTTCGCGGGGGAACTGCTGCACACCACGGCCCGTTCGGCCACCGACCTGCTCGCCACGAACCTGCGCGAGCGCGCGCTCGAGATCGACCTGCTGCGCAAGCTGCCTCTGTTCACCCAGGGCGACCTGGGCGGCGACGCGATGCGCCAGGCGCTGGACCAGCGCAAGGATGCACACAGCGAATACGCGTGGATCGGCATCGCCACCCCGGAAGGCAGGGTGCTCCAGGCCACGGGCGGCATCCTGGTCGGAGAGAAGGTGGACCAGCGCCCGTGGTTCCGCGAGGCCACCACACGCCTTTTCGTGGGAGACGTGCACGACGCCGTGCTGCTGGCCAAGCGACTGCCGGAACGTCGCCTGGACCAGCCGCTGCGCTTCATCGACTTCGCCGCGCCCATCGTGGACGCCAACGGCACGCTGCGCGGTGTGATCGGCGCCCATGCCCACTGGTACTGGGTGACCGAGACCGTGGAGGCGGTGGCCGTGGACCGTGCGGCGGGGCGCGGCGTCGAGGTGCTCATCGCCGACCGGTCGGGCAATGTGCTCTACCCCTTCCGGCTCGCAGGCCAGACCCGCCTGCCGGACCGGGCGGGCCCGTCAGCGCGGTACGAGCGCCTCACGTGGGCCGACGGGACGGAGTACCTGAGCAGCACGGTGGCGCTGCCGTCCGTGGCGGGCGCGGACCTCGGCTGGCGCATCGTCGTGCGCCAGCCTGCGAACGAGGCGCTGGCGCCGGCACGTGCGCTGAGCCGGCAGCTCGCCCTGCTGGGCCTGGCCGCAGCCCTGCTCTGCGGCCTGGTGGCCTACCGGCTCGCGGCGCGGTTCAGCCGGCCGCTGGAACTGCTGGCGCACGCGGCGCGGGCCATCGAGCGCCGCGAGGGCGAGCCACGCTATCCCGACGGCACGGACACGCTGGAAGTCGCCCAGCTGAACCGCTCCTTCCAGTCCATGACGGCCTCGCTGCTGGAGCGCGAGCAGGAGCTGTCGCGCCTCAATACCTCCCTGGAGAACCAGGTCCGGGAACGCACGCTGGCCCTGCACCAGGCCAACCAGGAGCTCGAGAACCTGGCGGTGCGCGATCCGCTCACCGGGCTCTACAACCGCCGCCGATTCGACGAAGCGCTGCAGGCGTATGCGGCGCGGTGCCGCGAACTCGGCCAACGTTTCGCGCTGATGATCGTGGATGCGGACCATTTCAAGCGCGTCAACGACACGCACGGCCACCAGACGGGCGATGCGGTGCTGCAGCACCTGGCGGGGCTCATCGCCGGCTGCGTGCGCTCCACGGACTTCGTCGCCCGGTTCGGCGGCGAGGAATTCGTCGTGCTGATGCCCGAACCCCGCGACCGCGAGGAAGGCCGGCTCGTGGCAGAGAAGATCCGCCTGGCCGTGGGCCATACGCCTTTCCCCGGCGTGGGCCACCTGACGGTCAGCATCGGCCTGGCCTTCTGCCATGGAGGGGGCGAACCGCTGGCGTCCATCCTCGACCGGGCCGACAAGGCCCTCTACCAGGCCAAGGGGGAGGGGCGCGACCGGGTCTGCGTCGCGCCCGCCGCCTGACGCGAGCCTGGAGGCCGGCGGGCGGCGGCCCGGTTGGCCAGGGGCATGCCGCACGGTCCGGCTCGCGGCTATCATCCCGCGCTCCGGAAACTCCCATGCGACTGCACCGCTTCACGCCCTTCCTGCTGCTGGCCCTGTGGCTGAATGCCTGCCTGGGCTGGTCGTTGCATGAGGCGGCGCACCTGAGGCAGGCCCTGCAGCCCGCGGCGCCCGCCGCGATGGCAGCGGTGACAGCGGCGGTGGAAGAAGGCAGTCCTTCCGCCTCCGCTGCATCCGAAGCGCCCTCCGAAGACACGGCGCCGCAGCACGGGGCATGCGCTGCCTGCCTGGCCTTCGCCCACCTGCAGGCCGCCGCCCCGCAGCCGGCGCAGCAGCCCTGGCTGGAAGGCCCAGGCGCCACCCCCGGCCCCCCGGCCCATGCCGAAGCGGCGCACGGACGCCGCACCGTCCGGCCCTTCCTCGCGCGCGGCCCCCCGGCAGGCGCTGCAGTCGCGTCCGTGCCCTCCGCCGAGCCGGCCTGATCGCGGCGAGGCCTGCACCGGCCGCGCTCTCTTCTCTCCCTGCCTCCCGCCCAGGACCGCGTCTTCAAAAAACGCGGGTGCCCGATGCCGCGCGCGCTGCCGCATGGCGCCCTCGGCGCCGGCATGGGCTGCGGCCCCTTTTTTGCACCTTCGATTCCATGACTTCCCTTTTCCGCCATCCCTCTTTCAAGGCCCTGCCCCTCGCAATGGCCGCTGCGGCCCTCGTGGCCGGCGGCGCGCGAGCGCAATCCGGCCCCGTCCCCTCCTCTTCCCCTTCCGGCGATGCCCAGCTCTCCACCGTCGATGTCGTCGGCCGCACCGATTCCGGCACCTACCAGGCCCAGGAAGCCGCGGGCGCCAAGACCGACCTGCCGCTGCGCGAGCTGCCGCAGTCCGTGCGCGTCATCACCCGGCAGGCCATCGACGACCTCGGGGCCACGCGCCTGGACGAAGTGCTCGACTACGTGGGCGGTGTCTCGCGCCAGAACAACTTCGGGGGCCTGTGGGACAACGTCGCCATCCGCGGCCTGCCCGGCAACGAGAACACCGGCTCGGCCACCCTGCTCAACGGCTTTTCCGGCAACCGGGGCTTCAATGCGCCGCGCGACATGGCCGGCGTGGAGCGCATCGAGTTCCTGAAGGGCCCGGCCGCCGCGCTCTACGGCAGCAGCGAGCCCGGCGGCACGCTCAACATCGTTACCAAGCGGCCGCAATGGAAACCCGCCAACGCGGTGGAAGCCTATGCAGGCAGCCATGCGTACCGCCGCGGGGCGCTCGACAGCACCGGCCCGCTGGGCGAGAACCTGGCCTACCGGCTCAACGTGGCGGTGGAAGACCGCGACAGCTTCCGCGACTTCGTCAGCGCGCAGCGCCAGGTGGTGGCCCCGGCCTTCACCTGGAAGCTGGGCGGCAGCACCGTGCTGGACTACAGCGGCGAATACCTGCGGCACCGCGCGCCGCTGGACCGGGGCGTGGTGGCGGTGGGCAACCGGCTCGGCGACGTGCCACGCAGCCGCTTCCTGGGCGAGCCGGGCGACGGCGACGTGACCGTGCGCAACACCACCCACCAGCTGTCGCTGCTGCACGAATGGAACGCGCAGTGGCGCAGCCGCTTCGCGCTCTCCTACCGCACCACGGGGCTGGACGGATTTTCCACCGAGGCCTCGTCCCTGCTGGCCGACGGCACGCTGCGCCGCCAGCGCCGCTATCGCGATTTCTCGTCCGACGACACGGCCCTGCAGGGCGAGCTGATCGGCAACCTGCAGTGGGGCGGCACGCCGCACGAACTGCTGCTGGGCGTGGAGACCTACCGCTACACGCTGGATGCGCGCATGCTGCGCATCAATCCCACGGCCGCCGCGCCCTACGCGATCGACATCTACCAGCCGGTGTACGGACAACCCCGGCCGACGCCCGGCCCGAACACCGATTTCACCGAGCGCCAGCGCAACACGGCCCTCTACGTGCAGGACGCGATCCAGCTGGCGCCGCAGTGGCGCGTGCTGGCCGGCGCGCGCTTCGACCGCTACCGGCAGACCTACGACAACCACCGCACCGGCACCACGGACGGGCAGGACCCGACGGCCGTCTCCCCGCGCGTGGGCGTGAGCTGGCTGCCGGATGCGCAGTGGACGGTATATGCCAACGCAGGCACCTCCTTCCGCCCGAACAGCGGCTTCACTTCCGCCGTGGGCCGGGGCGGCCTGGCGCTGGCGCCGGAGAAGGGCCGCGCGCTGGAAGTGGGCGTGAAATGGGAGAGCGCCGACCAGCGCCTGGGCGCCACGGCCGCACTCTTCGACATCACCAAGCGCAACATGCTGACCACCGATCCGGTGGACAGCAGCTTCCAGGTGACCGCGGGCAAGGTGCGCAGCCGCGGCCTGGAGTTCGACCTGGCGGGACAGCTCGGCACGCACTGGCGCCTGAACGCCAGCCTGGTGCTGAACGACGTGGATGTGCTGCGCGACAACACGCTCGAGATCGGCGGCCGCCTCATCAACGTGCCGCGCGTGAACGGCAGCCTGCTGGCGGTGTACGAGGATGCGCTCGCCAGCGGGCAGCGCTACGGCGTGGGCGGCGGCATCACGCATGTGGGCCAGCGGCTGGGCGCAGCCCGCACGCAGGCCGAAGCCCAGGCCGGTGCGCCCGCCTTCGAACTGCCCGCCTACACCACGGCAAAAATCGTCGCGTACTGGCGGCTCACCCCCGCGGTGCGGCTCACGCTGGATGTGGACAATCTGTTCGACAAGACCTACTACGCCACGTCCGTGAGCAGGCTGTGGGTGACGCCCGGCAGCGGGCGCACCGTGGCGGTGGGGCTGCAGGCCCGGTTCTGAAGCGGGCGCACCGCCCTGCCGCATTCCCCGTTTCCAAAGTGGACGCTCCCATGACGCCATCCCCGCCTCCCCGCGCCGCCGCCCCTGCCACGCGACGCTGCGCTCTGCGGGCGCTGGCCGCGGGGGCCGCGGGGGCGGTGGCCCCGGCTCTGCGGGCGCAGAGCGCCGCCGGGCCTCCGCGCCTGCAGATCGTCGGTCCCTGGGAGATCGCCGGCCTGGCCCCCGCGGTCAGCGGCTACGTGTTCACGCGCCTGCAGATCGCGGAGACGCTGGTGGACGCCGACGACGATGGCACCCTGCTGCCCGGCCTGGCAGAACGCTTCGAGGCCTCGGCCGACGGCCTGGCCTGGCGCTTCGTGCTGCGCCAGGGCGCGCGCTTCCACGACGGCATCCCGGTGCGCGCGGCGGCGGTCGTCCGCTGCCTGGAGGCCGCGCGCAGGCCGCCATCGCTGCTGAGCGGCGCCCCGATCCAGGCCATCGAGGCCGAGGACGATTCCACCGTGCGCGTGCGCCTGTCCAGGCCGCATGCCGCCTTGCCCGCGCTGCTGGCGCACAGCAGCACGCTGGTGCTGGCGCCTGCCAGCTACGCCCCGGACGGTGCTGTGCGGTCCATCGTCGGCAGCGGGCCCTACCGCATCACCGCGCTCGCCGCGCCCCAGCGGGTGGAGGCCGAAGCGTTCGACGGCCACGGCGGCCCGCGCCCCGCCATCGAGCGCGTGGCCTACCTGTCGGCCGGGCGCTCCGAGACGCGGGCCCTCATGGCCGAGGCCGGCCAGGCCGACCTGGCCTATGGGCTCGATCCGGCCAGCACCGTGCGGCTGCGCCGCCACGCCACGGCGCCCGGGCCGGTGCGGGTGGAGTCGGTGACGCTCCCTCGCTCGGTGGGGATCAAGGTCAACGCCGGGCTGCCGGCGCTGCGCGACCCGCGCGTGCGGCGGGCGCTCAGCCTGTGCATCGACCGGGCCGGCATCGCCCGCGCGCTGTTGCGCGACCCGGCTCTCGCGGCCACGCAGCTCTTTCCGCCCACACTGCGGGACTGGCACGCTGACGGGCTCGAACCGCTCGCCCTCGATCCCGAAGCCGCGGCGCGGCTGCTGGCCGAAGCGGGCTGGCGGCGCGGCGCGGACGGCCTGCGGGACGCGCAGGGGCAGCCGCTGCGGCTCGCGCTGCGCACCTTCCCCGACCGGCCCGAACTGCCGCTCATCGCCACGGCATTGCAGGCCCAGTGGCGCGAGGCCGGCATCGCCGTGCGCGTGGACGTGGGCAACTCGGGCGACATCCCGCTCGGGCACCGCGACGGCAGCCTGCAACTCGCGCTGATCGCGCGCAACTACGCCACAACCCCCGATCCCACCAGCACACTGGCCCAGGATTTCGGCCCGCGCGGCGGGGACTGGGGCGCCATGGGATGGTCCGACGCGCGCGTCGCCGACGCCCTGGCCACCCTGCAGGCCGGCGGAATTCCGAAGGACCGCGCCGCGGCGCTGCGCCGGCAGGTGGTGCGAACGCTGCAGGACGAACTGCCCGTGATCCCGGTCGCGTGGTACCGGCAGACGGTGGCCATCAGCCGCCGCGTCGGTTCCGTGCGGCTCGATCCGCTGGAGCGCTCCTACCGGCTCACCGCGATGGAGTGGCGCGCATGACCATCCGCACATCCTCCATGCCTTCTTCCTCCAGCACACCCTCCTGCACCGCCACCGCCGAACGCCTCTGGGCCGGCATGCTGCTGCGCCGCGCGCTGCAGGCCGTGGCGCTCGCGCTCATCGTCGGTACCCTGTGCTTCGCGATGGCCCGCCTGCTGCCCGGCGACATGGCCACGCGCATCGCCGCGGGCCGGTACGGCTACGACCTCGTATCGAACGCCGCAGCCGCAGCGGTGCGCGCCGAACTGGGCCTGGACCGCCCGGTCTGGCAGGCGCTGCTGGCCTGGTGGGGCGACATCGCCCGGCTGGACCTGGGCACGTCCTACGTCAGCGGCAACCCCGTGTGGCGCGAGGTCGCGCACCCGCTGGCCGCCACGGTCGAACTGTCGCTCGCGGCCCTGCTCATCGGCATGGCCCTGGGGCTGCCGGCCGGCATCTGGTCGGGCCTGCACCCGCGCGGCCGCATCGACCGCGCCGTGGCCGCGCTGGCGGTGCTGCTGCGGGCCACGCCGCCCTTCCTGCTCGCCGTGCTGCTGATGCTGGCCATGGCCGTGCGCCTGGGCATGCTGCCGGTCGCGGGCGACGACCATGCGGCCAGCCTGCTGCTGCCCGCGCTGACGCTGGGCCTCGGGCTCGCGGCAGGGCTGGCGCGGGTGTCCGCAGCCGCCATGCGGCAGGCGGCCGCGTCGCCGTCGCTGGCGTTCGCCCGCGGCAAGGGCCTCACCGACGGGCAGGCGCTGTGGCGCCACGGGCTCCCGCAGGCGGCGCTGCCGGTCGTGGCCTACCTCGGCGTGCAGGGCGTCATCCTGGTCGAAGGGGCCGTGGTCGTGGAAACGCTCTTCGCCTGGCCCGGCATCGGGCATGCGCTGGTGCATGCCGTCTTCGGGCGCGACGTTCCGATGATCCAGGGCGCCGCCCTGTGCATGGGTCTGCTGTTCGTTTTCTTCAACCTGCTGGTGGATGCGGCCTGCGTGGCGATCGATCCCCGGCGCTCCGCCGAGGTCCGCGCATGACCGCCATGCCGTCATCCCCCTCCAACCCGCCCGGCGCCTTCGCCGACCCCGCTCGGGTGCCGGTGCGTTCCCCCGTCCGCTCAGGCCGCCGCTGGGGGTTCGTCATCCTCGGCCTGCTCGCGGCCTTCGCGGCACTGGGCCCCGCGCTGGTGGGCACCGATCCCGCGCGCCAGTCGCTTGCCGACAGCCTGCTGCCGCCCGGCCGCGCACACTGGCTGGGCACGGACCTGTTCGGCCGCAGCACGCTCGCACGGCTCGCCCACGCCGCGCAGCTCTCCCTGGGACTGGCGCTGGCCGCATCGGCGAGCGCGGCGGTTCCCGGCGTGCTGCTGGGCGTGGTGGCCAGCTGGCGCGGCGGCGCGCTCGAGCGCTGGCTGGTGCTGCTCGCCGACGCCGTGCTGGCGGTGCCGGGCCTGCTGCTGGTGCTGCTCTTCGCCACGCTCGCGCCGGGGCGGCACTGGGCGCTCTACCTGGGCCTGTCGCTCTCGCTGTGGGTGGAGTATTTCCGCGTCAGCCGCGCGGCGAGCCGGCCGGTGCTGGCCGGCGATGCGGTGCAGGCCTCGCGGCTGCTCGGCTTCGGGCCGGCCTACCTGCTGCGCCGCCACCTGCTGCCGGCACTCGCGCCCGTGCTCGGCATGCTGCTGCCCTTCACCGCCGCCCAGGCAGTGCTGGCGCTCGCGGCGCTGGGCTTCATCGGCGTGGGCATCCAGCCACCGACCGCCGAGCTGGGCCTGATGATGACCGAGGCGCTGCCGCATTACGAGGAAGCGCCGTGGCTGATCGCGGCCCCCGTGGGCCTGCTGGCCTGCCTGGTGCTGGGCATGGCACTCGCCATGCGCCCGGGAGATCCGGCGTGAGCACGGTGTCCGCGCTCCTGCAGGTGGACGACCTCGGCGTGCATGCGGGGCCGCTCGCGCTGCTGCAGGGTATCTCGTTCACGCTGCATCCCGGCGAGGCGCTGTGCCTCGTCGGCGAAAGCGGTGCGGGCAAGTCGCTGCTGGCCCAGGCCGTCATGGGCCAGTTGCCGCCAGCTTTGCGCGCCAGCGGCGGCGTCTCCATCGCGGGACGTGCCAGCCGGGCGGCCGACGGGCCCGCGCGCAGGCCCCTCTGGGGGCGCACGCTCGCGCTGCTGCCGCAGGAGCCCGCGCAGGCGCTCAGCCCGATCATGGCCGTCGCGCCGCAGTTGGCGGAAGTGCTCGCGCTGGTGCGCGGCCAGGCCCTCGACCGTGCGCGGGCGGCGGCCGAAGCGCAGTTGCAGGCCGCCGGCCTGGGCGCCGCGGCCCGGCAGCATGCCTGGCAGCTCTCGGGTGGCATGGCACAGCGAGCCGCCGCGGCGATCGCGCTCGCGGGCGGCGCGCGCATCCTGCTGGCGGACGAACCCACCAAGGGCCTCGACACCGCATGGCGCCGGCACGCCATCGACGGCCTGCAGGCCCTGCTGCGCGAGGGGGGCTGCGCCGTCGTCATCACGCACGACCTGGACCTCGCGCGCCAACTGGGCGGCGCCATCCTGGTACTGCAGGGCGGCCGGGCCGTGGAGACGGGCCGCGCCCGGGAGGTGCTGGCCGCGCCGCAGCATGCATTCACCCGCCAGTTGATCGATGCGGATCCGTCCGCATGGCCGCGCCGCGCGCCGCCGCCCTCGGGCGAGGCGGTGCTGCAGGCCACGGGACTCGGCAAGGCGTTCGCGGGCCGGCAGCTCTTCCAGGGCGTGGACCTGGAGCTGCGCCGGGGCGAGCGCACGGTGATCCGGGGCGACAGCGGATCGGGCAAGAGCACGCTGGGCAACGTGCTGCTGGGCCTGGTGCGCGCGGATGCGGGTTGCGTGCGACGCGCGCCGTCGCTCGCGCCCACCGCCCTGCAAAAGCTCTACCAGGACCCGGCGGGCGCCTTCGCGCCGCAGGTGGACCTGGGCACCGCCCTGCGCGACGCGGCCCGTCTCCATGCGCAACCGTGGACGGCGCTGGAACAGCACCTGCAGCGCCTGGGGCTCGACCCCGCACTGCTGCGGCGGCGCCCCGCCGCGGTGTCGGGCGGCGAACTGCAGCGCATCGCACTCGCCCGCGCGTTGCTGGCCCGGCCCGCGCTGCTCTTCGCCGACGAACCCACGTCACGCCTGGATCCGCTCACCCAGCGCCACACCCTGGCACTGCTCACCGAGGCGATGGAGCACGCCGGGTCCTGCCTGCTGCTCGTCACGCACGACGACGCGCTCGCGCGCGCCGTCGGCACCCGGACCCTGAGGCTGCAGGACGGTGTCCTGGCCCTGGACGAGGGAACGGAAAGGGAAACGGAAGCGCACGCTCCCGGATGACACGGCGGGTAAGCGGCGTCCCACGCGCCGCGGCGGGTCCGGGCCCGAGCATAGGTGCACGTGCCGGCACGCCATCGTGGCGCCCGGTGCACGGCCCTGCAACGACCGGATCGCCGCCACCATGCCCTCATCCACCTCCCAGGCTGCCGCCAGGCGGCCTCCCAGCCAGGCCCGCATCCAGGCGGCCCTGAAGCAATCCTTCGGCCTGCGCGCCCTGCGCCCGGGCCAGCGCGATGTGATCGACCGCGTGCTGCGCGGCGAGAACACGCTGGCCATCATGCCCACGGGCGCCGGCAAGTCGCTGTGCTACCAGTTGCCCGCACTGCTGCTCGCGGGCCGCACGGTGGTGGTGTCGCCGCTGATCGCGCTCATGCGCGACCAGTGCGACGCCCTGCGCGAGCGCGGCGTACCGGCCGTGCAGTTGCACAGCGCGCTGGACGCCGAGGAAACGCGCGCGGCCGAGGCGGCCGTGGCCGACGGCAGCGCGCGCATCGTGCTCACCACGCCCGAACGCCTGGCGGACAGCGGCTTCCAGGCGCTGCTCGAAGCCGGTGGCCCCGTGGACCTGCTGGCCGTGGACGAGGCGCACTGCATCTCGCAATGGGGCCACGACTTCCGTCCCGCATTCCTCGACATCGCCCAGGCCGTGCCGCGCCTGGGCCGCCCGACGGTGCTCGCGCTCACCGCGACCGCCGCAGGCCCGGTGGCACAGGACATCCGCCGGCAGCTGGGCATTCCGGCCGCGGGCGTGGTCGATACCGGCACCTATCGCCCCAACCTGCACTACCGCGCCGAACAGCTCGCCGACGAAAAGGAAAAGCGCGACTGCCTGCTGCGCACCGTGAAGGGCACCGAGGGCTCCGGCATCGTCTATACCGCCACCGTGAAGGCCGCGGAGGAAGTGCATTCGCTGCTGGCCGGTGCGGGCGAATCCGCGGGCCTCTACCACGGCCGCATGCCCGCCGCCGAGCGCGGCGAGGCGCAGGACCGCTTCATGGCAGGCGACCTGCGCGTGATGGTCGCCACCAACGCTTTCGGCCTGGGCATCGACAAGCAGGACGTGCGCTTCGTGATCCATTACCAGATGCCCGGCGGACTGGACGCGTATTACCAGGAATCCGGCCGGGCCGGGCGCGACGGCCAGCCGGCACGCTGCATCCTCCTGTTCCTGCGCAAGGACAAGGCGGTACAGCAGTTCTTCCTGGCCGGCCGCTACCCCACGCCGGACGACCTCGACGCGCTGTACGGCGCGCTGCAGTCGCCGCCGCCCGGCGCGCACGAGGGCTGGACGCTCGACCTGCTGCAACAGGCCCTCGACCGCCCGCGGTCCAAGCTCCAGGTCGCGCTCGGCCTGCTGCGCCGCCGCCGCATCGTGACGCAGAAGGCCGACGGCCGCCTCGCGCTGCGCCGTGCCGACATCGACAGCGATGCGCTCATCGCCCTGCTCGAAGACTACGCGCAAAAGCGCACCCAGGACCAGGACGGGCTCGAACGCATGGTGTTCTACGCGCAGACCGGCGGCTGCCGCTGGGAGGTGCTGCTGGACTACTTCGGCCATGCGCGCGACACGCACCGCTGCGGCACCTGCGACAACTGCCGGCGCATCGCCGCGCTCGACGCACAGCAGGCGATCACCAACGCCGCCGCATCGGCGGCGGCGGCGCCCACCGCCGGTGTGGCCGCACGCCGCAAGCCTTCGGAAGTGGCCAACATCGCCATGCCGTCGCAAGGTGAAGTCCTGGCGGCGACGCGGCCCGCTCCCGATACCGCTCCCGCCCGCCCGGTGTTCGAACTCGGGATGCCGGTGCGCGTGAAACGCTACGGGGAAGGCACGGTGAGCGCGATCGCATCGGAATCGATCACCGTGGCCTTCTCGGACGGCAGCGAGCGCTGCTTCCATCCGGAATACGTACGCAAGGCGCGGCGTCGCCGGGCCGCGGCCAACGATGCCGAGGTGGCGGTAGCGGTGGCCGAGCCTGCACTGGCCTTGCGCAGCGCCTGAGCGGCGGGGAACGGCCCAAAGCAAAACCGCCACGTCTCGCGTGGCGGTTTTTTTTGTATCGGCCCCGGCGCCTGCAACGGCTGGGGCCGGTGGTGTCAGGGATGCGATGCCACGAAACGGCGCGTGGCGTACAGTCCCACCGGCGTCCAGTGCTCCGAGGGCGACATGGCCGTCACCAGCGCATCGAACTGGGCATCGGCGTCCAGCGTGTTCAGCCGTTCCTTGAAAGCCACCAGATCCGGATCGAGCACGTCTGCCGATCCTGCCGCGCCCGCATCGCTCTTGCGCGCACGCTGCAGCGCACGGAAGGTGGGGCGGCGGCGCGTTTCGTTGGCGGAGGCAGGCTCGAAGTACGCCTGGCCATCGGCGCTCGCCTCATCGCCACGGATCCAGTCGTGGATCACCTGCAACTCGTAGGGCGAGAACACGCCGAACATCTCCGAGCGCGGCCCCTGCAGCAGGCCCCAGAAGCGGCTTTCCGCCACCGGGCGGCCGGGTTGGATCCAGTTCGCCTGCACCAGCGCTTCCAGGAAGGCATCCATGCCCTCGGGCGCCGACAGCCAGTCGTTCACGCTGCGGCCGGCCACCTTGCAGTAGTCCGAATGCATGCCCTGGCCGGCGCCGCACTTGGCCTGGAAGATGCGCACCACTTCGGCGCGGATGTCGAAGTCCGCGATCACGCGCGTGGTGCCCAGGCCCACATCGCCCAGGCGCGCGCCATCGCGCACGCGTTGCCAGAAGGCCTGGGGATCGCCATGGCGCGGCAGCAGGGCCAGGACGGCGTCGCAGGCCTGCCGCGCATGCCCGGTGTCGGCGTTGTCCACCGTCACGTGCAGCGTGAAATAGTACGGATCGATGCCGAGCTCGTTGAGTTCGTACGACGTGACCAGCAGGTGCAGAGGAAGCTGTTCATAGCCCAGGTTGAAGCCGATGACTTCGGGCAGGAACTCTTCGGCGTTCCACGCCAGCGCGAGCTGTACCGCGCCCTGTTCGTAGAGCGCGTCGGGCAGCGCGGGCCCTTGCGACAGGCCATAGCGCGACAGCAGCTGGCGGTAGAGCAGCACGTGGTTCTTGTCAGGTGCGCCGTCGCCGAGTTCCTCCAGGTAGGTGCGCACCAGTTCGGCCATGCGCGGATTGCGCGCGTGGCGCAGCACGCCGTAGAGCCAGCTGCCGTCCACCAGCTTGGTCGGTGCCACGGCCCGCAGGAAGTGCAGCGCATGCGCACGGTTGCGGAAATACCGCCGGCCTCCGCCCGCGCGCCGCGCAGCAAGGTATTCGCCATATTGCGCAGACACGGCGGCATGGCTCGCGGCCATCCAGTCGTGCAGATCCTCGGGGCGTTCGGGCAGCGAGGCCGGCGGCAGGTCGGCACGCGCCAGCGTATCGCGCAGCAGTGCGGCGCCCTGTCGCCGTGACTCGGGCGTGGGGGCTGTCTGGTGCAGCGCGGTGTGCAGCGACTGGAAGGGCCCTTCCGGGGCGCGCACGGGTGCGTGAGTCGGTGTTCGTCGGGGGGCAGGACGGTGGTCCGCGGCGTCGGGCGTGGGGGCGATCAGCGTGGAGGTTCTCATGATGGGGTACCGGATGGCGTATGCCCCATGGTTCCCCACCATGGGGCTGCACTCCATCGGTGCGTGGCCCCCCTCCCGGTCGGCCCCCTCCTACGGTCCCATCGGCGCACGCGCCGCGCCCGCGTCAGGCGGCCGCTGCGCCACCGTGGAGTGTCCGGCCGCAGGCCGCGCCCACGGCGGCATCGCCATGGATGAGTGCGGCTTCGGTCATGCGCGACGCGGCAGGCAGCATGGCGCCGTTCTTCGCCGCGAGCACCTCGGCCAGCACGCTCACGGCGATCTCCGGCGGCGTGCGGCTGCCGATCGCCAGGCCGATGGGCCCGCGCAGGCGCGCGAGCGCGTCCTCGCCGATGCCGAAATGCTCGCGCAGCCGCTGCCGCCGCGCCGCCGTGGTGGCAGCCGACCCGATCGCGCCCACGTAGAACGCGTCGCCCTGCAGGGCTTCCAGCAGCGCGAGATCGTCCAGCTTCGGATCGTGGGTGAGCGCGATGACGCAGGTGCGCGCGTCCATGCCCATCGCCAGCACGGCATCGTCGGGCATCCCGTCGACGAGTTCCACGCCGGGCAGGTTCCAGCCCATCCGGTGCTCCTCGCGCGGGTCGCAGACGCCCACCGCGAAGCCGCAGGGAATCGCCATCGCCGCGAGGCACTGCGCGAGTGCCCCCGCGCCGATGAGCAGCATGCGGTGCGAGGGCCCCAGGCGCTGCGCCAGCGTGTCGCCATGGTCGAGCAGCGAGGGCGCGCCCTGCACGGGCGCGGCGAGGTTCTCGGTCGAGAGCGTTACCGCACCGTCCGCGCAGCGCAGGTGCCGCCATACCACGCGGCGCTCCTGCAGCCACTGGACGAGGCGCCGCAGCCACAGCGTGTCGGGGTCGTACTCGAGCAGCAGCTCCAGCGTGCCGCCGCACGGCAGGCCGAAGCGGTGCGCCTCGTCGGCGCTGAGCCCGTAGCGCACGCGCTCGGGCGGTCGCCCGGCCCACTGCGCAGCGCCCGGCAGGCAGCGCTGCAGCAGGTCGTCCTCGATGCAGCCGCCGGACACCGAGCCTTCGATCAGGCCGTCGTCCCGCAGCGCCATCCACGAGCCCACGGGCCGCGGCGACGAGCCCCAGGTACGCAACACGGTAGCGAGCACGGCGTGGCGGCCGGCGGCGCGCCAGTCGTGCAGCGTGCGGGCCACGCGCAATTCGGGTGCGGATTCGTGCGTCACTGCGGTGCGTCCATCGCCTGTGCCACCACCCCGGCGGGCACATGTTCCATGGGTTGGGGCGTTGCGCCGGCCGCAGGCCGCATCACCTTGTCGGGCGTCATCGGCGTGGAGCGCACACGCCGGCCGGTGGCATGGAAGATCGCGTTGCACACCGCCGCGGCCACGCCGACGATGCCGATCTCGCCCACCCCCTTGGCGCCCAGCCGGCTCACGATGCGGTCGTCCTCCTGCACGAAGATCACGTCGATGGGCGGCGTGTCGGCGTTGGATGCGATGTGGTATTCGGCGTAGTTGTGGTTCATGAACCGGCCCAGCGCATGGTCGGTCTGCGTCTCTTCGTGCAGCGCCTGGCTGATGCCCCACACCACCCCGCCGGTGATCTGGCTGTGCGCCGTCTTGGCGCTCAGGATGCGGCCCGCCGCGATCGCGCTCACCACGCGGGTCACGCGCACGGTGCCGAGTTCCTCGTCCACCTTCACCTCGCAGAACACGGCCGAGTGCGTGGCGCGCACGTAGTTCTTCTGCTTGAGCACGTTGGGCAGCAGCAGGTAGCGGGCCTCCACCTGCGAGCGGCCCTGGGCGGCGAGGATGTCGGTGAAGGCCATGCCGCGATCATGCACGGGCGCACCGCGGCGGCGCAGGCGGCCGTCCACGAACTCCACGTCGCGCAGCAGCGTGCGCTCGAAGCCCGAGCCGCGCGTGCGCTGCGCCAGCGCCCACAGCAGGCGGCGCAGCTTCTCGCAGGCGCCCTCCACCGCCGAGCCGACGGTGGCCACGTGGGACGAGCCCCCTTCGATCGGCGCCACCGGCAGCGTGGAGTCGCCCAGGCGGAAGGTCACGTTCTCCAGCGGCAGGCCCATCGCCTCGGCAGCGATCATCGACATCACCGTATACGTGCCGGTGCCGATGTCGGACGCCGCACTGCTCACTTCCAGGCGGCCGTCGGCATGCAGCACCGCGCGCACCCTGGCGAACATCTGCATCGCATCCCAGGTGCCGGTGGCCATGCCCCAGCCCACGAGTTCGCGGCCTTCGCGCATCGAGCGCGGCTCGACCGGCCGGCCGTCCCAGCCGAAGCGGGCCGCGCCCAGGCCGTAGCAGGCGCGCAATTCCTTGGTGGAGAACGGCAGGTCCTTGGAGGCGTCGCGGTCGGCGTAGTTCTTCAGCCGCAGCGCGAGCGGGTCCATGCGCAATGCGTAGGCCAGTTCGTCCATGGCGACCTCGAGCGCATGCACGCCGTGCGCCGCTCCGGGTGCGCGCATGTCGATGGGCGTGTACTGGTCCAGCGGCACGAGGCGATAGCCCAGCCGCACGTTGTCGCAGCGGTAGAGCTGGCCGGACCAGTTCACCACCACCTCCACATAGTCTTCCATGCGCGACGTCTCAGCCACCGCCTCGTGCACGATGGCGCGCAGCGTCCCGTCCCGGTCGGCCGCGAGCTTCAGGCGCTGCCAGGTCTCGGGCCGGTGGCCGAAGGTGAACATCTGCTGGCGCGTGAGCACCACGCGCACCGAGCACTGCAGGTGCAGCGCCGCCATCACGGCGAGCACGAGCTGGTATTGCGGGCGCAGCCCCGAGCCGAACGCGCCGCCCACGAACGGGTTGCGCACCGTGACCTCGTCCCCGCCCAGACCGAACACGCGCGAGACCAGCCAGCGGCTGTTCTGCGGGCTCTGGGTCTTGTCGTAGATGGTGAGGTGGCCGTCTTCCGCGCGCAGCACGGTGGAGGCGTGCATCTCCATCGGGTTGTGGTGCTCCACGCCGCTGTAGTACTCGGCCTCGATCTTCACGGGCGCGCGCTCGAAGGCGCCGTCGGCATCGCCGCTCGGCTTCGGCGGCGGCGAATAGCCGGCCTTCATGCGGCTGGGGTCCCGCGCACGGCCCAGGTGGCGCAGCAGGTGCGTCTCGTGGTGCTCCACCTCGTAGTCGATCTCCACCAGCGACGCCGCGCAGCGCGCCGCCTCGAACGTGCAGGCCACCACCAGCGCGACGGGCTGGCCGCTGTAGCGCACCACGTCGTCCAGCAACGGCTTGAAGGGCGAGCCACCGGGGGCCGTCATGTCCTTGTAGAACAGGTCCATGGAGCGGACCTCCGGGCGGTTCTCGTGCGTGATGATGTCCAGCACGCCCGGCACCGCGCGGGCACGCTCGAGGCGCATGCGCAGGATGCGGCCTTTGGCGATGCTGCTGTTGACCACCACGCCGAAGGCCATGCCCTCGTCGTGGTGCTCGGCCGCATAGCGCGCCCGGCCCGTCACCTTCAGGCGCCCGTCCACGCGCGAGACGGGCATGCCCAGTTTCACCGGCCCGGTGCCGGCGTCGGCGCGGGGCTGCTGCCCCGCCTGCGCGCGGTCCGCCGCTTCGTTCGGCATCGGTGCGTTCATGGTTGCGCGTCCTGCACGTGGCCGGCACCCAGTTCGCCGGTATTGGTGAGTTCGCCGCCCTTCGCCATCTCCAGCGCGCGCACGATGGCCCGGCGGGCCAGTTCGATCTTGAAGCGGTTGTCGCCCGGCCCGCCGGGCGCGCCGTGGCCGCGCGCCCCCTGCAGCATCCGCCCGGCCGCCTGCGCGAACGCCTCGGCCGTCGGCTCCCGGCCCGCCAGGGCCTCCTCGGCCTCCGGCACGCGCCAGGGCTTGTGTGCCACGCCGCCCACGGCAATGCGCGCCGCACGGATGCGGCCATCCTCGCCCAGGTCCAGCCCCGCCGCGACCGACACCAGCGCGAATGCGTACGAAGCGCGGTCGCGCACCTTCAGGTAGGCGCCATGCCGCGCGAAGCCCTGCGCCGGCAGGGCGATGTGGGTGATGAGCTCATCGCCCGCCAGCACCGTGTCGCGATCCGGCTCATTGCCGGGCAGCCGGTGGAAGTCGGCGAAGGCAATGGTGCGCTCGCCACGCGGGGAGCGCACGTGCACCACGGCCTCCAGTGCCGCCAGGGCCACGCACATGTCGGACGGATGCGTGGCGATGCAATGGTCGCTGGTTCCCAGGATGGCCAGTTGCCGCGCGAGCCCGTCGCGCGCCGGGCAGCCCGTGCCGGGCTCGCGCTTGTTGCACGGCACGGCCACGTCGTAGAAATAGTGGCAGCGCGTGCGCTGCAACAGGTTGCCACCGTTGGTGGCCATGTTGCGGATCTGTGGCGAGGCCCCGGCAAGGATGGCGGCCGCCAGCAGCGGATAGCGCTCGCGCACCAGCGGATGCTTCGCGGTGGCGGCATTGCGGGCCAGCGCACCCAGGCGCACGCCGCCGCCCTCGGCCTCCTCGATCCCCGCGAACGGCAGGCGCCCCACATCCACGAGGCGGCGCGGCCGCATCACGCTCTCCTTCATCAGGTCGATGAGGTTGGTGCCGCCGGCGATGAACTTCGCGGGCAGCGCCCGCTCGCTCGCATGGTGCATGCCCTGCGGCATGGTGGCGAGCGCCATCTCGGTGTCGGCCGCCGGCACGTAGTCGAAACCCCTCATGCTGCCTCCTCCCCGGCTGGCGCCGGCCGGGACTGCGGTGTGGCCTGCACTGCGTGCGCGGAGGGCCGCTCGGGACCGCGCAGCGGCACACCCGCCACCTCGGCGACGGCCTGCACGATCTGCGGGTATGCGCCGCAGCGGCACAGGTTGCCGCTCATGCGCTCGCGGATGTCGTCGGCCGTGCGCACGCCACCTTCGTTGAGCAGACCCGCAGCGGAGCACAGCTGCCCCGGCGTGCAGTAGCCGCACTGGAATGCATCGTGGTCGATGAAGGCCTGCTGCAGAGGATGCAGCACATCCGAGTCGCGTCGGGCATCACCGGACGCCGCACCGGCCTCGCCCCCTGCACCCGCTCCGTCCTGCAGGCCGGCGAGGCCCTCCACGGTGGTGATGTGCGCGCCGTCGTGCATCACGGCGAGCGTCAGGCAACTGTTGATGCGCTGCCCATCCAACAGCACCGTGCAGGCACCGCACTGTCCGTGGTCGCAGCCCTTCTTCGTGCCGGTGAGCTGGAGCAGGTCGCGCAGCGTGTCGAGCAACGTGGCCCAGCAGGGTATGTCGAGGTGCTGTGGCGTTCCGTTCACGTGCAGGCGTATGGCGTGGATCGACACGGCGGATTCGGCCGGACCGCTGGCGCGGGCGACCGACGTGGGGTGGCTGGATGACATCTCGCTTCCTTCACGGCCGGTGGACGGACCAGTGTCGTCGGCAGGTGCGGCGGGACCTGTAGGAAGATCGCGCGCCCATGGTCGGCCTGGAGCGGTCCATCCGCCCGGTACGCCCTGCGGCGCGGCGCCTCGCCAGGACCGCTTCTCCGGATCGCACCGGCCGCCCTGGTGGCGCAAGGCAGCGCCGCGCCGTATGCTCCGGCCATGCCTTCCGTGCCCCCATCCGGCCTGCGTCCGCCCTCCACCGTTCCTGCCGGGCATCCGGATGCAGGGGCCGCACCCGTGGTGGCCGGCGTCATCCTGGCAGCCGGCGCATCGTCGCGCTTCGGCAGCGACAAGCGCCGCGCCCTGCTGCCGGGCGGCACGCCACTGCTCGCCGCCGTGGCCGGGTCTTTCGCCCGCGTCTTCGTGCGGACCGCCGTGGTCATGCCCCCCCATGACGACTTCGGCCTGGAACTCTGCGCACGCCTCGGGCTCGACGCCGTGCCGAACGAGCGCTGCAGCGAAGGCCAGGGCACCTCGCTCGCGGCAGCCATGCACTGGGCGCTGGCACAGCCCCACCTGCAGGCCGTGGTGGTCGGCCTGGCGGACATGCCCTGGGTGCGCGACGACACGCTGGCGGCGCTGCGCGATGCGCTGGTGCAGTCCCCCGGAGAACCCGCGATGCCGCTCTGGCAGGGCCGCCCGGGCAATCCGCGCGGCATTCCACGGCGGTATTTCGCGCCCCTGGCACAGGCCAGCGGCGCGCAGGCGGCCGCGCACCGCATCGCGTGGGATGCGGCACGTACCGTCGCGGTGGATGACCCGGGCATCCTGCGCGACGTGGATACGCCGGCCGATCTGGCCGGCGGTGCGGAGGATATGCGCCGCCCCTGCGACGGCACGAGCGCGTGATGTCGCCAACCCGCCGCGCTGGCGCGCCGCCTGTTCCGGCGGCGCGCAGCCCGGTCAGCGCACTTCCGTAACGAACTGGCCGCGCGGGCGGCGCACCTTCTCCAGGTTGACCAGCCAGTCGCCCTCGGGCTGGCGGTAGCCCAGCGGCAGGAGGGTGACGCTGCGCAGCCCGCGCGCGCGCAGGCCCAGGATCTCGTCCACCGCCTCGGGCTGGAAGCCTTCCATGGGCGTGCTGTCCACCTGCTCGGCGGCAGCGGCGATCAGTGCTGCGCCGAAGCCGATGTAGGCCTGCCGTGCGGCATGCTGGAAGTTCACCTCCGCGCCGCGCTGCGGGTACGAACCCAGCAGCATGTTGCGGTAGTTCTCCCAGCCTTCGTTGCGGAAGCCGCGCACTTCGTTGGTGTAGTCGAACATCGCATTGATGCGCTCGGCCGTGTAGTCGTCCCAGGCCGCGAACACCAGCAGGTGCGACCCGTCCGTCACCTGGGCCTGGTTCCACGCCACCTCGCGGATGCGGGCGCGCACGTCGGGGTTCGTCACCACGATGACCTCGAAGGGCTGCAGGCCGCTGGAGGTGGGCGCCAGCCGGGCCGCCTCCACGATGCGGTCCACCTTGTCCTGCGGCACGGCGCGGGAGGGGTCCATCTTCTTCGTGGCGTAGCGCCACTGCAGCACGTCGAGCAATTCCATGGTGTCGGGTCCTGGTAGTTGGGTTGGGAATGTCAGGAACGGCCGAGTGTAGGAGCGGCCGCGAGGCCGCGCTCGCACGGGGAATTGCACGCCGTGGTACAAGGCCGCGCCACCGGGCACGGCGCCCGCCGTCAGCCGAACAGCCCGCCCTCGTCCAGCAGCGCGAAGGCGATCTCCGGCCGCCGCTCCATTCCGCGGCGGATGGCCGCGGCGATCGCCTGCCGCGTCTTGCGGCACAGCCCGCGCTGCTCGTGCACCAGGATGGCGATCCCGCGCAGCGTGCGCACCTCGCTCGCCCCCTGCGAAATGCTCAGCCGGATGCCCAGCTGCTCCTCCAGCCGCGCCTCCATGCGGCGCAGGTCCGCCAGGCTCTCGATGGCCTCCAGGCGCTGCACCAGGCGCTTCTCCTCGTCGCGCGTGAGCCGCAGCACCCGGCGGTCCGCGTCCGGCGCCGCGAGCATCGCCTGCAGGTCGCAATTGCAGGCGCCGGGCGGGCACTCCGTGCGCACCGGCACGGGGAAGGACATCGCGGAAGAAGGGGGCGGGGACATGCCGGCGGACATCGTGCCCGCATTCTAGAAAGGCCTGGACGGGTCTAGCTGTTCAACCCCCGCGGCACCACCGACAGGGACCGGCGGAAAGCCTCCCGCAGCCGGTACACCTGCGCCGGCCGGTGCGCGGCGCCGGACTCCATCAGCCCGTCCACCGGCTCCAGCATGCCCAGCTCGTCGATCTTGCGGCGGAAGCTCACCTTGTTCACCGGCTCCCCCAGCACCGCCTCGTACACCGCCTGCAGTTGCGGCAGCGTCATGCGCTCCCCGCAGAAATACACCGGCAGCGACGAATACTGGCTCTTGGACCGCACCCGCGCCACCGCCAGCGCCACCATGTCCGCATGGTCGAAGGCCAGCGCCGGCAGCGCGCCCACGGGCGCCGCCTGCAGCCGCTCGCTGTCGTCCGGCAACAGCTCCGCCGGCACCAGCGCGCAATAGACGATGGAGACGGACCAGCCGCGCGGATCGCGCTGCGCCCCGGAATAGGTCGCCAGCTGCTCCAGGTAGGGGCTGGCGATGCCCGTCTTCTCGCGCAGCACGCGGGCCGCCGCGTCCCATGCCGTCGCATCCTCCTGCGCGTGGATGAAACCGCCCGGCAGCGCCCAGCCGCCCGCGTGCGGCCCATCGGCCCGCCGCAGCAGCACGGCGTGCAGCACACCGCCCTTCAGCGTCAGCAGCACCACGTCCACCGTGCAGAGAATGGCGGGAAAGCCGGGGTCCGGAACAACGGAAGAAGAAGCGGGATCAGGCGCGGCCATGGATGGACAAAAAGGAAGGGATCGCAACAGACCCGGAGTGTGCCTCCAATCACTTTCCCGGCCCTCCCCCATTCATCGTTCTGTCACGCCGCGCCGCAAGCATGCGGGCTCTTGTCACAAGCAGTAAGGAGAACGCCATGATGGCCAATGTGGGAAAACACAAGGAGAACACGCAGGGCCGCGTCCTGGGGCACCGTGTCCTGACGCGGAGCGCGGCGTTGGCCGCGGCAGCCCTGGTGGCGGCCTGCGGCGGCGGATCGGGTGGTGGCGGCGTCTTCCAGGGCGAGCCGATGGAACTCACCATCCTGCACATCAACGACCACCACTCCACGCTGGAATCCAGGTCCAGGACCCTGCAGCTCTCCACGGGCGGCTCCGCGCCCGCCACCGTGGCCGTGGATGCCGGCGGCTTCCCGCGCGTCACCGCCGCCATGGAGGAACTCTCGAAGCGCTCGGCCAACGTGCTCAAGCTGCATGCGGGCGACGCCCTGACCGGCACCCTGTACTTCAACCGCGCCGGTGCCGACGGCGAGGCCGATGCGGCGATGATGAACACCGTCTGCTTCGATGCCTTCACCCTCGGCAACCACGAATTCGACAAGGGCGACACCGGCCTCAAGAACTTCCTGGACCTGCTGCGCAAAGGTAGCTGCAAGACGCCGGCCCTGAGCGCCAACGTGCGCTTCGGCGCCAGCTCCGCGCTCAACGCCGCCAAGGCCCCGGACGCCGTCCAGGCCTCCACCATCGTCGAGCGCGGCGGCCAGAAGATCGGCATCGTCGGCCTCACCATCGCCGGCAAGACCAAGGCCTCCTCCAGCCCTGACCCGGACACCACCTTCGAGGACGAAGCCACCGCCGCCCAGCGCGAGATCGACCGCCTGCGCGGCCAGGGCATCAACAAGATCGTGCTCATGAGCCACATCGGCTACGACGCCGACCGCCAGATCGTGCCCAAGCTTTCCGGCGTGGACGTGGTGGTGGGTGCCGATTCGCACACCCTGCTCGGCCCCGACGCGCTCAAGGCCACCGGCGTGGGCACGCCCGGCGGCGCTTACCCGACGCGCACCACCGACAAGGACGGCCGCACCGTCTGCATCGTCCAGGCCTGGGAATACGCCCAGGTGGTGGGCGAGCTGAAGGTGAACTTCGACGCCGACGGCAACGTCACCCAGTGCGCCGGCACCCCGCACGTGCTGATCGGCGACAACTTCACCCTCGGCGGCAAGGCCCCGACGGAGGCGGAAGCGAAAGCCCTGCAGGCCAGCGTGGCCGCCACCGGCTTCCTGCGCGTGACGCAGCCCTCCGCGGCGGCCACCGCCACCCTGCAGCCCTTCAAGGACCGCGTGTCCGTCTTCAACCGCACCCAGGTCGCCGTGGCGCCCGAAGAGCTGTGCTCCCGCCGCGTGCCCGGCGGCGCCGGCTCCACCGACTACAGCCGCTCCAGCGCCGCCTGCAACGCCGAAGGCAGCGTGAGCGCACGCGGTGGCGACATCCAGCAACTCGTCGCCCAGGCCTACCTCGACATGGCCAACGCCCGCTACGGCGGCGCCGACATCTCGCTGCAAAGCGGCGGCGGCGTGCGCATCCCCCTGCAGGGCACCGTCTCGGCCGCCCAGGTCATCCAGGTATTGCCCTTCGGCAACATGCTTTTCCGCCTGGACGTGACCGGCACGGAAGTGAAGGCCATGCTGGAAGACGGCATGGAAGCCGTCTTCGGCACCGGCGGCTCCACCGGCCCCTACCCCTACACCGGTGGCCTGCGCTTCGACGTGAACGCCGCAGCCGCGGCGGGGCAGCGCGTCTCCGGCATCGAGGTGCGCAACGCCGCCTCGGGCGCGTGGGAGCCGCTGAATGCGACCAAGACGTACAAGCTGTTCGTGCTGAGCTTCAACGCCACGGGCGGGGATGGGTACAAGACGCTGGCGGCCGTGCCTGCCGCGCGGAGGCTGGACATCGGGGTGCTGGATGCGGATGTGTTTTTCAGCTACATCGAAAAGCAGGGGAAGGATGGGGCGACCGGGTTGCCCACGCTCAAGCGGTTGCCGCGGGACCTGTACAGCACGAAGACGTTCCAGGGGCTTGGCGCAAAGTAAGAGGAGCACCGGGACGGAAGCTACGGATCACCGTTTTTTGAAGCGTCACCACCGAAGCAATACCGCAAGAACGCCTCGCCCCCCGCCCCCAGCGTCCGCTCCCGGTGCGTCACCACCGCCAGCGTGCGCGTCGCGCGGGGCAGCGCGGTCGGCAGTTCCAGCAGGTCGCCGCGGGCCAGGGCCGAGGCCACGCTGTGGCGGGGCAGCAGCGACAGCGTGTCCCCCGCGGCCACCAGGGCCTTGACCGCTTCGGGCGTTCCCAGCTCGAAATCGATCCGCACCTGCCCCAACTGCGCCAGCAGCCAGCGGTCGGCGGCCTCGCGGGTGCCGGAGCCGCGCTCGCGCAGGGCCCAGCGGGCGCCGCGCAGGGCAGCCCGGGTGGCCGACGGCTTCTGCGCGAGGGAATGGCCCGGCGCCGCCACGATCACCATCTCGTCGGCCATCCACTCACGCACCACCAGGTCGGCATGCGTCTGCGGCCCTTCGATGAAGCCGATGTCGGCGTCGAAGGCCGCCACGGCGGCCAGCACCCCGGTGGTGTTCGCGATCTGCAGTTGCACCGCGCTCTGGGGGTGCGACACCTTCCAGCGGGCCAGCAGGGGCGGCAGGATGTGTTCTCCGATGGTCATGCTGGCGGCCACCCGCAGGGGCGCGGCATGCCGGCCCTGGAAGAGGTGCTCCAGTTCACCGGCCGCTTCCACCAGGAACGCGGCCCGGGGCAGGAAGGCGCGGCCGTGCTCGTTGAGCACCAGGCGGCGCCCCACGCGGTCGAACAACGCCGCGCCCAGCAGCGACTCCAGTTCCACCAGCGCGCTGCTGGCAGCCGATTGCGAGCGGGCGATGCGCTCCGCGGCAGCCCGCGTGGAGCCGTCGTGCGCGGTCGCCAGGAACACTTCCAGGTGCCGCAGCGTCATGCGCAGCCGGTCCGGCCATTGACCTGATTTTTGGTTCATGGTGATCTGAATTATCTGTTTTTTGCTTTATGCGAAAAACATATGCTCATACGCCATGAAGACATATGGCACGCCCTCCGGTTTCTTCCCCCGCTGGCGCTGGTCCGGGCTCGGCCCCGCGACGGCCCGGGCGGCCGCTCTGTGGCCCGGCCTGCTGGTGTGTGCGGTCATCGCGCTCGCGGCCACGTTCATCGCGGAGCACCAGGGCGGCCCGCAGCTGCTCTACGCCCTGCTGATCGGGCTGGCCTGCAATTTCCTGGCCGGCGTGCCGCGGGTGGCGGCGGGGGTGGCGGCCTGCGCCCGCACGGGGCTGCGCTGCGGCGTCGCACTGCTCGGCGCCCGCATCACGGTGGGCCAGGTGGCCAGCCTGGGGGCGGCCACCGGCATCGGCATCGCCTGCTCGGTGGTGGCGACCATTCTTTTCGGGGTGTTCCTGGCCACCGTCATGCAGCGCCCGCGCGAAGAAGGCGTGATCTCCGGCTGCTCCGTCGGCATCTGCGGCGCCTCGGCCGCGCTCGCGGTGGCGGCCGCCCTGCCCCCCACGAAAGAGAACGAGCGCTTCACCCTGCTCGCCGTGGTCGGTGTCACGCTGCTGTCCACCGTCGCCATGGTGGTGTATCCGCTGCTGCTCAGCGCCGTGCACGCCTCGCCCCGGGCGGCTGGCATCTTCCTGGGCGGCACCATCCACGACATCGCCCAGGTGGTGGCCGCCGGGCTGATCCTCGGCCCCCAGGCGGGCGAGACCGCCACCATCGTGAAGCTCTTCCGCGTGGCGATGCTGGTGCCCATCGTGGCCACCATCGCCCTGATCTACCGCGGCCGCCCGGGCGCGCCGGTGGGCTCGCGCATCCCGGCCGTTCCGCCGTTCCTGCTGTGGTTCCTGTTCTTCGTGGCGCTCACGTCCCTGGGCGTGATCGGCCCCGCCACCACGGCGGTAGCCGACGAGACCTCGCGCTGGCTGCTGGTCGCGGCGATCGGCGCCGCGGGCATCAAGACGCACTTCTCCGACCTGCTGCAGCTCGGCTGGCGGCCCGTCGTGCTGCTGCTCGGCGAGACGGTGTTCATCGCGCTGGCCGTCTTCGTGTGGTCGATGGCGTGAGGCGCGCTTCTGGCCGCCGCTAGCGCAGGTAGTCGCCCTCGGCCTCGGGCTGGTGCTGTATGCCCGCCACGGTCGCCTCGCAGGCCTCGCCGCGCGGCGTGCACCACCGCGCGGTCTGCCCGACGCGCAGGCCCAGCAGGCTGCTGCCCACCGGCGACAGCACCGAGACGAAACCCGCCGCGAGATCGGCATCCCGCGGGTAGCAGATCGTCAGCACCTGGCGGGCGCCGGTCGCGGTGTCCACGAGTTCCACCCGCGAGTACATGGTGACCACGTCCGCTTCCACGGTCCGGGAACTGGTGACGTCCGCGTTCTCCAGCAGGTCCGCCAGGGACGGGGGGGCGGGCTGCTGGCTCGCGAGGCGCGACAGGCGCGCGAAATCGAGATCGGTGAGCACGCGCTCGCCGTGAACCTGAACCGCTGCATGCATGGGAAGGCACTCCATCGTGGGGTGCGGCGGCCCGCTGCCATCCAGCGCAAAAGGGGCAGCCGCGTTCGTTCGCGCAAGGCAGGAGCCCGGCGGCGGAGGGTTGCGCAGAAGAACGGTGAAGAGGGGAAGGGAGCGGGCCGCCGGGCTCAGGAATGTGCAGGCAGGAGCGGGCGGCGCATCCGCCTGGCGGCCGCTCGCGCGCCGGCCGCTGCGTGCAGCAGTGCGGCCAGGGTGGCGAAGGCGCAAGCCAGGGAGGTCATGGGCGCCAGTGTAGGCACGATCCGGTCCGCTGGCACCCAAGCCCCCATGCGCCGTGCCAGTATCCAGGGGTTCGCCGGCGCAGCATGCAGTACCGGCCGGTTCAGCGTGCGGCGCGCGGGTGGGCAAGGAAGAAGCGCAGCATCTCCGCGCTCGCATCCACGCCCGACGGGTCCGTGTAGCTGCCGCTGGCGCTGCCGCCCGACCAGGCGTGGCCGGCGCCGTGCAGTTGCCAGTATTCGAGCGAATCGAGGCCGGCGGCGTCCGTGTAGACGGTGCGCGTATGCCGCGCGCCGCGGCCGGACTGGCCCCGGGTCACACGCGGGGCGGCGCCTGCGCCGGAAGCCGCGCCCTGCCCCGAACCGCCGCGCAGCGCCGCCACCAGCGACTCCGCGTTGCGGACATGGACGGTGCTGTCTGCATCGCCGTGGAACACGATGGTGGGGAGTGCCGTGCTGCGCGCCCCTGCAGTGGCCCCTGGCGCAGGCCCCGGGCCGCTGCGCATCGCCGACAGCGCGGAGGCGACATCCGCCGCGCAGCCGTATGGCAGGCCGGAATGCACGCCCACGGCAGCGAACACGTCCGGATAGCAATGCCCGACCACATCCGCCATCGCGCCGCCAGCGGACAGGCCCGCGACGTATACCCGCTGCGGATCCACCCGGTGCGCGGTGGCGATGGAGCGCGCGAGGGCGGCGATCACCGCCGGCTCCCCGCGCCCGCGCTGCTGGTGCTGCGGTTTGAACCAGTTCCAGCATTTCTGGGCATTGGCGCGCTGCGTCTGCTCCGGATAGAGGACTACCACGCCGAGCTCCCGCGCGAGCGCGTTCATGCGCGTGCCTGCCGCGAAATCCTCCGCATGCTGGGTGCAGCCGTGCAGCATGACCACCATGGGCCGCGGTGCACCGTCGCCCGGCACTTCCGGCGGAAGGTAGAGGCGGTAGGCCAGCGTGCGGTTCTGGTGGCTGAAACTACCGGATTGCCATTGTTCGCCGCTGCCCTGGAGGGGCGCAGTGCTCCCGGGCCGGCGCGCCTCGCGGGCCTCACCTGCCGTGTTCGGATCGTGCACCTCGCGGACCAGTCCATCGAGCACCCTGGGGTCCGCCGCCGGGCCCGCGGCACCGCGGAATACCGGAGCCGGTCCCGCAGCCGACACGGCAGCCGCCTGTGCGTGTGCGGCCGCCCCGCGCAACGCGCGCTGGATGGCCTCGGTGGCTTCGCCGAGCCGGCCGCCGCGCGTGGAACGCGCGGCATCGGCCATCAGTCGCTGGAAGAGTGGGTTCACGGAATGCTTTCGTAGGGGGGGTTTCGTGGGGGTCAATGGATGCGTCCGGCCAGCGCGGTCTTCACGGCGCTGCTGGCCTGCAGCGCACCGAGCACGGTGAGGGAATCGATGGTGGCCAGCGCCAGTTCCGGCGTGACGTCGGGGTCGATCGTGGCAAGGCCGAGCACGCGGATCTGCAGCCGCTGGCCCGCAGCGCGCGCGGCCTCCAGATCCGCTGCCGAGAAGCGCTGCAGGCCCAGGACCAGCATCTTGCGCGCCACCACCTGCCGCAGCGCGTCGGCGTGTACCGCGAGCTGGTTGCGTATCGCCGTGCGGATGAAGTCCGTGCGGTTGCCGTAGAAGCTCTCGGCCACCAGCAGGTCGATGTGGCCGAGGTCAACGTATCCGAGGTTGATGGTGATCTTTTCGGAATCCCCGACCTTGGGCGGGCGCTGGGCAGTTGGGAGCGAAGTCATGCGCCATCCTATTACCATCCACATGGATGGTCAATGGATGTTTTGGTACCCATCCTGGACGGTGAACAGCACCGCGGTGATCGCGGCCCCTTCCATAGGGTTGACAGGCCCCAGGGCACGGGCACGGCCTGACCGAAACAGGATCGTCGAGGCCCGGGCGCAGGTCCGACAATCCAGCGTTCCCGCCACCGGCGAACATCCGCACGTTTTCAGGAGACCCCCATGGAAATCGAATTCAAGTTCCTGATCCCCGAGCACCGCCTGGAAGGCGTGGAAGCCGCACTGCAGCAAGGTCCCTTCACTGCGTGCCGCATGGAAGCGCATTACTTCGACACGCCCGAGGGCGACCTCGCCCGCCACGGCATCGCATGGCGCGTGCGCAACGAAGGCGGGGCCTGGGTACAGACCGTGAAGACCCTGGGCGACGGGCCTCTGGCGCGCGGGGAGCACAACGCGCCCGTGCCGCGGCCCGCCGATCCGGCGGGCATTCCCCGCCCCGACCCCGTCCTGCATGCCGGCTCCACCGCAGGCAGGCAGCTCGCCAAGGTGCTGGCGGGCGCCAGGGCCGCGCCTGTTGCGACCTATGGCACCGAATTCGAGCGCGTGGCGCGCGACATCCCCCTGCCCGGCGGCGCGATGGAAGTGGCGCTGGATGTCGGCCGCGTGGTGGCCCGCCGCGGCGGCGCAGACGAGGTGTCCGAACCCCTCTGCGAACTGGAACTGGAACTGAAGCAGGGCTCCGTGCCCGCCCTCGTGGCGGCCGCCACCCAATGGGCGCGTACGCACGGACTGGTGCTGAGCACCCTGTCCAAGGCCGAGCGGGGCGAGCGCCTGCGGGCCGGGCAGGCCGCCGGCCCCGCGGCCAAGGCCGGCCCGGTCCGCGCGCCGAAGGGGCATCTCCCCGCAGGACAGGACCTGCAGCGAGCCGTGGTCGCCCACTGCCTGGAACAGATCCTGGCCAACGCGAGCGAGATCGCGCACGGCCACGCCGATGACAGGCACATCCACCAGCTGCGCGTGGGCCTGCGGCGCCTGCGCACCGCCTTGCGCGAATTCGACCGCGTGGCGCCCGGCCGCTTCGATCCCGCGTGGCAGGCGCCGCTGCGCACCGCCTTCCGCCGCCTGGGCACCCTGCGGGATGGCGGGCACGTGCTGGAGCGGATCGGCGAGGCGCTCCGCCAGGCCGGGACGCCTGCCGTGGACACCGGCGGCTCGCCGTCCGAATCCCCGCAGCACATCGTGGCCGATGCCGCGTTCCAGTCCACCCTGGTCGCGCTGATGGGATTCGCGGCCACGCCGGGCCGCCCGCCACAGGCGCGCAGCAGCGAGGAACGCGGGCTGGACGCGGACGCCACACGGCGCGCGCTGCGCAAGGCCCTGCGCAAGCTGCACCGGGGCATCGCCGAAGATGCGGCTTCGTTCGGCAGCCTGCCGGCCGAACGCCGCCACGGCGTGCGCAAGCGCGTCAAGCGCCTGCGCTACCTGGCCGAATTCCTCGCGCCCGCGCTCAAGGGCGGCGGCAAGGATTTCCTGCGCCACCTGGAGCCCGCGCAGGACGCCCTGGGCCGCCTCAACGACGAACAGGTAGCGGAGGCACGGTACCGCCAGCTCGCGGCGAAGCACCCGAAGGCCTGGTTCGCCGTCGGCTGGCTGGCGGCACGGCGCGAGCCGCTGCTGGCGGAGTGCGAGCGCGCGCTGGGGCGGCTGAAGGAGGGACCGGAGGTGCGCAAGGGCGGGTTCCGCCAGACCGGAGACGGTGTGAGAATGGAACGATGAGCACTTCGACCTCATCCTTCCCTTCCGATGCCGACGGCACCCCCGTCGCGACGTACACCTGGGCCGACGTGTCCGGCACACCCACGGGCGTGGTGCAGATCGCCCACGGGCTGGCCGAGCACGGCGAGCGCTACGACCGCTTCGCCAAGGCACTGAACGCCGCCGGTTTCCTGGTCCACGCGGTGGACCACCGCGGCCACGGGCGCACCGCGGGCGGACGCATGGGCGACTTCGGCAAGGCCGGCTTCGAGGGCCTGATCGCCGACGTGGCCCAGTTCGGCGCCCTGCTGCGGGCCCGGCACGGGCAGCTGCCCCTGTTCCTGTTCGCCCACTCGATGGGCTCCTTCGCCGCGCAGGCCGCCCTCCTCGACCATTCGGCAACGTGGTCCGGCGTGGTCCTGTCCGGATCGACCGCGCTGGACCTGTTCGCCGCCGACCTGGCGAATCCCCCGCCAGGCGCTCCCGCAGGCCTGGCGGCGCTCAATGCGGGCTTCGCGCACCGCACGGGCTACGAGTGGCTGTCGCGCGACGCGGCCGAAGTGGACGCCTACGTCGCCAACCCCTGGTGCGGATGGGACGTTCCCCCCGACGTGTTTCCTGCCTTGATGGCGCCCGCCCCCCGCGTCGCCGATCCGGCCCGGCTGGCCGGCATCCGCGGCGACCTGCCCATCCTCATCGCGTCCGGCGACGCGGATCCGCTCGCCGGCGGCGGCGAGCGGCTGAAGATCCTGGGCCGGCGCTACCGCGACGCGAGCATCGCCGACGTGACCGTGAAGCTCTACCCGGCCGGCCGCCATGAAATCCTGAACGAAACCAACCGCGACGAGGTGACCGCCGATATCGTGGCCTGGCTGCGCGCGCACGCGGCCTGACGCGCCGCCCGGCGGTCAGAAGGCGCCGTACCGGTAGGCGAAGTACAGCGCGGCCAGCACGCCGGCCACCGAGAGGAAAGTCATCAGCCTGGACATCCGGGCTCCTGGGAAAGAAGGACCTGCATCGTCAGGTCGGGTTGATGCTGTGCTGCGCGAGGTAGATCTCGACCAGCATGAGCGTATAGGTGGCCACCAGCCCCAGCATGGCCAGCACGAAAAGGCCGGCCACCGGCCGGTCGAAGGCGATGCCCAGCTCGTTGCCCACGAAGAGCGACACGATCAGGAAGCAGACCAGGATCGCGCAGACGGCAGCCACCGTGATGGCGGCATTCACCACCTTCGCGCGGCGGTTGAGCGCCTGCAGCTCCTGCTGCAGCACCGGCCCCGCCTCGGCGCCGGCATGCTCCAGGTCGTCCCGGCGCTTGATGGTGCGGTCATTGATGCGGGCCAGGCGGTTGGTCAGCACGGTCAGCGTGCTGCCGATGGCGGCCAGCATGAAGGCGGGCCCCACTGCGAGCTGGATGACGTGCGAGGTGTCGGCGTGGATGGTCAGCATGGGTGGACGTGATTGTCCACCGGCTCGGCGACCGGGCCCACCATCCATTGGCCGATCGCAGGACTGCTCAGCCCCCGCACGAGTCCACAGCGCACCAGCGCCCTCCCTCGCGCCGCTCCAGCCCCGCCTCCCCGAAACGCCACAGATGCAGCCACCCGTGGCCCAGCAAGTGCGGCAGCACCGCATGCCGGGCGATGACCGCCTCGATGGCTGCCGCGGGCGCGTCGATGACCACGGTGAGCCGCAGCGGCTCGTGCACCCAGCGCCGGCCGTCGTGCAGCGACTGGCGCGACAGGCCGATGCGCAGGTCGCCGCCGTTGCCCTCGAACACGCCGATGTGCCCGCCCACCACGTTGTGCAGCAGCTTGTTGCCGCTGCCCAGGCGCTCGGGGTCGCAGGTGGAGGCGTGGTACTGCCAGTTGATCCAGTGCGTGACGAGCATGGGCGCCGTCATCAGCAGTTCCAGCAGGCTGCCGTCGGTATCCTGGGCGGGGTCGTAATCGTGCAGGAAGGCACGGCCGCCCAGTTCCGCGCCCCGGGTGCGCGCGCGCGGCGCGATGACGAAGGCGGCATTGCCGGCCAGGCCCCATTCGGGGCGGGTCTGGGCGCCGTCGTTGGCGCGGCGGCGCAGCGTGGACAGCAGATCGCCGGCTGCGGCATGCGGGTCCAGGCCCAGCGAGGGGGCGCGTTCGCGGCGCACGCGGTCGCCCGCGGCAGCGAACACCGGCTGCCAGCGCTCCCAGCGCGCACGCGCCCCGGGCGGCAGCAGATCGAGGTCGAAGCCCTCGATCTCGTCGGTCGTCGTGTTGTGCAGCGCGGCGACGAAACACGTGGCCTCGGGCAGCGCGATGCCCAGGGAAGGCAGCGCGGCACGCACCTCGGCCTCGTTGAGCAGCAGCGCCAGGGCACGTGCATTGACCTCGCCGGTCTGGCCGCAGCAGGCGCCGCAGTCCAGCGCCGCGGCCTGGGCGTTGTTGGCCGACTGGCTGCCATGGCCCACCAGCATCACCAGCGGCGCGGCGCCGCGGGCCAGGCCCAGGGCCTTGAGCACGCGCGCAGCAAGCGCTGCGCGCTCCTCCAGAGACAAGCCGCTCAGCATGGGCCGGCAGACGGGGCGGTAGCGCGCCGGCAGGCCTTCATGGTCGCCGCTGTCGCGCGCATGTTCGCGCGGCCACAGCCAGCCGCCCAGCTTGCCGAGGTAGCCGGCGCCCAGCGCCTCGACAAAGGAGAAGGCCGCGCCGGGCCAGCGCGTGGTGGACTCCCACTGCGCCGCCCAGGCCAGGCGGCGGTGCCGGGCGGTGACGGCGGCCGCGGGCTCGGGCAACTGGTCGGTCACCTCCATCGCGGGCGGCAGCAGGCCCGGCAGCTGGGGCCGGCGCGCCGTGGTGCCCAGCGGCGTGTACGCCGCCGGCACCCCGAAAAAGCCGGCAAAGCCCAGCGTCTGCAGCGTCGGCGCGGTGGTTTCCAGCGCGCGGCGCAGCGGCTCGCTGCGTACGTCGATGCAGAACACGGCCTGCGCCTCGGGTTCGGCGCTCGGCAAGCCGGGCGCCCGGGCCAGCCGCCCGGCCAGCTCGCGCTGGTAACCCAGCTCCAGCGCGAGTTGCCACACCTCATCGACGACCAGCACCTGCTCGGCCCGCTGCAGCCGCTCGGGAGCGCGGCCCCATTCGGCCTGCAGCGCGGCAAAGGCCTGGCGCGCAGCGGCGTCGTCCTTGCACTCCAGCAGCACGGCCCCCCATGCCAGGCGGATGGCCAGCAGGTCGCGCAGGTGCTCGCGCTCCGGCGCGCCCTCGGGCGCCTGCCAGGCGAGGTACGCGCACCACGAGGCCCAGCCGTTGACGGTGAGCAGCACGGCCTCCAGGTAGTCGGCCCAGGCGCCATCGGGCAGCTGCAGGTGGTGCATCGCCCAGGCCTCGGCGTCCTCGCGCGTCGCGGGCAGGGCCTGCACGCCGCGGTGCAGGCCGGGCAGCCCCATCAGCGTGCCGATGCCGTGGTCATGCGTCAGCGTGTCGCGCCAGAAGGCGTAGAGGCCCGGACCGCGCTCGGGCTGCCAGTCGGCCTGGGCCCGGTCGAAGAAAGCGGCGCAGGTCTGGCTGACCTGGTGGGTGATGGCCTGGCGCCATGTCAGGCGCGTGTCGCGGGCAGGGTCGTTGTCCAGCACATCGATCAGCAGCGGCAGCGGCTGCAGCCCGCCGGAGCGGTCCAGCGCGGCGACGCAGCCGGCCTCGCCCAGGCCGGCCGCATCCGGCAGGCGCTGCAGCGCCAGGGCCAGGTCCTGTGGGGCGATGCGGCCGCCCTGCCAGGCCTCGCGCTGGCGCTCGCGCGGCGGGAAGACCTGGATGCCGCCCAGCAGCGCCATGCGCGCGGCGACGCGGCGCAGCGGCTGGCCGGTGCGCTGCCAGTGCGGGTTGACGGCGATGGCGCGGTCCAGCGGCCAGGCAGGAGCGATCGCGCTGCAGGCCTGGGCACAGGCGGCCTGGATGCGGGCGTGCGCCCCGGCCCGGGCCAGGGCGTCGTGTTCGAGGGTGTCGGTGTGCATGGTCTTCTTCTTTCTCTGTCAGATCGTGGCGGGGCGCGGTGGGGGCGGCGCTGGTGTCCAGCGGCGCGGCCACAGGCGCAGGCTCCAGCGGGTGTAGAACTCGTCGAGGTAGAAGCCGGCGTAGCTCCAGCGGCGTGCGGTGAGCAGTGCCTGCGGGCGCATCTGCAGCGCGACGAGCACGGCGTAGAGCGCCGCCATGCCGGCCAGGGCCAGGCATCCCAGCGCGCCCTGCGGCGCATCGTGCAGGCCCAGCGGCAGCGCGTGGGCGGCGCGCGCCACGACCGTCAGCACCGCCGTGGCGGCCAGGCCGGTGGCCAGCTGCCGCAGCCCCGGTGCCCACAGCAGCGGCGCCCAGGCCAGCGCCATCACGCCCGTCCACCACAGCGGCCAGCCACCACCCACGGCCACCACGACCGCCCCGGCCAGCAGCGGTGCCGCCAGCAGGCTGGCGCGGGCCGGCATCTGCGGCGGCCGCAGCGCCCGCGCCCGGGTCTGCCGCACCATGTCGGACGCGGCCAGGAAGGCATGCGCCTTGTAGATGGAATGGCCCAGCAGGTGCAGCGCCGCGAGGGTGTAGAGACCCAGGCCGCATTCCACCAGCATGAAGCCCATCTGCGCGACGGTGCTCCAGGCCAGCCGCACCTTGATGCTGATGCGGGTCAGCATCACCAGGCCGGCGCCCAGCGCCGTCGCCAGCCCCAGCGCGACGAGAATGGCGCGCGCCGGCATGGCGTGTTCCAGCAACGGCGCGCAGCGGATCAGCACCACGCCCCCCAGGTTCACCACACCGGCATGCAGCAGCGCCGACACCGGCGTGGGCGCCTCCATCACCTGGATCAGCCAGCCGTGCACCGGCATCAGCGCGGTGCGCAACACGACGGCGGCCACCAGCAGCACGGCGGCCACCTGCAGCGGCGCGGACAGGCCCGCAGCCTGCACATGGGCCGCCAGGTCACTCAGCGAGCCGCTGCCCACCGCATGCCAGCTCAGCGCCGCGGCACCAACCAGCAGCCCATCGGCCGCGCGGTCGGCCACGCGCTTCTTGTGCGCGGCCAGCAGCGCGAACGGGCGGTCGGCATAAAAGCACAGCAGCCGCTCCAGCGCCAGGCCGATGCCGGCCCAGGCGGCTATCAGCACGGCCCAGTGGTCGGCCAGCAGCAGCACCTGCACGCCGCCCAGTACCGCGGCCAGCGCGGCGGCGTAGCGGGCCTGGCGCGCCTCGCCGTCCAGGTAGCGGGCAGAGAACACGCCCACCACCCCGCCCAGTGCCTGCACGAGCACCGCCACGGCACTGCCCGGCAACGTCGGGCGCAGCCAGGAGGCGAGCGGTGCGGACGCCCCGGTGGCCACGGCGACCAGCGCGCCCACCGCAGCCACCAGGCCCAGCGCAGACGCCGCGTGCAGCGCCCGCCAGGCAGGGCGCACCGCCCCCCGGTGAAGCGACAGCCCGGCCGCGGTGCACAGCATCAGCGCCGCGGGCAACAGGGCAGTGATGGAAGGAAGAAAGTCGAGGTCTTGCATGGGTCGCCATGGTGGCCATGCATGCATGTTCTGTAAAATTCATTAAAAGAAACAAATTGATCTTTAAATCAGAACAATGCGACTCGAGCAGCTCAACTTCCACCACCTCTTCTACTTCTGGCGGGTGGCCAAGCTGGGCCACCTGACACGGGCGGCCGAGGAAGTGCATGCCTCGCAGTCGGCGCTCTCCGCGCAGATCCGCCAGCTGGAGGAGCGACTCGGCGAGCCGCTGTTCACTCGTGAGAACCGGCGCATGGTGCTGACCGAGGCGGGGCAGGTCGTGCTGTCGTATGCCGAGGACATCTTCGGCCTGGGCCAGGAACTGCTGGGGCGGCTGCAGGGACGCAGCCAGGGGATGACCCGGCTGCGCGTGGGCGCGGTCGCCACCATGTCGCGCAACTACCAGGAGAACCTGCTGCGCCCCCTGCTGGCCGACCCCGACGTGGTACTGACCCTCGAATCGGGCCTGCTGGACGACCTGCTGCAGCGCCTGCTCGAGCACCAGCTGGATGTCGTGCTGGCCAACCAGAGCGTGCCCGCCGACCCCGGCCGCCCGCTGCACTGCCGCTTCCTGGCCAGCCAGGCCATCTCGATCGTGGGCCCGGCCCACCGCTGGCCGGCCGGAGGTTTGCGCGTGCCGCAGGACCTGCACGGCATGGACATCGCCCTGCCCGGCCCCCGCCATGCCGTGCGCGGGCCTTTCGATGCACTGTGCGCTTCGGCCGGCGTGGCGCCTCGCCTGCGCGCCGAAGTGGACGACATGGCCTTGCTGCGGCTGATCGCCCGCGACAGCGGCTGGCTGTCACTGCTGTCCGAGGTGGTGGTGCAGGACGAGCTGAAAAGCGGGCTGCTGGTGATCGCCGGCCAGTCGAGCGAACTGACCGAGAACTTCTACGCCATCACGGTGCCGCGGCGGCACCGGGTGGAGGCGCTGGAGAAGCTGCTGGGCGTGCAAGCCGCCCAAGAAGCGGCCTGAGCCCCCTCACTCCACCGTCACGCTCTTCGCCAGATTCCGCGGCTTGTCCACGTCCGTCCCCCGCGCACACGCCGTGTGGTACGCCAGCAGCTGCAGCGGCACCACGTGCAGGATCGGGCTGAGCGCGCCGTAGTTCTCGGGCATGCGGATCACGTGCATGCCTTCGGAGGTATCGATGTTGGTCTTCGCGTCGGCCAGCACGTAGAGCACGCCGCCGCGGGCGCGCACTTCCTGCAGGTTGCTCTTGAGCTTTTCCAGCAGTTCGTCGTTGGGCGCCACGGTGACCACGGGCATGCTGCTCGTCACCAGGGCCAGGGGGCCGTGCTTGAGCTCGCCGGCCGGGTAGGCCTCGGCGTGGATGTAGCTGATCTCCTTGAGCTTGAGCGCGCCTTCCAGGGCGATGGGGTAATGCACGCCGCGGCCCAGGAACAGGGCGTTCTCCATCTTCGCGAAGTCCTCGGCCCAGCTGATGATCTGCGGTTCGAGCGCGAGCACGCCCTGCAGCGCCACGGGCAGGTGGCGCATGGCCTGCAGGTGGCGGGCCTCCTGCTCTTCGCTCAGGCGGCCGCGCGCCTGCGCCAGCGCCAGCGTGAGCAGGAACAGCCCTGCGAGCTGGGTGGTGAAGGCCTTGGTGGACGCCACGCCGATCTCCACGCCCGCGCGGGTGATGTAGGCCAGCTTGCATTCGCGCACCATGGCGCTGGTGGACACGTTGCAGATGGTCAGCGTGTGCTGCATGCCCAGGCCCTGCGCATGGCGCAGCGCGGCCAGGGTGTCGGCGGTCTCGCCGGACTGGCTGATGGTCACCACCAGCGCGCGCGGGTTGGGCACGCTGGTGCGATAGCGGTACTCGCTCGCCACTTCCACCTGCGTGGGGATGCCGGCGATGGATTCGAGCCAGTACTTGGCCGTGCAGCCGCTGTAGTAGCTGGTGCCGCAGGCCAGGATCAGGACGGAATCCACTTCCTTGAACACCCGCCAGGCGGCGGTACCGTCGGCGCCGTCGAACAGTTCGGGCGCCACGCCGCGCACGCCTTCCAGCGTGTCGCCGATGGCGCGCGGCTGCTCGAAGATTTCCTTCTGCATGTAGTGGCGGTACGGGCCCAGTTCGGCGGCGCCGCTGTGGGCGAGCACGGTGCGCACCGGCCGGCTCGCGGGGTCCAGGGGCTGGCCGTCCTTGCCGGCGATCCAGTAGCGGCCCAGTTGCAGATCGACGAGATCGCCCTCTTCCAGATACACGATCTGGTCGGTGACGCCGGCCAGGGCCATGGCATCGCTCGCCAGGAAGTGCTCGCCGTCGCCCACGCCCAGGATCAGCGGGGAGCCGGCGCGGGCGCCCACCACGCGGTGGGGCTCGTCCTTGTGGATCACGGCGATGGCATAGGCACCATGCAGTTCGGCCACGGCAGCGCGCACGGCCTGGAACAGGTCGCCGCTGTAGTGGCTGTCCACGAGGTGGGCGATGACCTCGGTGTCCGTCTGGCTGGTGAACACGTAGCCACGGGCCTGCAGCGATGCGCGCAGCGCCTCGTGGTTCTCGATGATGCCGTTGTGCACCAGCGCGACGCGGCCCAGGCGCAGCGGCTCGTCCGGGCCGGAGCCGTGGCTGAAATGCGGGTGCGCGTTGTGCACGGCCGGCGCGCCGTGCGTGGCCCAGCGCGTGTGGGCAATCCCGGTGGCGCCCTCCACGTGCTCCGTGCGCACCTGCTCCAGCAGCTCCGCCACGCGCGCAGTGCTGCGGGCGCGCCGCAGTCCACCGGTGGGCGCGGTGCCCAGGCTGGCGTCGTGGATGGCCACGCCGCACGAGTCGTAACCCCGGTACTCCAGCCGCTGAAGGCCCTGGACGAGGATGGGAACGATATTGCGCGTGGAGACCGCGCCGACGATGCCGCACATGGAAGAGGTCCTTCAGGAATGGATGAGGAAAAGCCGAGTGGCGAAAGCGGTGCCATCGTAGGCAGGGCCGCATAAAATTTCAGATCGATCGATGGCACGGATTGGACTTTTATTTCATGTATTTTTTATGGAGAAATAAAATTTCATTTATAAATGAATCATGGAATCCATTGAACTCGATGCCACCGATCTCCGCCTGCTCGACTTGCTGCAGACCGACGCCAGCCTGAGCAACCAGACCCTGGCCGGGCTCGCGCACGTCTCTCCGCCCACCTGCCTGCGCCGCATCAAGCGGCTGCATGACCTGGGGCTGGTGGAGCGGCAGGTGGCCATCCTGCAACCCGACCGGCTGGCGCAACTGCAGGGGCACGGGCTCACGGCATTCGTCGAGGTGACGCTGGACCGCCAGGGGGCCGAAATGCTGGACGCCCTCGAAGCGAAGGCCGTGGCCGACGAAGCGGTGCAGCAGTGCTGGCGGGTGGCGCCGGGCCCGGATTTCATGCTGGTGGTCCACACCCGGGACATGCCCGGCTATCTCGCACTGACCCAGCGGCTCTTCACGGGGGACGCGAACGTGCGCAACGTGAAGGCGTTCTTCGGCGTCAAGCGCGCCAAGTTCGATACGCGCGTTCCGATCGTGCGGGACGCGTGAACCAGGCACCGGGGCCGGGCAAGACCGGGGTCGCCGGAGCCGGGCCATGCGGTAGAGTGCTGCGAGCCAATCCGCACCTCCAGCACCGATGGGCCCTCCCAAGCACCCGCTGCGCCAACGCATCTACCCCCTGCGCGCCCTGGGCATGGGGCTCGGCGGCATTGCCGTGGCGACCGTGCTGTGGGAGGACGGCGCATCGCATGCGGAGTGGGCGTTCGCTGCGTTCGTCGCGCTGGTCTGGCCGCATGCAGCCTTCGTGCTGGCGGGACGCAGCGCCGACCCGTACCGCGCCGAGATCCGCAATCTGCTCGTGGACTCCGCGCTGGTGGGAGCACTGGTGCCGCTCATGCATTTCAACCTGCTGCCCAGCCTGCTGCTGTGCCTGCTCACGATGCAGGACAAGGTCGCCTGCGGCATCCGCGGGCTGTGGGCACGCTCGCTGCCGGGCATGGCGGCCGCGGGGCTGGCCAGTGCCGCGGCCACGGGCCTGCGCTTCGATCCGCACAGCTCGATGGAGGTCATCGTGGCCTGCATGCCCGTCATGGTGCTGCATTCGATGTCGGTCAGCCTGGCGAGCCACCGGCTGATCCGCAAGGTATCCCACCAGAACCAGCAGCTCGAAGAACTGCGGCGCATCGACGCGCTCACGGGCCTGTATGGACGCGGCCACTGGCAGGAGCAGGCCGAGGCCGCGCTGGGACGCTTCCATGCCGAGAACGCTCCCACCAGCCTGCTCATGCTGGACATCGACCATTTCAAGGACATCAACGACCGCTGGGGCCACAGCGTGGGCGACGAGGTGATCCGGACCGTGGCCCGGCTGGTGCGCTCCAACATGCGTGCCACCGACTGCGCCGGCCGCTACGGCGGCGACGAGTTCGCGGTGATCCTGCGGGGCCGGGACCGCGCGGCGGCCCGGTTAGTGGCCGAGCGCATCCGCGCCCAGGCGCAGGAGGCACGCGTGCACGGCATGCCGCAACTGCAGTTCACCTGCAGCATCGGCATCGCCGCCCTGGAAACCGCGCACACCCACGTGCGGGACTGGGTGGATGCGGCCGATGCGGCCCTCTACCAGGCCAAGCGCCACGGCCGCAATGGCATCGCGCTCGGTGCAGGCGGCAAGGACGGCGCGCCTCCCTGCTGAGCGGCTCAGGGCCGGGCCGCCTGCCCACCGCCGGGTGGCCACTCGAGTGTGAGGGTGCAGCCTTCGCCGGGCACTGCGTCGATGCCGATGCGCCCCCGGTGGCGCTGCATGATCGCGCGGGCCTTGGCGAGCCCCACGCCCATGCCGTCGAAATCCGCCTCGCGGTGCAGGCGCTGGAACACGCCGAACAGCGCGCCCGCACGTGCGGGATCGAAACCCGTGCCGTTGTCGCGCACCTCCAGCCGGGCCGTACCGTCCACGGCCACGTCCCCGCTCACCGCGATGCGGGCAGGGGAGCGGTCGCGCGTGAACTTGAGCGCATTGCCCAGCAGCTCGGTGAGCAGCTGGCGCAGCAGCGCGACATCGCCCGCCACCGTCGGCAGGCCGGGTGCGATCTGCCACTCGACGCTGCGGCCGGCTGCCTCGCCATCGAGCGTGGCCTGCGCCTCACGCGCCAGTGCGTTCAGGTCCACTGGCGCCAGGTGCAGCGGGGCATGGGCGATGCGCGAGAGCGCGAGCAGGCCGTCGAGCATGCGGCCCATGCGGCGGGATGCCTGGTCCATGGTGCCCAGGAAACTGCAAGCCTCCGCACGCGCCTCGGCGGGCAGGCCCTGCGCCTCGTCCTCGACCAGTTCCCGCACCAGCGGGCCGAAGGAGACGATGTGCCTCAGCGGTGCGCGCAGATCGTGGGACACCGCATGCAGGAACTCGTCGTGCGCCGCCGCCATGTCGGCCAGCGCGCGATCGCGCTCGGCCAGCAGCGCGCGCAACGCGGGCGCATCCAGGTCTTCGTACGGAGCCTGCCCTGTTCCGGGCTGCCCCGCTGCGCCGGCGCCTGCTTCGGTCATGCGGGGCGCCGCTGCTTCACCGGCCGCTGCCAGTTCTCTTTGGTGACCTGCTTGCCGCGGGCCACGCTCAAGGCCCCCGCTGGCGTGCTCTTGGTGATGGTGGAGCCGCCGCCCACCGTGCCGCCGGCACCGATGGTCACGGGCGCCACCAGCACGCAGTTGCTGCCGATGTGCACGTCGGCCTCGATCACCGTGCGGTGCTTGTTCGCGCCGTCGTAGTTGGCGGTGATGCTGCCGGCGCCGTAGTTCACGCGCTCGCCCACCGTGGCGTCGCCCAGGTAGGCGAGGTGGTTGGCCTTGGCGCCGTCGGCCAGGCTCGAATTCTTCACTTCCACGAAGTTGCCGATGTGCACTTCGCGCCCCAGCTGCGCGCCGGGCCGCAGCCGCGCGAACGGTCCGACCAGCGCGCCTTCGCCCACCTGCACGCCCGCCGGCTGCTCGCCGTCGATATGGGTGTAGGGGTGGACCACCGCGCCCGCGGCGATGCGCGCATTCGCGATGCAGCAGTGCGCGCCGATGCGCACGCCCTCGCCCAGCTCCACGCGGCCGGAAAAGATGCAGTTCACATCGATTTCCACATCCTGCCCGCAGGCCAGTTCGGCGCGCGCGCCGGTGCGCGGATCGTCGCGCAGGTCGAAGCGCGCGGGATCGGCCAGGCGCACGCCCTGCTCCATCAACGCGCGCGCCTGTGCGAGCTGGTGTGCGCGCTCCAGCTCGGCCAGCTGCAGCGGGCTGTTCACGCCAGCCACCTGCAGCGCATCGGCGATGCGGTGCGCCACCACGGGCACGCCGTCGGCCACGGCCATGGCCACGATGTCGGTCAGGTAGTACTCGCCCTGGGCGTTGTCGTTGGTCAGCCGCGCCAGCCAGCCGGCCAGCAGCCCCGCGGGCACGGCCATGATCCCGCTGTACACCTCATCGATGGCGCGCTGCGCCTCGGTGGCGTCCTTGTGCTCGACGATGCCATGCACCGCGCCGTTACCGCCGCGCACGATGCGCCCGTAGCCCGACGGGTCCGGCAGGGTCACGGTGAGCAGGGCCAGTTGCCCTCCCCCGCCCGCTGCCACCAGTGCGCGCAGGGTGTGCGCGCGGGTCAGCGGCACGTCGCCGGACAGCACGACCACCGTACCGTCGCCCTGCAGCGCCGGCACCGCCTGCTGCACGGCGTGGCCGGTGCCCAGTTGCGGCTCCTGCCGCACGCAGCGCGCGTCCAGCCCGTCTGCCGCACGGGCGACGAAAGGCTCCACCTCGGCGGCGCCATGCCCCGTCACGACCACGGCGCGCCGCGCCTGCAGGCCGCGCGCCTGGTCGAGCACGTGCGCCAGCAGGGGGCGCCCCGCGAGGCGTTGCAGGACCTTGGGAATGCGGCTTTTCATGCGCGTGCCTTTGCCCGCGGCCATGATGATGACGTCCAGTGCGCTCATGGAATATGGATGGGGGATGGGATGGGGATGGCCGATTATCCGCCCCGCCGCACCCGCCACCCCGCGGGCGCGCCGCGGCCCGCCAGCCGCCTGCGGGCGGTCACAGCAGGGGCACGGGCCGGGGAATGGCGTCGTAGTATTCCGCGATGCGCGCCAGCGCCCGCGGATTGAGCAGCCGCAGGCGGCCCCCGGAGATTTCGTGCATGCCCATCTCGGACAGGCGCCGCAGCGTCTTGTTGGTGTGCACCAGCGACAGCCCCAGCGCGTCCGCGATGTGCTGCTGGTTGATCGGGAAATCCACCGATGCGCCCTCCGCCAGGCCCAGGCGGTCCAGGCGGCGGTACAGATGCACCAGCAGCACCGCCACCCGCTCGATCGCGGAGCGCCGGCCGGCCGTGAGCAGGTTGTCGTCCACCATGCCCTCGCCCCGGGCCGCCAGCCACGTGACCCCGTAGGCCAGGCGCGCATGCTCGCGGAACATCGACCACAGGCCATCGGCATCGAACGCGCAGAAGGCGCAGTCCGTGACGGCCTCCACGCCATGCAGGGCGGCATCGGAAAACTCCTGCTGCAGCCCGACCAGGTCGCCCGGAAGCAGGAAATTCAGGATCTGCCGGCGCCCGTCCGACAAGGTCTTGTAGCGGAAGGCCCAGCCGCTGTAGAGCGTGTAGAGCCGGCCGCCGGACTGGTGCTCGCGGATCAGGGTGCCGCCTGCCTTCACCATCTCCACACCGCAGCGGTAGGACTCGATGAAAGACAATTCTTCGCCCGTCGCCGGGGTGAACGCCTGGGTGCGCTGGCGCAGCCGGCAGGCGCCGCAATGGCGCGGGACCTCCGGTAAAGGCCCAGCGGAAACGACATCGGTACTCATACGGCCAGCGCCTGCGGAGGAAATGGAAAGGGTGCGGAACACAACGCGGCGGCGATTCTAGGCAATCGGCGTGCCTGCAGGCTATGTCTTTTGACATTGCGGCCCGACGCAGTGTTCTCTAGAGTGGAAAGTCCATGACGCTTTTCCCTCCTCCGCTGACGGCACCGCTCCAGGAAGTGCTCTATGTCAGTACGCTGGCCCCCGGCCAACCCGTGGGCATCGTGGCCTCCATCGCAGCGCGGGCACGGCTCTCGAATGTGCGGGACGGCATCACCGGCCTGCTGGTTTTCGACGGCCAGCGTTTCTGCCAGCAACTGGAGGGACCGCCGGCCACCCTGTCTGTGCTGCTGGAGCGCATCCGCGCCGATGCACGCCATACCGCGATGGAAGTGCTGCACCAGGCCCCGCTCATGCAGCGCCGTTTCCAGCGGTTCAGCCTCGCCTTCAGTACGCTGGAAGACGAAGATGCGCTGCCCCGCATGGAATCGCTGGCGGGCAGCGAGGCCATGGCCGCCTTCGAGGCGCTGGCCATCGACCTGGAACTGTGAGCGCCGACCGGCGCCCGGGCCCGGCACACTCGCCGGGCCTGCCTCCTCAGGCTGCGATCAGGCGCAGGCCGGGGTGCTGGCGGACACCACGCCCTGGCCGGCCGCTTCGCTCTTCACCACGCGCGAGATGTTGAAGCGGTACTGCACCGCGTCCTTGCCCAGGGGCTCGATGACGGCATGCTGGCCGGCTGCGATCCAGAGCGTCTGGCCGGCATGCAGGACGATGTCACCGGCGGCCGGATCGGACTCGCCCAGCAGGCCGTCGTCGATGGTCACCCATGCACGGCCCGATGCGATGCGCAGCGCCATCGGCACGCGCGGACGGAGGCTGTGGGCCTGGCCGGAAGCCAGTCGATAGACATCCAGGCCCGAAGAACGGTCACGGACAGCGGATTGTTGAAAATTCAGAACATGTGAAGCAGACATTGCTCTCTCCTGGTTAACCCTGATCTTGCCTAGATTTTTCCTCTGAACCGTTGGGGCCGTCCAATGAAAAGCGGCGCGGGTAACCATGCGTCTTTCGCATCAATGCGCAAACATGGCCGCTTCAATGCGTCCAGCGCATCAATGGGGACCCCGCAGCGCCATGGCCGGGGGCAGCCGTGCGCTGGCATGCCCGCCCGGCCGGCGGCCGATGGCCGCATTCCCCACAGCCCGGGCCAGCGCCAGCAAGGCGCGACCCAGGGCCGCCTGGGCACGGAACATGTCACCCAGGGCCCCGGCCACGGCGCTCCAGGCCGATGCCACCGGCACGCCCTGCAAGCCTTCCTCCGTCCACAGAAACGACACGCTGCCCGTCCGGCCCGAGGCCAGCCAGGGTTCCAGCACGGCATGCTGCCCCACGGCGATCCGGAGCGTGTCGCCCCCGCGCAGGAAGATGTCCTCTTCGCTGGCCGCGGGGCCCGATACCGTCAGCCAGATGCCGCCCTGGACGATCTCCAGCGTCCCGGCACGCCGTGGCCGCAACCCCATGGCCTGGCCGCGGGCCAGGCCCCACGTGCCCGCAGGCACGCACCATTGTTGCGAATCCGGAAAATTAGATACACCCATGGTCCGTTCTCCATTGCCTTCAAGCTGTTGCCTGGCAAGGAGTTTCTTTTGCGGCAGCCACCCCGGTCCAATGAAAACGCGGCCATAATTTCATGCAGTCGGCTCATGAATCCAGCTGACGTTCCCCGCATTGCGAGCACCATGACCCTTCCCGCCCCTGTCGCACACCTGCGCACGCGGCCCGTGGCAGTCGGCCACTGGCGCGCCTTTCTCGCCGTGGCCCGCCACCTGAATTTCCGTGCGGCCGCCGAAGAGCTGTCCCTCACGCAATCGGCGGTAAGCCGCCAGATCCAGGCGCTGGAGGACGAGGTGGGCGTGCCGCTCTTCCTTCGGCACACGCGCGCGGTGGAACTCACGAGCGCAGGGGCGCAGCTGCAGCGCGCCGTCGCCCCCGCGCTGGAGCGGCTCGATGCCAGCGTGCGGCTCGTGCGCCAGACGGCCGGACGCAAGAGCGTGGCGATCACGACCTGGGCCAGCTTCGCTTCCATGTGGCTGATTCCGCGCATGGAGGAATTCCAGCGCGACAACCCCGACATCGACATCCGCATCGATGCGAGCGACTCGCCGGTGGACCTCGAAACTGCGGACGTCGATCTGGCGCTGCGCTATGCCGTGCCGGGTTCGCAGGTGCATGGCGCGCAGCGGCTGTTCGGGGAGCAGCTCGCCGTGGTGGCCAGCCCCTGGCTGCTCAAGAGCGGCCCGCCCATCCGCAAGCCCGCCGACGTCGCCCAGTTCACGCTGATCGAAGCCGGCGACGCCCACCGCACGGCGCACCTCGAATGGCTGACGTGGCGGCGCTGGTTCGAGCAGAACGGCCAGTCCAAGCTGCAGCCCAAGCGCTGGCTCTACTTCAACTATGCCCACCAGATCGTGCAGGCCGCGCTCACCGGCCAGGGCCTCGCGCTCGCGCGGATGCCGCTCATCGCGGACAGCCTCGCGTCCGGCGACCTCGTCGAGGTGCTGCCCGGCTACCGGCTCGATTCGCCGCTGGTGTACTGGCTGCTGGTGGGGCCGCGCAGCGGGCAGCGCCCCGAGATCAAGGCGTTCTGCTCATGGCTGCTCCGCGAGGCGCAGCTCACCCGCGAAGCCGTGGGCGAAGTACCCGATCCGGACCTGAACGACGATCTGGGCTGAATCGCCACCGTCCCCGGGCCGGGGCCGGCGGCGTCAACCCAGCGTCACGCGGGCGAACTTGCGCTTGCCTACCTGCACCACGTAGGTGCCGGCCTCCAGCTTCAGCCCGCGGTCGCTCACCACGCTGCCCTCCACGCGCACGCCGCCGCCGTCGATGAGGCGGTTGGCCTCGCTCGTGGACGGGGCCAGGTTCGCCTGCTTGAGCAGCGCTCCGATGCCCAGCGGCGCACCGCCCAGCGACACCTCGGGGATCTCGTCCGGCACGCCGCCCTTGCTGCGGTTGGCGAAATCGGCTTCGGCCGCATCGGCCGCGGCGGCGCTGTGGAAGCGCGTGGTGATTTCCCTGGCCAGCATGACCTTGGCGTCCTTGGGATTGCGCCCGCCCTCCACTTCCTGGCGCAGCGCGGCGATCTCCGCCAGCGACTTGAACGACAGCAGCGTGTACCAGTCCCACATCAGGTCGTCCGAGATGGACAGCACCTTGGCGAACATGGTGTTGGCGTCTTCGGTGATGCCGATGTAGTTGCCCTTGGACTTGGACATCTTGTCCACGCCGTCCAGGCCCACCAGCAGCGGCATCGTCAGGATGCACTGCGGCTCCTGGCCGTATTCCTGCTGCAGGTGGCGCCCCATCAGCAGGTTGAACTTCTGGTCGGTGCCACCCAGCTCCAGGTCGCTCTTGAGCGCCACGGAGTCGTAGCCCTGCAGCAGCGGGTAGAGGAACTCGTGCAGGCTGATGGAACTGCCGTCCGTGAACCGCTGGTGGAAGTCGTTGCGCTCCATCATGCGGGCCACGGTGTACTTGGCCGCCAGCTGGATCATGCCGGCAGCGCCCAGGGGCTCGCACCACTCGCTGTTGTAGCGGATCTCGGTCTTCGCCGGGTCCAGCACCATGCTCGCCTGGCGGTAGTAGGTTTCCGCATTCACCTTGATCTGCTCGGGCGTGAGCGGCGGACGCGTGGAATTGCGCCCGGACGGGTCGCCGATCAGGGTCGTGAAATCGCCGATGAGGAAGATCACCTGGTGCCCCAGGTCCTGCAGCTGGCGCATCTTGTTGAGCACCACGGTGTGGCCGATGTGGATGTCCGGCGCCGTGGGGTCCAGGCCCAGCTTGATGCGCAACGGGACACCCGTCGCCTCCGAGCGCGCGAGCTTGCGCGTCCACTCCTCCCGGGGCAGCAGTTCGTCGGTCCCGCGCAACGACACCTCCAGCGCCCGTCCTACACCATCGGTGACCGGGAATGTTGTAACAGCGGATTGATTCATAAGGGTTTTACGGGGTTCGGCGGGTAGGTCGGTGGCTATACTTCCTGCCACCTTTGCAGCGGCGAATTCTAGTGCGCCCGCCGGCCACGCCTTCCGGCCCGGTGCCTGTCGCTGCAACCACGGACAGTCCTCGCATGCCGCCTTCCCGGGCCCGCATGCGCTTCACCCTGGGGTACAGACTCTTGAACAACGGCTTGACATCCGCCGGCCTTGCATTGCTGGATCGGCTCTCGCGCTTAGCCCAGACCCATCCCAAACGCATCACCGCCGCGGTCGCGGCCGTCCTGCTCACCGGCGGAGGTGGCGCCTTCGCCGTGGCGTCGTTCGCTCCCGATCCGGGCGACCTGCCCCGCACCACCGTCGAGTATCCGGTCGAGTCCCTCGCGGGCGACCGGCCGCTCTCCGCGCTGGTGGACATCCCCAGCTACTCCCTCTACCGCACCGACCAGACCCGCAGCAGCGACACGGCCGAAGCCATCCTGCAGCGCCTGGGCGTGGCCGACCCGGAAGCCGCAGCGTTCCTGCGCAGCGATGGCCAGGTGCGCCAGACCCTGCTGGGCCGCGGCGGCCGCTCGGTTTCCGCCGAAACCACCGAGGACCACCGGCTCGTGAAGCTCACGGCGCGCTGGGTGCAGGACGACAGCGGCAACTTCCGCCGCCTCGTGGTCGAGCGCCAGGGCAACACGTTCGCCTCGCGCATCGAGACGGCGCCCCTCACCGTGGGCAACCGCCTGGCCGGCGGCATCATCCGCAGTTCGCTGTTCGCAGCCACCGATGCCTCCAACATCCCGGACGGCGTCGCCATCCAGCTGGCGGAAGTCTTCTCCAGCAACATCGACTTCCACCGGGCGCTGCGCAAGGAAGACCGCTTCTCTGTGGTGTACGAGACGCTCGAGGCCGACGGTGAACCGCTGCGCAGCGGCCGCGTGCTCAGCGCCGAGTTCCACAACAACGGCAAGACCTACGATGCCGTCTGGTTCCAGGAACCGGGAGCCGCCAAGGGCGCCTACTACACCCTGGAAGGCGAAAGCATGCGCCGCGCCTACCTCACCTCCCCGGTGGAGTTCTCGCGCGTGACCAGCGGCTTCAAGATGCGCTTCCACCCCATCCTGCAGAAGTGGCGCGCCCACCTGGGCACCGACTTCGCCGCCCCCACCGGCACGGCCGTGCGCACCGTGGGCGACGGCACCGTGGAGTTCGCCGGCGTGCAGAACGGCTATGGCAACGTCATCTACGTACAGCACCGCAACCAGCATGTCACGGTCTACGCCCACCTGAGCCGCATCGACGTGCGCAAGGGCCAGTCGGTCGAACAGGGCCAGACGATCGGCGCCGTGGGTGCCACGGGATGGGCGACCGGCCCCCACCTGCATTTCGAATTCCGCGTCAACGGCCAGCACCAGGACCCGATGACCATCGCGCAGCAAAGCGAGGCCGCGCAGCCCGTGTCCGCCGCATCGCGTGCAGCCTTCAACCGCCTGGCGAGCAACATGCGCGTGCAGCTGGCGTCGGCCGCGCTGGTGCAGCAGGCCAGCGCGCAGTAAAGGGATACATCCCCCTGAGCGGCTGCGCCGCTTCCCCCTTCTCTCGGCTTGCGCCGGAAGGGGGACGACGCCGACGGCCCGGCAAAGCCGGTTCCGTGGCGCCTGCTGGTCGCAGGCCGCGCCGGCGTGGAAGCCGCGTCAAGTTTTAGAAGACGCGGCATGTTTTCTGCTGTTTTCCCCTTCTATCCCGGCCAGCCCCATGACATCTCTCACGATGACTGAACGCTATATCGGACTCATGTCGGGCACTTCGCTCGACGGGGTGGATGGGGCGCTGGTCGCATTCGAGGAGGGAGCGCCGCTGCGGGTCGAGGGTTTTGCGTCGGCGCCGCTGCCCGATGCGCTCAAGGCCGAGCTGCTGGCGCTCAACGCCAGCGGTGCGGACGAGCTGCACCGCGCTGCGCTGGCGGCCAATGCGCTGACAGGCGTCTATGCCGAGGTGGTCCAGCGGCTGCTGCAGGCCGCACGACTCGGTCCGGCCGATGTGCAGGCCATCGGCGCGCATGGCCAGACCGTGCGGCACCGCCCTGGCCTCTTCGACGGCACCGGCTACACCCTGCAGCTCAACAGCCCGGCCCTGCTGGCAGAGCGCACCGGCATCGCCGTGGTAGCCGACTTCCGCAGCCGCGACGTGGCTGCGGGCGGCCAGGGCGCGCCGCTGGCGCCGGCCTTCCACCAGGCCGTGTTCGGCCGGCCGGACACCACCGTGTGCGTGCTGAACATCGGCGGCATCGCCAACCTCAGCGTCCTCGTCACGCAGGGCGGGGTCCTGGGTTTCGACTGCGGTCCGGGCAACGCGCTGATGGACCACTGGTGCGTTCTCCACACCGGCCAGCCCTACGATGCCGACGGCGCCTGGGCCGCACAGGGCAGCGTACAGCCCGCATTGCTGGAACGCCTGATGTCGGAACCCTACCTGCACCAGTCTCCGCCCAAGAGCACGGGACGCGACCTGTTCAACGCGGCCTGGCTGCAGGCCCATCTTCAGGCACTGCCCGCCCTGCCTCCCCGGGATGTGCAGGCCACGCTCACCGAATTGACGGCCCGCACCTGCGCGGCAGCCATGGAAAGCCATGGCCGGGGCGGGCGGCAGCTCGCCGTGTGCGGCGGCGGCGCCCGCAACGGCCTGCTGATGCGCCGGCTGGCCGCATTGCTGCCCGGGGTCGAAGTGCAGACGACGGACGCATTCGGCCTGCCGCCACAGCAGGTCGAAGCCGCCGCGTTCGCCTGGCTGGCCCACCGCGCCCTGCACCGCCTGCCCGGCAACCTGCCCCAGGTGACGGGGGCCGCCGGCCCCCGCGTGCTCGGCGCCCTCTACCCCGCCTGAGGCCCGGCCCTGGCGCCTTCCGTCAACCCTGGCCCGACACCTCGGGCCCCTCGCGGGGCGGTGTGCGCGCCTCCCGCGGCAGCTGCCAGAACACGGCCGCCGAAACGATGGTGATGAAACCCACCGTCAGGAAAGTGGACTGGAAGGCGTGCAGCACCGCGCCGGGCACCTCGGCACCACCGTACGCCTGGCTCCACTCCGAGAGGACCGCGCCCGCCACCGCCACGCCCAGGCTCATCGCCAGCATCTGCACCATCGACAGCAGGCCGTTGCCGCTGCTGGCGCTGGCGCCGTCCAGGTCCTTGAGGGTGATGGTGTTCATCGCCGAGAACTGCAGCGAGTTGACGGCGCCGAAGGCCGCCAGCTGCAGCACCTGCCACGCCAGCGGCCAGCCGGGCTCGCGCAGCGCGAAGCTGGCCATCAGCATCCCCAGCAGCGCGGTGTTGGCGACCAGGATGTTCCGGTAGCCACACCGGCGGATCAGGGGCGTCGCCACCCGCTTGATGGCCATGCCCGCGAGGGCCGCGGGCAGCATCATCATGCCGGCATGCATGGGCGAGTATCCCAGCAGCAACTGCAGCGACACCGGAATCAGGAAAGGCATGGCCCCGCTGCCGAGCCGGCAGAACAGGTTGCCCAGCAGCCCGACCGACAGCGTCCGCACGCGGAACAGGTGCGGAGAATAGAGCGGCCGCTCGTGCCGCGCGGCGTGCAGCCAATACACGACCAGCGCCACCAGGCCGCCCACGCCCAGCGCCGCCGCCCCGCCGCGTCCCACCACGCCCGCGGCTTCGATGGACAGCGAGATGGACACCATGCCGAAGGCCAGCAGCACATAGCCCGCCACGTCGAAGGGATCGGGCCGCTCTGCCCGCAGCACGGGCATGAACCGGGCTGCCGCCAGCAGGCCGATCAGGCCCACCGGCAGGTTGATGAGGAACACCCAGTGCCAGGACGCGCTCTGCACCAGCCAGCCGCCCAGCGTGGGCCCCAGCAGGGGCCCGATGAGCCCGGGAATGGCGACGAAGCT